>DJRJ01000033.1:0-12000 GCA_002438865.1 Clostridiales bacterium UBA6363
GATATTTCCGTCAAATGCACAGTTTTCAACGGTTACGTCCGTTCCCTGCGCTATAATCATACCTGCATATGCTATGCCCGTTGATTTGTTGTCATGAACCGTTATCGGGTTATCGGATTTCACGGTGATATTTTTAATATCACAGCCGTTTCCATAGCCGACAAGTCCGCAGTTACCGAACGAGCCGTTTATTGACGGGAACTTAACTGTGCAGTAATTTCCGTCGATTTTACCCGTAAACGGGTCTGAAACACTGCCCATCGGGCTCCACTCGTAAGGATATTCAATATCGTTTGCGATTATGTACGATGCGTACTTGTAAAAACGTATACTGTACAAATCCGCAGCCGTTTTTACGATATACGGCGACTGCTCCGTTCCTTCGCCGCCCGAGAACTTATATTCTCCCGTGGTAAAGCTCGGATTACCTCTGTTTACGGTACCTTTAATGATCCAGCATACATCGAACGGCCAGTTTACAAACGTTGCCTTATTACGCATCTGCGCAACCGTCTTTTTCGCTTCGGAAATATCATCATCAAGCGAATCTATTCTGAAATAGCAACTGTTTACCATACCGTTGTTCTCGGGACAAATACCCTTTCCGTTTCCGATAAGCGATGCGTCCACGGTACAGTTTGAGTGGCAGTTTTCCAGCAAACCGCTGTTTATGCCTGAAAGTCCGCCGACATTATATGCTTTCATACTGTTTGTTGACGTAGTATAATGATAGCAGTTTTCTATTATGCCGTTGTTATTGCCGGAAAGTCCGCCTGCATATACCTTGTTGTTCGTTGCAGCGTCCTCGGCTTTTTTGTTGATTGTAAGTCCGTATCCTATCAGAATAGAGCTGTCACCGTCAAGGATAATATCGGTCGTTGAATACGACACCGAAACAGTACCGTTATTCTCGCCCACTATTCCGCCGTAATACTTGTTATTATCATTTGCGAAATATTCTCTCGGATAAATCTTACCTTTTGCACGGCACTGCGTTACAGTGCCTTTATTGTTATAGCCGCATATTCCGCCGGCGTAATCCGGTGAATAGTTATTCGTCCAGCGGTGTACCTTTGTAAGCTTGCTGTCCGTAATTTTTGCGTTTGCGCCAAATTCGCAGCCGGAAATTGTGCCATAGTTATATCCGCACACACCGCCCGCATATGCGACTACACTCGAATTGATGTCCGTACCTGCCGTAACAAGTCCGTTAAATGTATTTCCCGAAAGCTCGCCCTTGTTGTAACCGCTTATACCGCCGCTCATCAGGAAGTTTCTTCTTTTATCGTTCGAGTCGGAATGTTGCTGAGAAGTGGCATAGCACTCCGAGGACGAACCCGAAACTGTTCCGGTATTACTTCCGCACACACCGCCTGCGTATGCGTATGACATTTCGCCTACAGCAAAATTTATATTTGCAAATACCGTTCCGCTTGACGATACACCCGAAACAGTTCCTCTGTTATCACCAATACCTCCGCCGGCGATTGCCGAGGCAAATCTTGACGATGCGTATACGCCTGCAGCCTCCTCGACATACGGCTGATCCGCAACGGTTTTGCCCTGTGCGTTTGAAGACGAATTAGCAACAAACCCTTCATTTATTGCGCATATACCTCCGGCATATGCGTCGCCGTAAAGCTTTGTATACTCAACCCACTGATCCACATATACACGTGCGTAATTTTTGCACTCTGAGATTGTACCCTTGTTCATACCGCAAATACCGCCCGACGCCATATATGAATATTGGTTATATCCGTAAACCAGCCCCTTTGCCGTGCAGTTCGAGATATTGCCCGTGTTATACGCCGCAACCGCACCGCCGAACATATGCTTCGATTTCTTTTCCACACCTGTTTCTATGCTTAAGCTCTGCCTTACTCCGTTTTCTGTCGTTTCCACGTTGAGGTTTTTAATTGTTCCGCTGTTGTAGCCGAAAAGTCCGGCATACATATCTTCGGTTTGGGCGTTAAGACCCGTAACGGTTTTTCCGCCGCCGTCAAATGTTCCCTTAAAGGGGTGTTCTTCCGTACCTATAGAATTCCAGCTGATACTCGAAAGGTCAACCTGTGCCGCAAGCGTAACAGTTTGACCCTCGTAAGTATTTCCGTTATTAACGCTGTCTCTGAAATTCTGCAGCTCTGCGGCAGTGGATATGGTATTCCCTGCCGCAAAGCTTATGGTCGGGAGAAGAGAAATTGACATAACTGCCGATAACAGCAATGCAATTTTCTTCATAAGCTTCCTCCTATTCCCACAGAATTCTGTAAACCATTACAGCCGCCTCGGCTCTGTTTGCAGAGTCTTTAAGGTTAAGGCTGTTAATTTCATCGCAGTAGCCTCTCTTTGTGAGTACCTCTACCGCTTCCTTTGCATAATCCGAAACGTTTGAAAGGTTCGGGGTTGTTTTTCCTCTTTCGTCATTGTGGAGCATATTTGTTGTCTTAATTCCTCTGTAAACCATTGTGAGGAAATCTTCTTTTGTAATTGCGTCATCAGGTCTGAAAGCTTCGTTTCCGTAGCCGTTAATCATACCTGCCGCTGCTGCTTTTGCCACTTCCTCATAATAGAGGTCGCCTTTTTTAACATCGGTAAAGCCGGGATCATCATTTGATGAAACGAACTTGAATATTGTTGACAACAGCTTAACTGCCTCGCCTCTTGTGAGCGGCTGTTCCGGGAAAAATTCCTTGTCGGACATCGGCTTGATGTAATCTTCAAGAGCAGTTCGCTCTATTTCCTTCTTGTACGGCTCGTATTTGCCGAGATCTGTGAACATATCGTCAAATATGCCTTCGGGGAGGAAAGTAATCTTGTTCGGAGTGTATTCCGAATTTGATTTTGAAGTTCTTTCTATTTCATAATAGAAAGTTCTGTCCTCTTTGTTTACATCAAAGTATGCAAGACCGTTTTCATCATGCTTTGCGGTTCTTGTACCCTCACGCTTACCGTTCTCGTCAAGCAGATATATTACGTAGTTATCTTTTGATTTTAACGTAACTCTGCCGTACATCGGCTGAACCTGTACAGGTCCTTTACCTCCGTTTTCAACCACACGTCCGTCGGCAGACATCTTCTGACCCGTATTTCTTGCGTCAGCCGCATAAACGAATATCAGATGCTCCGAATCGGTTATAGCGTCGTCTGTAAGCGACTGAAGATAAACCGAACCGTGATTGTTCTGCGAGTCTATATCGAAAATAACGCCGTCAAGCTCTGATGTTTCAGTTCCGATATAGCCTGCGATTGCCTGAGTTCTGTCTGTGTTTACATAGAATATCTTCTTATTGTAATCAAGCTTTATCTGGTCTAAGTAAGACATATACTCGCCGGTCTTTTCGCCGTACTTGACAAGCTTTATAACGTCATTATCGGTATAATTTTCATCAAAAGCAAGATCGTCGAATACTACGCTTGACTGACCTGCCACACTGTATCGCATATCAAACGTATCTGTCTGACCTTTTTTCTCCTCAGCGTCGCCCTCATAGAAACGTCTTACGTAATAGCCTTTTTCAGCCTCTTTTACGTCGCCTCTGTATACCATTCTCGCAAGAATAGGCATTACGGCTATTGCTTCGGGACGGCGGTTGATCTGATGTCCGCCGAGGTTCCAGATTTGTGTAGAGTCCGTGTTATATGAAAGGTCCGGTGTTACGGTCTGCCATGCAAACCAGAACGGATTCCATCTGTTCTGACAGGTCAGCGCAATCATTTCAAGATTGTTTTCGCATCTCCATGGATTAGGCTGGCTGGCGTCCCACTCGGTGATAAGATACGGTTGACCGTATACTTTTCTTGCCGCAAGGTAACCCATCATACCGAGGAACTTATCATCCTTTGTCATACTTGAAACAGGCGGTGTATTACCCGTTGTTGTACCTGGTCTCATTCTTTCGCCGTTTCCGTTCGGCAGATACCAGTAACACTGATACGATACGAACTGTCCCGCCTTTGCCGCACTGTAGAGCGGAGCGGAGTGTTCGTCACCCGTCAGACACGTTGTTGAGCCGTGTACCAAAAGTTTCGGCGCATACTCATGTATGCTGTCCTGCAAACTCTTTATCGATTTTTGCTCAACGTCTATAAAGAACTCTATATTGTCATCATCACGCTTAGAGTTGAACATCTTTCGTTCACCCTTATTGTTTCCGACTTTAACCGTTCCGTCACCGTCATAAGGGTCCTCATCAGGTTCCAATCCCTTTGCCTCGCTTGAAGGATCATACCACGCATATTCAAGCGCCTCACGGCTCGGATATTTCTCTCTGAGCCATTCATTGTAGTAATCCTGCAGTTCTTTTCTGTAATAGTCATTCGCCTTATCGGGACCTGTGTTTACTTTAAATATCGAGCACTCGTTACAATACGAAACCCATATTGCAGACGGATCCTCGGCAATGGTAAGTCCCGTATACGGGTTTTTCCACGTAAGCCACTGCTTTACAAGGCTTTCACGTCTTTTCATCGTATCGGGGTCAAACCAGTGCAATGCATGGCTTCCCTGAAGCTGATCGAAATACTTAACGTCGTTATCACGGTACATTGGAGTCGGCGTTAAGTCGAATCCGTAATAAATACCGTTTTTCTTAAGCTCGCTTATATAGTACGCAAATCTGTCCATACTGTCGGGAGATATATAGCTTGCCTGTCTGTCACGTGAATTAACACGCTCATATCCTACATCTGAGCTTACACCCGTTGACGTTGCATGGAAACGGACTGTGTTAAATCCCTGCAGAGCAAGCATTTTTGCGTTTGCCTCCGCTTCCTTATGCGACGGATACGGCGCAGTACCGCCGACAACCGTTCCCCACATACGGAACTCCGTTCCGTCCTCAAATATGAACTTGTCACCGTCTATTGTCACGTGTCCGTGCTTACCTGAGGGCTTTTCGAGCATATTTGACGCATCTATGGCTGTTCCGAATCTTGTTTCGGCGTCCTGATTATCTATATATGGATACCATTCCGAAACATCGGGGTTACCTATATCCTCGGGTTTCTTTGCCGGGAGATACGGGTCTGTATCGGTAAGCGTAATAGCCGCAATACCGAGATACGGGGTTGTTTCACCGTTTGTATGCACCTTAATTTCTTTAATTTCCTTTTCTTCGCCGAGCGAATACGGGAACATATCAAGTCCGACAATTGCCGAGGAGTTATTTCCCGTCCAGACCGTTACGGCATGGTCGGAAACGCCCTCTCCCCACCAGTTGAATACGTTATCACCGTCCGAAACCTTGATTACATCTTCACTGCCATCGGCAAAAACGATTGTGTACGAACCAATATCCGTAAACTTATCGCTTGCCCACGGAGCGGTATGCAGGAAGTATATACCCTTTGCTTTTGCGTTTACGGGGATTGTAACGTCGGTCTGCAAGTATATATCGCCCATACCCTTCATCATTATACACGATGTTCCGTTATTCTCCTTAGGGTTTATTATGTCAAAGTTTATGCCGTACATTGTCTGTATGCCGAAGGTATTCAGACACGACATATCGTTACTCGGTCCCTGGTCAGACCAGCCGCCTTTTCCGTCACCGGCAAAATCGTCCGCCCATGCTCTGTTTGTAACGCTTCTTAAATCAACATATGAGAAATTTTGCTTATACAGTCTCTGATGATTTAAAAACTCGTCCAAATCAATCTGAATAACGTCCGCAAGAACGGCTTCCGATGCGGCAAGCGTCATCATAACCGCAAGTGACGCCGCACACAATCTCTTTAAAAAACCATTTTTCATCTTATAGCATTGACTCCTTTCCTATGCTATTCCGGTGTACGGCGCAAAGCTTAAGCTTTGTGCCGTACATACCTGAAATCAGTCTAACTCGTAGCTGTCGGGGCCATCCTCAAATATGAACCATGCCACTTCTCTGCTTTCATTAAGATAGAACCAGATGTTGTCGCCTTTTCTGAGGTTCATTGTTTTTGCGCCTCTGTATTCTCTTATATAGCTTACATCATCAGATGTTCCATATCTCATACTAACGCTCTTGAATGTATTTCTGTCATGTCTGTAAGCTGTACACGGATCACCGTCCGTAATACCTCTGTCCTTAAACTTATACGTGTCGGTAAGCTGACCGTCCACTATAAACTGAACAACGTAATCGTTTCTGTAGGAGAGATCGTCCGCTCTGTACAGACCCTCGCCCGCAGCAGATGACCATGTATCTGTCTGCCATGTACTCGGATCGCCCGAGAAGTCTTTCTTTTCGTAAATTATGATAGACTCCTTACAGCCTCTTGTTGCTCTGTACTTGATATAGAAGTTTACGTCTATACCCTCAGCCTTTATAAAATCGTTGCTTACTGTAAATGAGTTGTTGTTTGCAAGTACAATGCTTGATGTATCGTCATCTATGTACTTAATATCGGTAATAAATCCGTATGACATAAACGCTGTGTAAGAATTTTCCCAGCCGAGTCCCATAAAGTACTGCGGAACGGGGTTATATCTTACATTGTAATCACTCACAAATCTTGCCGTGCCCGTCGGATGCATATACATCATACTGCTGTAATTTGTTTTTCTTACGGTAAATTCACCGTCGATATTAAGGATAAGGAACCACTTTGCATCACCTATATACTGTCCGCACACAACCTTTTGTTCCGGGATATTGTGTCCCGTAAAGTTTGAGGCGTAACCAAAGTTCTCCACATAGCCTATATTCTTTATCTCATTGTTTCCGTTAATGGTAAATTCGAGGAAACCGCCGCCCTCGTAATCCTTTGATACACTCTGTGCATATGCAAAGCTCAAAGAGCCGCTCTTTAACTTATCGGCAACCTTGTATTCACTCTCGCCGGTGTTATCGTCGATATTGAATATCTTTATATACTTGTCGCCTGTTCCTTTTTCCTCGTATGCGTTTGTGATAACGCCTCGAACTGTATTGTTTGTCTCATTCGACGTATCAATACGGATAAATCTTATCTTCATATCGTCCGAGAAGAACGCCGTAACATTATGACCTGCAAGCTTATCATAGTCATAACCTTTTCTGTATTCGCCGTTAGGAACATTCCAGTTACAGCAGTTCTCATCAACGTCATAGTAAACGCCGTCGATTTTAAGCTTATTACCGTCCTTTTTACCCTCGACTTTACCGTGCTTGCCTCGGCTTGACGCAACAATCATCATCTTATTCTGATCTTTGTCGTACCAGTAGTCAAACACATAGTTTTCCTTAAGCCTTATAACGCCGTCAGCCTTGATACCGTCGATATAAACTTCAAGAGTTGAGAAGTCCTCCATATCGTACCAGATAAGAGTATCTTCAGCTACATCAAATCTGAGCTGTTCGGTTACCGCATAGCGGACAAGACCGCCCTCCTTTAAGGGATATGCGTCAATTCTTATGATTTCATCATCCTGAATAATTACCTTTGCAAAAGTACCGATGTAGTTGTATGTTTCGGTTGTAACCTTTTTGTCCTCGTAGTATACCGCAACGTCCTCGCTAAGCTCATATGTCTTGTCGGCGTTCTTAAGATGAATATACTTAATATCGCTTACGCTTATGTCGCTGTTTTTATCGAGTTTGTTTACTTCATCGATATAATCGAACTGAACGTCCGAGCCTTTCTTTACCTCAATGAAAACGATTTCATCGGTATCGGTATCAACGTAAATATATCCGCTGCCGCCGATTGCTGAAACATCAATCTTTTTTGACGCAAAAAGCTTTTCCGTCTGTCCCTTTCTGTCACCGCCGATATATTTTACCTCGATACTGTTGTCCGAGGTATCTGTGTTTAAAAAGTCTGCTCTGTACTTCTTAACGCCCAGTAAATCCTCGGCAACGGTTGTTTCCGTGCTTTTTGTATACGAAATTCTGTCGCCCTCGTAGGTAATATCGTACGTATATGCTTTATGCATATTGTAAACCATCATTGCGGCGTCTGCCTTAGTGATGGTTGCTCCGCCCGATGTGCCGTTAAAGAGATAGCTGTCACGGGCAACCTCCATATAACCGTTGGGGTATCCGCCTCTTAAGTTTGCAATAGGCTCGGCTTTCATTGTGCGGACAGCCATTGCGGCAGCCTCTGCAACGGAAACCGCTCTTGACGGGTAGAACATTCTCTCGTCATTTAATGTTACTATTCCGAGTCTTAATGCTGCCTCGGATACCTTCCACGCCTGGCTTCCTGCCGAAACATCGGCAAAGCTCTGAGCGTCGCCCACGATTGTGCCGTAATCAAAGCCTGCGGCTTTGATGAAATAATCGGCAGCCTGTGTTCTTGTAATTTCTGAATTATCTATTATTTCCGAATCGCCGAAAATTCCGAATGCCTTCAAGTAGCTTTCAACCTCCGAGGATACTGCGCTTTTAGCGGCGGTGTCCTCGCCGCCCTCCGCCGCAAATGCGGCGAAAGGCGTGATAAGCATAGCAATGGACATAAGAATTGCCAGACTGTTTTTCCATAATTTATTCATACTTCTTTTTTCCTTTCTCTGCCCGAACTTTGATTACAGCTTTAAGGAGAGCTGGTAGAGTACCTTTGCTGCCATAGCTCTTGTTACACTGCCGAACGGGTCGAACTTATTGTCGCCCACTCCGCTTACAAGACCCCAGCGGTAAAGCTCTCTGATTGCTTCCTGTGCATAATCGCTTGCTGTGTCACTGAACTGAATATCCGAATAAATCTCCGACATCTTAATATTGTCTGTCTTTATTGCACGGTATATAATCGTGCACATATCCTGTCTTGTGATGTCCATACCCGTTCCGAAATTGTTATCGTCAATTCCGTTTATAAGTCCCGACTTTGCGGCAATGGTAACGAATTTTGCATACCATGCGTCCTTATCCATATCCGCAAATTCTGCCGGGTCATATTGGTATGTGTCATAACCCAATACGTTTACAATTATCTTTGCAAACTGTTCACGGGTTATTGTGTCGTTCGGTCTGTAAGTACCGTCGTCAAAGCCGTTTATGTAGCCCTTCTTTGCAAGGTAGAGAATAGCGTCCTTTGCCCAGGGTACGTCTGCAATGTCGGTAAAGTTATCGGCATTTCCGGTGTTTGTATCATCGGGCTTTGTATCGGGGCTCGGAGCCCAGTCATCGGGTTTAACGCCGTTGTTACGGCTTGCACTTCCGTTGTCTGAACCGCCGCCCTGCTGACCGCCGCCCTGCTGGGTGTTCTTCCTTGCGGTAAACGAATATGTTCCGTTTACGTTTGCAACGGCTGTGGCATCTGCCTGTGCGTTGTAAACCTCGCATCTGCCCGAAACGGTAAGATTTGCCGTTCCTGCAGTAACGGTTGAGAATTTAACCGTCATAAGTGTTCCCGTAAGAGTATTTCCGTCTTTTGTACCGGAAATTGTTACACTGCCGCTTTCCGTCTTAACCGCTGCGCCGTCAGGCGTGTCGGTTACAGCCTTTGCGCCGTTCAATGCAACATATGTCGGGTTGTACGAAAGCTTAATCGTGTAGTTGTTTACCGTTTCGTTTCTGTCAGCCGGCATTGCCACCGTAACAGTCGTGGTTGAACCGGTTGATGTGCTTGACATAACCGTTGTGATTGCCGGAACGGTATAGTCGATTGTAGCCGGAGTATCGGCATTTGTTGTAAGCGTTGTATTGTATGTGCCTGTCATTCCCTCTGCCGAAGCCGCACCGCTGATGTTCAGCGTGTACTGCGTATTCTGCTTAAGCGGTTCAAGGAAATTAAGCGTATACAGCTTTGTGTTATTGTCATATGCGCCGTAGAAGCCTACATATTTTGTCTCCTCACCGTCGGCGTAGCTTAATGTTACGCCGTTTGACGTAAGAGTTTTGGCGTCCATATCCTCCGAGAACTGAACCATAAGCGACTTTGCGCCTGCCGACATTGACGGCGACGTTGTACCCTTATCGTCCTGTATTCTTGAAACCGACCAGGCAGCGCCCGTATCGATTGTCATCTGGTCAACGTAGAATATAGGTCCTGTTTCCTGCTGTGAGCTGTTGTAACGGAATGAGTACTGCGTTGCTTTCGCATAATCCATTGCCTGGCTCTGCGATAAGCCGTTTGCCGTACCCGAGCAAGCGTCGGGGAGTTCTTTAAGCGGAATATCAACGTATACCCACTTTTCCAAAGCGGAAACGTAGTCCGAAACCTTAACCGCCGAATACATTGTTGTGGTTGTGCCGGCAACCGGTTCGCCGATACCAACGCCCACTTCAAATTTGCTTAAATCGGCGTTTCTGTCTGCCCACAGCCAGAAGCCGAGGTGACCGCCGTTGTCACGGTAATTCTTTATGTCTATTTTTCCCGAAAGCGCACCCGTTACGGTATTTGCTTTTCTTGTTGAGAAGTCGAACTTCATCGACTTTTTGCCGATAATTGACTTTGTTGTTGTTTCACTCATTTCAAGACCTGCCATAGGCGCTCTCGATAACGAGGAGTCAAGTGCATCGTCATAGATAACAGCCGATGTGTTCATCTTCGGGTTTTTGATTACAAACTGTTCCGTCTGCGTTTCGTTTGATGTTGCGCCTGCCGCATTTACGGCACGTACACCGAATACGAGCGCCGTATCGTAGGAAACGTTTTCAACAGTGTATGTAACGTCGTTTGTTTCGGCAATCTTTTCGCCGTTTAAGTAAATGTAATACTTTTCGGCAAAATTCGGAGCCGCATATGAAAGCTCAACCTGATTAAGGTTTTTAACCTCATAGCCGAGATTTGTAGGTCTGCCGAGGCACGAAGCCGTTACGGTTATGGGGTTTGTGGCGAGTGATTCGAGATTGTTTGTATCAACCGCCGTCATTGTGTATGTGTAATCATTGTGTTCAACAAACTCCGTATCTCTGAACGAGGTTTCGTCTGCGCCGAACGTTCTGTAGAGCGAGCCGTTTCTGTAGAGTCTGTATTCCTTTAAGTCACCGAACAGCGGAGCCTGCCATGAAATGTCAACCGCAAGCTCTGTTGTAGCCGATTCCTGTGAAGCTGCCTGAACTTTTCTCGGGTGGTCGATTGTACGGATTGTTGTTTCATCACTCTGCATTACCGATTTTGTACCGTACTCGTCTACCGCCTCAACCTCGTACTTGAACTTAACGCCTGCGGGGAAGTTGCCGTTCTCGTAATAGTCCACGTACTGGTTCTTTGTTGTTTCTCCGATAAATCTTCTCTCACCGTCGCCGTCTGTTCTGTACACATTGTACTTAACGGCTTTGTCGGCTGTGTGAGTCCATTTTAATATTATTTTATCTTCTTTAACATCATAAATTCTGAAATCCGTTTCCGGTGCAATGTTTGTTACGAACGAATTTCCGCAGTAAATGTAACCGCTTGTGTATGCCGGTGTTTCAAAAAGCGGATCGCTTTCATTGTTGTTACCGTCACGTACACGGCGCATAAAGCCCATAATTCTTATTGCTTTCCAGTCAAGGTCCTGAACAACATCGGGAGTATTTGCAGCTGCCCATTCGTTGTTTCTCATATTCTGGAATGCGTGCGGGTTTGCAAGGGTGAAATCCTTAAGCGGAATTGCGATAGTTGTTGTCGCACCCTTGTCTGCGTCCGTGATGTAATCGGTCACGGGAACTGCAACGTAGTTTCTCGAATCGGCATGGCTGCCGTCAGAAGCCGAGTCACCCATCATAAAGTAAAGGTTATCGAGCGGAACTTCTTCGTCAATCTTTATTGTAAAGATTGCATAACCCGTATCTTTAACATTATTTATGTTATAGGAAGCTTTCTGGTTACCATTGTCGCCGCCCTTCGCTTCGAGATAAGCTATACCGGCTGTCATATAACCTCTGTAAACCTTTATCTGCCATTTTCCCGGCTCATCGTACTGGCTGTACTCCTTGAAGTTTGCCGGATTTAAGTTATATCTTAAAATCTGACCTGTACCCATTCCGGGGATTGACGCTGCGTTTACATTTGACTGACCGCCGCCGTTTTCGGTATACGGGTTTGAGTATGCCGCTCTGTCGCCCGCCCATGAGAAGTCACGTACATTCGGGTTCCACACGATTGTAT
>DJRJ01000033.1:12053-15971 GCA_002438865.1 Clostridiales bacterium UBA6363
CCGTTACGGTATTGCCGAACGGTGAGTACATATCATACTCGCTTTCATGTATTCTCAGTTTATATGAATATTCAATTTCAACTTCGGGGGTTGTATCCACATAAACGTATTTTCCGTTTTCTAAAGTAAAATCATCATCGGCAAGCTCCAGCGTTGTGCTGTAAGTGCCGTTTGTTCTTACAATTTCATATTTGTCGATTGTTCCGATTGAGGGTTTTGTGAACGAAAGCTGTATTCCGTTTCTTACTTCAGCCTCTAAATCGGTAACCGCCGGAATACTTACAACGCTCATCTTCGAGAAAGAAATTCTTCCCGATGATGTCGGTTTCGGGTCTGCGTTCTTTCTCACAATACCCATACCGGAGAACTTTGACACGTCAAAAGTCTGACCGTCGACAAAGTTCACTGCGCCGTCAGCCGTAAATCTTGAAAGGTCAACGGTAACGGTTGTATACCCGTCCTTTACGTCGGGTGTGCCGTTTTCGTCTTTATCGGCTGTGAAGTATTCGTCTGCGCTTATACCTGCTATTGCACCGTTTGACGAATGAACAGTCAGGTAAAGATTTGATAAATCAACAGTGTGTGCCGCTGTGAGCGTGTACACAACCTTTGAATAATCTTTTATTTCGCTCAAATCCTTTGAGCCGGAGTTTTTCAGTTCTTCACTGAAACCCACCCATTCTTTTCCGGTCTGTACGGACGTATAGTTTATATCCGTCCATGCAATCTGTCTGCCGGCAGAATTGGTTATGCCTTTTGCCTTTGCAGCCGAAAGGCTGTTATTGTATACTTTTGCCTCATTGGGGCTTGCCGCAACCGTTGAGCGCATAGTAAATGTAACCGCTTCACGTGCGTCCGTGTCATCTGCCGCCGATGCAATCACCGTCGGGAACTGCATAGCCAGCATTGACAGGATAAGAAGCATTATTAGATTTTTTTTCATATAATCCTTTCCTCCTAATGTATTGGATTGTCTGAATTCCCCGTATTTCTCAAAAATACGGTAACGATGACCTGTCGCAATGCGGCAGGCCATCATTAACCTGTTTAACCGTTCGTATAGGGATTATAATATAATTTTTTAGCCGTTAATCGTTGCAAGGATACCCTCTGCATCGGTAACGCCTGCCGGTACAAAAGCGTTTGTAACATTTGCACCGTTTGCAAGTACTCTGTAAATGTAAGCGGCTGTGAAGAACTTACCGTCCTCGGTGAGGTTCTTGCCGTTTACGAATACTGCCGAGCCTTCATATGTTGAAGTCATCTGATCGTGCGAGTCGATATAATAAGCTCCGATTATATCGGCTGTTGAATCTACCGCAGGAACTATACCGCCTGCCGAAAGACTTGTTATAAAGCTGGAGGTATTGAAGAAGTCCTCATTACCTACAACTTCGTCAATATATGCCTTGAAGTTATCCGACTGTGCTTCATAGAAAGCATCGTCAAAACCTGTCGGCTGGCTTGCGTAAATCTTAGCTGCCGGCGAAGCTTCTCTTATCTTTGCAACAACTACCGGAATTTCCGTGTAAGCCGCTCCCGTACCTGCCGCATAGTAAGCGTCTATTCCGTCATATATTGAGTTATCCTGAAGGATTACATAATCCCAGTCGCCCTCGCCTATAACGTCGTTTAACGAAACGAGGTCAGCACTTACCGTGCCGTTTACCGACTTGGTGTATACAACATTGTCTTTTGCTATGTTGGTGTAGTGATTGTTCATTGTTGCACCGTTTGCATAAACGCTTGTAACGTTAAGCGCTTTACCTGCTGCCGCACCGATTTCATCTAAGTAGTCAACAGCCTGAGCCGCAACTTCGTCACCGATTACAAGAACTGTTGTTCCCTTAGGTGTTGCAACCGCTTCGTCACACTCCGGAGTCATATCGCTGTTCCAGATGAATGCCTTTAACGTATCCGTTGCAAGAACATTATCAAATTTAATCGACTGTGCTGTTGCACTTCCGAGAGCAACAGTCTTAACCGACTTCAATACGCCGTCTGCGTCATACAATGCCGCATAACCTCTTGTTCCTGTTGCTACTGCCATAAGGTCGGCTTCCATAGTGCCTGCCTTCGTATACTTTGTTTCAGTCTTGGCATCACCCGTACCTGCATAGATTGCAATCGAGCTTGTTGTCGGAACGGTTATCTGTGCCGTTGCCGCTGCCGATAAAACATTGTCGTATGTCGGTGAAACCGTCTTAACTTCATAAGTATGGTCACCGCCTCTAACTGTTGTATCGGTGTATGATACGCCGTCAACAACCGTTAATCTTCTGCCGTCTCTGTAGATGGCATATTTCGATACGTTTTCAACAGCCGCATCTTTCCATGTAAGCGTTACGCCCGATGAAGTGTATGCCGCACTTAATTCTCTCGGAGCGGCAGTGTCTACGATGTACATATTCTTTATGCTGTATTTGATACCGCTTGCGTTCTTGAAGTTCTTTCTTGCAACGCCTGCGCCCTTGAACATATGCATATATTTTGCAAAATCGTAGTCGTTTGTGTTATCTGCTGCGAGCAATGATGCAAAGCTTCCCTCACGCGTCTTTACGTACTTCATTTCCGGCTCAGCCGCATTTGTGAATGCCGAAAGCGGAATAGCTACTCTCTGATAGCCGCCGATTGTTGTGTCGTAGTAATCCTTAACGGGTACACCTCTTACGATTGCATTATAAACTCTGCCCTTACCATAGTTCGGTTTTCCGTTTACATGGTTCTGAATCTCCTCGCCGGATTTTGCAAATTCAACGGTGAAGTATGAACCGTCAAGATTTACAGCTTTGCCGTTAGGCTCTTGGAACGATACGTCCATAACAAGGTATCCGCCCTTATGAGCGCTCATATCCTTGATTGTTCCGAGGTTTTCGTTGTACTCGAAACCGCCGAGACCGTATTCGTGTGAAACGAGTCCGTGATCGTTTCCTTTGTCATCTGTAAACTGTACATTGTCAAGGATTTTACCTTTATTCTTGTTTGTTGCTTCTACGCTGTCATCATATACATAGTTGCTGTCAACAAGCCAGTAGTCGGCACGTCTGTTTTCGCCGCTACCTGTTACCTGTGCGCCCCAGTAATCCTCGTATTCGCCCCAGACGTTTACTTTTGTACCTGTGTACCAATGTGAGGATACGGTGTCGGTCAGATTTCCGCTTGTGTCCTTACCTGTTCCGACTTCTTTTTCCTTACCTACCTGCATATCGCTTACAAGCTCGCTCTGTGTTTCGGGAGCATTGTAATAGAATTTTTCGCTTACTGCTTCTGCGCCGTAAGCTGTGTCTTTTGTTATAACATAGTAAACTGCCTCATCTTCAGCGCCTATGTTTGTATCGAGGTATTCCGAACCTGTTACGTCTATGTACTGCTTCTGTCTGTTGATTTCCTTAACAAGAATTTGCTTAACATCTGTATCTGTTGAACGTTTCCATGAAACCTTAGCACCGTTTGCTGTCTTTTCAGCCTTTACATTTTTAGCAGCAGTAGGTGCAACGATTGCAACATCCTTAATCTGTGATGTGAATTCAACCTTATTCTTTGCGTCCATACGTGCGATACCTGCCGTTCTTATCATAGCAGGGTTAAACGTATTCGCATGATCTTCACTCGAAAGCGTTTGCTTTGAAGCATACTTATTGAATGATGAATTATTGGTAAATTCCGAGAACGGAATCGTGATTGTCTGGAATCCGCCCTTTGCGGTATCATAATAATCCTTAAGCGGTACACCGGCAAAGCTGATTGCACGGTAGTTACCTGCGCCGTTTCTCCATGTAGCAGCCGTTCCGTTCGGAGCTTTTATTGCGTCAAGCTTTTCTGCGTCGATATATGTTGAGCCATACGGGAAAGTTTTTTCCATATCGCCTTCCCAATACCAGCCTAAATCCCACAGATTTTTATAATAACCTACTGCCC
>DJRJ01000033.1:15985-16725 GCA_002438865.1 Clostridiales bacterium UBA6363
GCAAGATATACACCGTCAAGATTCTGACCCTCAACATTAATGATATACGAGATTGCGCCGTTATCGGCATATTCTCTTGCGTCTATGACCTGCGCAGGGAAGATGTTTCCTGTCTTTTTGGGATCCCAGAAAGGCATAAAGCCTCTGTAGCCCCAACCTGTTGACGGCTCAATCATATTGTCCGCACCTGTTTTCGGGTTGCCGATAATTCCTGCGCCTGACGTACCCTCTGCACGGGTAACAAGCTGATTCTCGGTAAGAGTATTATCATTTATATATGTTGTCCATACTCTATTTTCAAATGTACTGCCACTTGTATTGTCATAATCAAGATATGTATTGTCGCTGCCTATAGCATAAGCATACGTATTTATATAATCGCTCCAGTTGCCGTTTACAAACAATCTCTGCTTAAGCGCTGTTGTTTCTACAGGCTTGTTAAACACAACCTCATCTGTCGAAGCTGATGTATTATATGTTGCATTGATTGCGATTACAGAATACTTAACTTCAATCTCTGTATTTGTTGTGTCAACGTCCTCATCCAAGTAGTCAGTCTGTCCTTCGGGGACATCTATATATGTAACATCACCGTCTACGGTTTTCTTAATCTGATATGTAACATCATCATTTACATCGTCCCATGAAAGCTGTACCTTACCCGAATCGTTAGCCGTCGCCGTAAAGTTCGCCGGTGCCGATGTTGCAACTATGGCAACGTCCTTTATCTTTGAAGTAAA
>DJRJ01000075.1:0-1705 GCA_002438865.1 Clostridiales bacterium UBA6363
CGGAAACACAACTACAGCTATTGTACCACACTTTTCCTAAAAAAGCAATAAAAACATAGCTTAATTTTGAAAAAAGCAAAAGTTACGCTAAGGTATCGGAAAATACTATGTAGTGCAATTATTAAAAAATTTTAAATTTTTTATAAATACCCTGTACGAAAGAGAAAAAATTTGGTATAATAGAAAAGTGATAAGATTTTTACTTGCAAATACGGCGGAACGGAGAAAGACATATGGCAGAAACGGAAGAAAGAAAAGAACGTGTAATACTTGCCGGCGTTCACAGCGGACGGGGCGATGAACTTTCGGACACTACCGAAGAAACCATAGCGGAACTTGAGGAGCTTGTAAAAACGGCGGGCGGCGAGGCTGTAATGAGCGTTGTGCAGAATAAGACCGACATAGAGGCAGGCACTTATATGGGCATAGGCAAGCTTGAAGAAATAAAGGAAATGATTGAGCCGCTGGAGGCTGACACGGTTGTGTTTGATGATGAGCTTTCACCCGTGCAGATAAGAAATATATCGGATTTTCTCGGAGTAAAAATCCTTGACCGTTCAATGCTTATACTGGACATTTTCGCAATGCGTGCAAAAAGCGGCGAAGGCAAGCTTCAGGTAGAACTTGCACAGCTTAAATACCGTTTGCCGAGACTTCGGGGACTCGGAACGGAGCTGAGCCGTACAGGTGCGGGAATAGGAACGAGAGGACCCGGCGAGAGCCGTCTTGAAAGCGACAGACGGCACATAAGGCGCAGAATATCGGCACTTGAAGAACAGATAGAGGAACTTGAAAAGCACCGCACGCTTATACGCAGACGGCGTGATAAGGACGGCGTGATAACCGCCGCACTTGTGGGATATACAAACGCAGGCAAATCAACGCTTTTGAACACGCTCACAAATTCGGACGTGTTTGCTGAGGATAAGCTTTTTGCAACGCTTGACCCAACTTCACGTATGATAGTGCTTGAGGATAACAGAAAAATTCTTCTGACCGATACGGTAGGGTTTATAAGAAAACTGCCGCATAACCTTATCGAGGCGTTCAAGTCAACACTTGAGGAGGCGGCTTGTGCCGATTTTCTAATTCACGTGATAGATGCGTCAAGCAGTGAGCGTGACGCCCAGACGGAAACAGTTGAACGTGTTCTCCGTGAGATAGGTGCGGGGGATAAGCTCGTTATAGGCGTGTTTAACAAGTGCGATAAGCTTGACATACTGCCGATAGTAAACAATAAATACGAGAAAAACGTATTTATAAGCGCAAAAAGCGGAGAAAATACCGATAAGCTTATAGAAGCCGTTTCGGACGTTGCACCCGGTAAAAAACAAAAGGTGCGTGCCGTTATTCCATACAGTGAGGGTGGACTTGTGAACGCACTGCACGAAACGGAAAAGGTGCTGAGTACCGAGTACGGCGAAAACGGCGTTATAATGGAGCTTATGGTTGACGAGAGTATGTACGGAAGAATAAAGGAGTATATTGATGTCTAAAAAAGACAGATATAAAACCATTTCGCAAAGAAGTGAAACTTTGCTGGTTGAAAAGAAGTCTAAGTTTATAACCAATGCCGCTCCTGCCGAAACGGAGGCGGAGGCACTGGCATTTTTGAACGAGATACGTTCAAAATATCCCGACGCAACGCATAACGTGTATGCGTATGTGATAGATGAGAACAATATTTTCAGATATTCGGACGACG
>DJRJ01000075.1:1748-13319 GCA_002438865.1 Clostridiales bacterium UBA6363
GGGTATGCCCGTTCTTGACGCAATCCGCAAAGCGGATATAGTCGACGCCGCCGTAGTGGTAACAAGATATTTCGGCGGTACGTTGCTCGGCACGGGCGGTCTTGTTCATGCTTATGGCTCGTCCGCAAGCGGCGGACTTAAAAATTCGGGCATAATTATCCGTGAAAAATGCGATATTGTTTCGGTGCGTGCCGATTATACGCTTGCCGGAAGAATACAGCACAAAATGGCGGTTGACGGCTATGCCGTACTCGATACCGAATACGGGAGCGACGTCACGTTTAAAATATGCTCGTCTATGGAAGATACCGAAAAACTTATAGCGGAAATAACCGATATTACAAACGGAAAAGCCGCTTGCAGGGTGGCGGATAATAAATATATTGACAAAGAGGTGCGGTAATGAAAAAAGTATTGATTGTTTTTATAAGCATAATAACTGCGGCGGCTCTGGCAGGGGGCGGATATTACGCAGGATATAAGGGATATACCGCTGATGTTGTATCGGCGATACCCAAGCAGTCCGTTCCGGAAAAAATGCCGGAGAAAAAAGCGGAGGCAACAGCGGCTCCCGACGGGGACTCGGGCAAGTACATAGGCAAAAGCGAGGCGTCCGCCGTTGAAAGCACGTGGTCGGAAATAGACAGCTGCAAGGCAGACGTAAACGGTGACGGTGCGGACGAGGTAATAGGCTTGTATACATCAGCCGAAACCGACGGCGGCGAAATCCTGTGGGACGACAGCCAGAAGTGGGTGCTTGAGGTTAATATCAACGGCGAATATTACATACTGCTTAATCAAAGCATTTCAAACGGCAGAGTGTATTTTGACATAGATGAGCTTAAAGACGGCACAAACGCAATCACTATCTATAATGTGTCGACTGTGGGCACGTCCATAAAGCAGTATACCTACAGCAAAACGGGATTTGTTGAAAAGTCGGTGTACAACTCCGAATCGGTAAATAAACAACATTCGGGCATACCGGCGTATAAGTAAAGGAGTGTAATTATGAAGCTGACAAGGGAAAATTTTGATGAGGTTTTAAAATCGGACAAACCGGTGCTTGTTGATTTTTGGGCGGAATGGTGCGGGCCGTGCAGAATGGTTTCGCCGATAATCGAGGATCTGGAAACGGAATATGACGGCAAAGCCGTTGTCGGCAAGGTAAACGTTGACGAGGAGGCGGAGCTTGCTCTGCGCTATAATATCGTTTCGATACCTACCGTTATGATATTCAAAAACGGCGAAGAAGCCGAAAAGATTATCGGTGCAAGCTCGCAGGACGAGTACGAGGATGCGCTGGAGAAATATTTATAATTCAATAATTATGCATAAATATACAGTAATTCTACTGTATATTTTTGTTTTATACAACGTTTTTAAAAAACGGGGTTGCAAAATTATTCAAAATAATGTATAATAATTTATAAAGGGAGTGGAAGAAAATGCTCGATGAAATTATCGGACTCGATAAACAATATTATATGAATACTTTTGGTGACAGACTGCCTGTATGCTTTGAAAAGGGCAGCGGAATGAAGCTTACAAGCACCGACGGAAAAGTGTATTATGATTTTCTCAGCGGAATTGCGGTGAACGCATTGGGACACGGTCACCCGATATTTGTTGAAAGGCTTAAGGAACAGCTTGACAAGGTGATACACACATCAAGCCTTTATTACATAGAAAACCAGGCAAAGCTTGCGCAAAAGCTTGTCGAAAACACCTGTGCGGACAGGGTATTTTTCTGCAACAGCGGAGCGGAGGCAAACGAGGGCGCATTTAAGCTTGCAAAGATTTACTTTTATAAAAAGGGAATTGACAAAACCGAAATAATAACGCTCGATCACTCGTTCCACGGCAGAACGCTTGCAACGGTTGCGGCAACAGGGCAGGAGCATTATCAGGCGCCGTACAGACCGCTCACACCGGGATTTAAGCAGGTTGAACCGAATAATTTTGAGGCAATGGAAAAAGCCGTAACCGATAAGACGGCGGCAATTATGATAGAACTTATTCAGGGCGAGAGCGGTGTACACCCGATGAGTGAGGAGTATGTGAAAAAGCTTCGTAAGCTGTGCGATGATAAGGGAATACTTCTCATATTTGACGAGGTTCAGACAGGAATGGGACGCACGGGACATCTTTTTGCACATCAGATGTACGGCGTGTACCCCGATATATTCACAAGCGCAAAGGCGCTCGGCGGCGGTATTCCGATAGGTGCGGTATGCGCAAAGGACTTTGTCGCTTCTGCATTTACTCCCGGGGATCACGGCACAACCTTTGGTGGAAATCCTTTTGCCTGCGCTGCCGGAATTGCAGTGTTTAAAGCATACGAACAGGAAAAAATCCTTGATAATGTAAAAAAAGTAAGTGCCTATTTCATGGGTGCTCTTGACNNTCGGAGGAGGTCGCAGGTGCGTTCGAGCCGGGTGACCACGGCACTACGTTCGGCGGAAATCCGTTTGCAACGGCGGCAGGTCTTGCGGTGTTTGAGGTGTTTGAAAAAGAAAAGCTTGTTGAAAATGCGGAAAAAACGGGCGAATATTTCATAGAACGGCTCAATGCGCTCAAAGAAAAGCACGCAGATAAAATAAAAGAAGTGCGTGGGGCAGGTTTGCTTATCGGAATAGAGCTTGATAAGAGCATTGCAAAGGACATATTTAAAAAGCTGTTTGACGACGGTATTCTTACAAGTCTGTGCGGAGGTACAACGCTTCGGCTTGCTCCGCCGCTTATCATATCGGAAAATGAGGTTAATCTGTTCATAAGCGAACTGGATATTATATTAAAAAAAGTAGAGGTGGCAAATCAATGAAAGATTTAATAAGTCTGCACGATTTAACGGCAAAGGAAGTAGAGGATTTACTGGCGCTTGGATTAAAGCTTAAAAAGGAGCTTAAAAGCGGTATTCCGCATAAAATCCTTGCAGGAAAAACGCTCGGTATGATTTTCACAAAATCATCAACAAGAACACGTGTTTCGTTTGAGGTGGGAATGACTCAGCTTGGCGGTTATCCGCTGTTTTTGTCGTCAAACGACATTCAGCTCGGCAGAGGCGAAACCATACACGATACCGCAAAGGTGCTTGAACGTTATCTTGACGGAATTATGATAAGAACATACGCACATTCGGACGTGCTTAAACTTGCGGAGGAAGCGTCCATACCGGTAATAAATGCGCTTACCGATCTGCTCCACCCGTGTCAGGTACTGGCTGATCTTATGACCGCATATGAGCATAAGGGAAAGCTTGAAAATCTTAAACTTGCATATATAGGCGACGGAAACAATATGGCTCATTCGCTGATGTACGGCTGTGCAAAAGCGGGAATGAACTGCGCCGTTGCAACGCCTTCGGGATATAAATGCGATGCGGAGGTTGTTGAAAACGCAAAAGCGGACTTCAAGGCGTCGGGAAAAGAATTGCTGATAACGGAGGACCCGGTCGAGGCAATAAAGGACGCAGACGTTGTTTATACCGACACATGGGTATCAATGGGACAGGAGAGCGAAAAAGCGGAAAGACAGCGTATCTTTATGCCGTATCAGGTAAACGGCGAGCTGTTTGCACACGCAAAGGATGACGCTGTGTTTATGCATTGTCTGCCGGCGTACAGAGGTTTTGAAGTAACAGAGGACGTAATAGACGGAAAACAAAGCGTAATATTTGACGAGGCGGAAAACCGCCTGCATGCGCAAAAAGCTGTAATGGCAACACTTATGGGCTGATAATCGGGGAGGCGGCACGCTGATGAATTGTGATATTCAGATAAGGGAAGCGGATTTTAAAGACGCTTTTGAAATACATAACATAACCTTAAAAGCGTTTGCCGAGTATGCCGCCGACACAGCAGCGAACAGGATTGACGCCCTCTCCGAAACAGAGGACGATGTAAAAAGCGATATTGAAAAAAAGCTTGTGCTTGCGGCGGAATACTGCGGCAGGCTTTCGGGCAGTCTGCGGCTTGAAGTTTCGGGAAAAAGCGCATATCTTACAAGGTTTGCGGTAAGAGCCGAAAGCCGCAGTAATGGTATAGGCAGTGCGCTTATAGACCATGCCGCCGACGTTATGCGGAGGTCGGGCGTGGAGGAAATTTATCTGCATACGGATTTGAATATGCGCCCGCTTGTGGAATTTTACAAACGCCACGGCTTTGCGGTGAAATCCTTTGAAAACACAAGGGGTTATACCCGTGCATTGCTTGTAAAAAAATTATCGTAGTTAAAATGGGGAACTGCAAAAATATTTGCAGTTCCCTTTTTTTGCGGACATAGGTTAAAATCTGCAATGTATATGAGTTGACACCTGCGTTTATTTATTGTATAATATATCTGATATGCGGCGGAGAATTTTTGCCGTAAAATAAACGAAGAAGGCTTTGCGATGGATATACATCTGATAATGCAGTCTGCGGGGCAGATACTGTATCTCGGTTTAAAACAGACAGGTGAATATATAAAATTTGTTACCGATTGGCTTAAGGTGTTTTTCGGGAATATGCGTGTGCCGTCGTTTCCGAACACGATAAAGGTTTTCTCAAACGTGACCGCAAACAAACTGCTGTTTCTGGTTATTGCGGCGTATGTTCTGGTAATGAACGTGTGGGCGTTTTCAATGTACGGCAAGGATAAAAAGCACGCTAAAACACGCAAGAGGAGAATTTCGGAAAACAAGCTTATGACGGTGTCGGCGCTTGGCGGTGCTGTCGGCGGACTTTTGGGAATGATAGTTTTTTCACACAAGACAAACCACTCCAAATTCAGAGCCGGACTGCCTGTTTTGTGTGCGATACAACTTATTCTTTTCAGCTTTGTATTGGGATTTTTGGGATTTTGGGCGTTCTTCTGATTGGGTGAGATATGAAATTCGGTAAATTTAAAACGGAAAACAATATATTTCTTGCGCCTATGGCAGGCGTGAGCGATTCATCGTTTCGGCGCATATGCAGAAGCCACGGCGCAGGAATGACATATACGGAAATGATAAGCGCAAAGGCACTGCATTTTAAGGACAAAAAAACAGCAGAGCTTATGCGCATAACGCAAAGCGAGCGTCCGTGTGCGGTACAGCTGTTCGGCTCGGACCCCGATATAATTGCGGAGGCTGTCGGATACGCAGTGCAGACGGGGACGGAGCTTATAGACCTCAATATGGGCTGTCCTGCACCGAAGATAGTAAACAACGGCGACGGCAGTGCGCTTATGAAAAATCCGCCGCTTATGGGGAAGATTATGCGTGCGGCGGCGGACGCATCGCCCGTTCCCGTTACGGTGAAAATAAGAAAAGGATTTGACTGTGACAACGCAGTCGAATGTGCAAAAATCCTTGAGGATAACGGTGCGGCGGCAATAGCCGTACACGGCAGGACACGTATGGAGTTTTATCACGGCGAGGCGGATTGGGATACTATAAAAAACGTAAAAGCGGCTGTAAAAATCCCCGTTATCGGAAACGGCGACATAAAAACCCCCGAGGATGCAAAGCGAATGTTTGAATATACCGGCTGTGACGCCGTTATGATAGGCAGAGGCGCACAGGGAAATCCGTTTATATTCAGGCAGATAAACGAGCTTATGAAATACGGCAGGATAAGGTATAAGCCGACCGATAAGGAGCGGATAAGCCAGGCTCTGGAGCATGTTTTTATGCTTGTGGGCGACAAAGGCGAAAGCAGGGGAGTATGCGAGGCAAGAAAGCATATTGCGTGGTATATAAAGGGTATGCACGGTGCGGCAAGACTGAAATCGGAGATTTTTCAGATTAGTGATTTTGCCACAATGCGGAAAATTTTGCAGGAGTATATTAATCAACTGCAATAAAGATTGTCGGATTGCGAAAAAACCACTTGAAAAGACAGGCGTTTTCTGATAAAATAAAATAATACAATTATACGGATTAAACGGCTGAAAGGAGAAGAAAAATGGCAGATAAGTTTGCAAAAGAAGGACTTACGTTTGATGATGTGCTGCTCATACCCCAAAAATCGGAAGTGACTCCGAATATGGTTGATTTGTCAACGCATCTGACGAAACGCATTAAGCTTAACATTCCGTTTATGAGTTCGGCAATGGACACGGTAACGGAAGCATCTATGGCGATAGCTATTGCCCGTGAGGGCGGAATAGGCATAATTCATAAGAATATGACTATTGAAGAACAGGCGGCGGAGGTTGATAAGGTAAAGCGTTCGGAAAACGGAGTAATTGCCAATCCATTCAGTTTAAGCGCAGACCATACGCTTAAAGACGCAGACGATCTGATGGGCAGATACAAAATATCGGGCGTGCCGATTTGCGATGAGAACAATGTGCTTGTCGGTATCATAACCAACAGGGATTTGCGCTTTGAGGAGGATTTCACCAAAAAGATAGACGATGTTATGACGAAAGAAAATCTCATAACGGCGCCTGTCGGAACAACTCTTAAAGAGGCACAGGCAATTTTGTCTACACATAAAATCGAAAAGCTCCCTATCGTTGATGAGGAAAATCATCTTAAGGGACTTATCACAATCAAGGACATTGAAAAAGCAATAAGATACCCGAACAGTGCAAGAGATAAGGACGGCAGACTGCTTGCCGGTGCGGCAATAGGCGTAACGGACGATTGCCTTGACCGTGTTGCGGCGCTTGTCGGCGCAGGCGTTGACGTGGTTTGTCTTGACAGTGCGCACGGACATTCAATGAATATAATGAACAAAGTCCGTGAAATTAAAAAGGCATATCCCGATCTTCAGGTAATTGCGGGAAATATCGCAACCGCCGAGGCGGCAAAGGCGCTCATCGAAGCAGGTGCGGACTGTATCAAGGTGGGAATAGGCCCCGGCTCGATATGCACCACACGTATAATAGCCGGCATAGGCGTTCCGCAGATAACGGCAATATATGATGTTTCCGAAGTGGCAAAGAAGTACGGTATCCCCGTAATTGCGGACGGCGGAATAAAATATTCGGGCGACTGCGTAAAGGCGATTGCCGCAGGTGCGGACGTCGTTATGATGGGAAGCCTTTTGGCAGGCTGTGACGAAAGTCCCGGCGAATTTGAAATATACCAGGGCAGACGCTTTAAAGTATACAGAGGTATGGGGTCTCTTGCGGCTATGGAAAAGGGCTCAAAGGACAGATATTTCCAGGTCGGCTCGAAAAAGCTTGTCCCCGAAGGCGTTGAGGGACGTGTTCCCTACAAGGGCCCGCTTTCGGATACGATATTCCAGCTTATCGGCGGAATGCGTTCGGGTATGGGTTACTGCGGTACACCGACAATACCCGATCTCAAGGAAAACGGCAAATTTATAAGAATAACCGGCGCAGGCTTAAAGGAAAGCCACCCGCATGATATTTATATCACCAAGGAAGCGCCTAACTACAGTTACAATACACAGGGTTAATCGGGAGGAAAATATAAATGTTTTATTTGGGAATTGATTTGGGCGGTACAAATATTGCGGTAGGTCTTGTTGACGAAAACGGTAAAATAGTTTATCAGGACTCAACACCCACTCTTGCAAGCCGTCCGGGCGAGGAAATAGTAAAGGATATGTGTACATTGTGCGAAAAGGTCGTTAAGGAGTCGGGACACACAATGGACGAGGTTGCGTCAATCGGCGTGGGTTGTCCCGGAACGGTAGACAACAAAAACGGCGTTATTGCATATGCAAACAATATCCGTATGGAGAACTTTCCTATGAGAAAGCTTATACAGGAGCATATTGATAAGCCGGTAAATCTCGAAAACGACGCAAATGCGGCTGCTTACGGCGAGTATATCGCAAACGGAAACGGCGTTGACGATTATATATTCATAACGCTCGGCACAGGCGTAGGCGGTGGAATAATAATCAATAAAAAGATATACAGAGGCTTTAACTGCGCAGGAGCAGAACTGGGACATATCACTCTTATGGTTGACGGCGAGCAGTGTTCGTGCGGCAAAAAAGGCTGCTGGGAGGCTTATGCTTCGGTTACGGCGCTCATAAGACAGACCGAGGTGGCTATTAAGAAAAATCCCGAAAGCCTTATGGCAAAGATTGTCGAGCGTGACGGCAAGGTAAGCGGCAGAACTGCATTCGAGGCGGCAAAGCAGGGCGATAAAGCGGCTTTGGATGTTGTTGCTATGTATGAAAAATATATCGCCGAGGGTCTTGTAAGCATACTTAACATATTCCAGCCCGAAAAGCTGGTTATAGGCGGCGGAATAAGCCGTGAGGGAGATTATCTTTTAAATCCCGTTAAGGCACTTGTGGATAAGGACGATTACAATAAGCATATGCCGAAAACCGATATAGAAATCGCATCGCTGTTTAATGACGCCGGTATAATCGGTGCGGCAATGGCAGCGGCAAATAATTGAGAAAGTATAAAAATAGTGTTGCGTAAGCAACACTATTTTTGTTTGTGTTTTATTCTTCACGGTTATCCGTTACGTAGATAATGCAGGCAATTCCTGCAATCATCGAAAACAGAATTGCTCCGCCGATTGCATCGCCGGCAGCTCCTCCTGCGAACAAGCCGATTATGCCGGCAATAATCATAATAATTACAGATACTGCGGTTCTGAACTTTTTCATATGCATTTCACCTCCCCGAATTTTGATTTATTTTAATAGTATTTTATCATATGCGCATCAGGAAAGCAATTGATTATTTTTAAAAAAACTTTTTATTTCTAATGTTCTTTTAATCATAAGGCATTATAATGATGTCAAAAGGAGGAATTGATATGGCAATAGAAGTATTCAACCGATACGAACATAAATACCTCATAGACAGTGCGGCATATGAAAAAATAATAAAGATTATGGACGAGCATATGGAGCTTGACGCATACAATACAAATCATAAACCGTATACGATAGCAAATATTTATTACGACACGGAAGATGATTATTTGATAAGGAAATCGCTTTCAAAGCCGGTTTACAAGGAAAAGCTGAGACTCCGCTCATACGGCGTGCCGAACGGTTCGTCAAAGGTTTTTCTCGAAATAAAAAAGAAATACAAAGGGATTGTAAACAAACGGCGGACGGTGCTTTCGCTCGATGAGGCGTACAGCTTTGTAAAATCGGGAAAGACTCCCGAGCAAAAAGAATATATGAACACGCAGGTGATAAGCGAGATTGAGTATTTTCTTAAAATGTACAGCCTTGAGCCGAAGGTATATCTGGCGTATGACAGGATTGCATATTTTGAAAAGGGAAACCCCGATTTAAGAATATCGTTTGACACGAATATACGTGCAAGGCGGTACGATGTAAAGCTTGAGGACGGTGACGGCGGAAGAAAGCTTTTGCCAGAGGGAGTGTATCTTATGGAAATAAAAACCTCACGTGCAAAGCCACTGTGGCTTACGCATATGCTCACGGAGCTTAATATAAGGCGGAGCAGTTTTTCAAAATACGGAACGGAATTTAAACAGTCAATCGGAGCATAGAAAGGAAGATGAAAATGGATAATTTATTTAATAATATACTGACTGACGTGTCGGACACAATAACAGTCGGCTCGTCTCTTACGGCAATAATTATTGCGCTTGTGTTCGGCGGAGCAATAGCGTTTACATATTACAAAACGCAAAGCGAGGACTCGTATCAGCGCAGTATGGCGGTAACGCTTCTGATGCTCCCCGTAATTCTTTCGGTAATCATTTTGTTTGTCGGGAGCAATATCGCACGTGCGTTCAGCCTTGCCGGAACACTCTCGATTATACGGTTCCGCAGTGCACCGGGCGACCCCAAGGAAATAGGCTTTATCTTCTTTGATATTGCGGCGGGTCTGGCGTGCGGAGTGGGACTTTACGGCTACGGCGCATTGTTTGTTATACTGCTGTGTACGGTTATGTTCGTAACGGAAAGGGCGCATTTGTTCACACCGAAAAACATCCCCAAATCGCTCCGCATAACCATTCCTGAGGATTTGAACTATAAAGGCGCATTTGACGATATATTTGAAAAATATACAAAAAATTATAAGCTGGACAAAATAAAAACAACGGACTTAGGCTCGCTGTTCGAGCTTTCGTATAATATTTCAATGGCTGACGGAGCGGACGAGAGAGACTTTTTAAACGAGCTTCGCTGCCGAAACGGAAATCTTAATATTATGTTATCTGAAAGGAGTGCTTGAAAATGAAAAAACTTATATCTTTAATTATATGTGCGGCAATGCTTGTCGGAGCGTGCGGAGTGTGCCGCAGTGAGGACAAAACAAGCTATACGGACATTTTTAAGAAAGACAATGTAATCGACGTAAACATCGAAATATCCGACGAGGATTTGCAGGATATGTACGACTATGCGCAGAATGAGGAATATCACAGCGCAGATATTACCGTGGACGGAGTTAAGGTTGAAAATGCGGGAATACGCACAAAAGGCAATATGACGCTCAATTCCGTTTCCCGATCCGACTCGGACAGATACAGCTTCCGTATAAAGTTTGACAAATACGTAAAGGGTCAGACTCTGCTCGGTATGGACGAATTGTGTCTGAACAATCAGTACAGCGACCCATCGTATATGCGTGAATATCTGCATTATGAAATGCTTAAGGAACTGGGAATGAACGTTCCCGAGGTTTCGTACTGCAACGTATATATAAACGGCGAACTGTCGGGATTTTACCTGGCGGTGGAGGGACTTGACGATGCGTTCCTCGAAAGGGAGTTCGGCGAAGATTATAAAGACGGCAACTTCTACAAAATGGACGAAGGCTCAACGCTCGAATACAAAGAGGACGAAAATTACACTTATGCCGACCTGAAATCGGGCGATGATACCGATCTCACGGAGTTTAAGAATTTCGTCAAAAAGCTTAACAGTGTAAAAGACGGGGAAAAGGGCGATATTGAAAGCTTTCTTGATGTTGACAGCGCATTAAAATATATCGCCTCAAACACCGTGCTTTGCAATTACGACAGCTATAACGGAAATAGGCATCATAACTTCTATCTGTACGAAAATGCGGACGGCGTGTTTACGGTAGTGCCGTGGGATTTCAATATGTCGTTCGGCGGATTTAACGGAAACAATTCAACTGTCGGAATAGATACGCCGTATATATCGGGCAGCAGCGAAACACTGCCGCTTATAGGCAAGCTTTTGTCGATAGATGAATACAAAGAAAAGTATTACGGCTATATAAAAGAAATGATGAATACTCTTGAGAATTTTGAGGACAGAGTCACGGAGCTTAAAAAGATAATAAAGCCGTATGTTGAAAAAGACCCTACAGCATTTTACAGTGTTGATGACTTTGAAAAAGCAACTTCGGCGTCATCGGATAATACCGCAGCTCCGTCAAAAGGCGGTATGGGCGGAAATTCGTCAATAGTAAGCTGTATAAGCGACAGATTGGATAATTTGAAAAAGCAGTTTAGCGGCGAGGCGAAAAAAACAACTGAAGCGAATAATTTCGGCGGCAGAGGCGACCGAGGAAACGGCGGCGGAAAACGTGATGACAGACCGCAAAGACAGGACGGCGGACAGGCACCGCCCGACCAAGACGGCGGATTTAACCCGAACGGACAGGCGCCGCCCGACCAAGACGGCGGATTTAACCCCGGCG
>DJRJ01000028.1 GCA_002438865.1 Clostridiales bacterium UBA6363
CACGCCTGCCAGGAGGAGCTGAAAATGATTTTGGCGCTTACAAAGCCGAAATTCTTCATTCCCGTTCACGGTGAGCATCGTCATCTTGTTCTGCATAAGGAGCTTGCCGAAAAAATGGGTATGCCGGGAAAAAATGTTTTTGTTCTCGGAAACGGCTCTGTTCTTGAAATGGACAGAGAGTCGGCGTCTATTGCCGGCAGTGTGCCGGCAGGCAAGATACTCGTAGACGGATTGGGCGTCGGCGACGTTGGAAATATCGTTCTTCGTGACCGTAAGCATCTGTCGCAGGACGGACTTATTATCGTTGTCGTTACAATTTCGCACGAGGATGGTAAAATGGTGTCACGCCCCGATGTTATTTCGAGAGGATTTGTTTATGTGCGTGAAGCCGAACGGCTTATCGACGGCGTAAAAAATGTTGCGGCGGAAAGTATGGAAAGCTGTCTTTCGAGCGGCAGAGCCGTAGACTGGGCAACACTTAAGAGCAGTCTTAAAAATTCGGTTGCACACTATATTTACGAGCAGACAAAGCGTAATCCTATGATTTTGCCTATAATCGAAGAAATATAAAAAATATCCGACAGCATGGTGCTGTCGGATATTTTTTCACGAAAAATTTTCGCTGTAACTGCTGTTGACACTTTTATTGCGCTCTGATACAATTATTTTAACAAATTAAGACGAGGTGAAAACCATGTACGAAAATTATATTTTTGCAAACTCACCGGATATTTGCGGTGTGACGGATTCACAAACAATACAGAACGCAATAAACAAAGCGGTTGAAAGCGGAGTGCGTGAGGTACTGATACCTCGTATGTGCGCACGTACGGGACTTGATTACTGGGAAATAGATAAAGCAATTCTCCTCCCGTCCGATATAACGATCGTGCTTGATAACTGCCGTCTGCGGCTTAAAAACGACATATATGATAACATTTTCAGAAATGAAAATATGTTTACCGAAAACTGCACCGAGCCGGAGAGTAAACAGCATAATATCCGAATAATAGGCAGAGGAAATGCCACGCTTGACGGCGGCGAAAAAAATGATTTGTGGGAATGGAACAGCGAACAGGACGGCAGACCGAATATCAGGCTGAACAACCTTATATTTCTGCACAATATCACGGAATATGAACTTACGGGATTTTCGTGCATCAATATGCGTCACTGGGCAATCAATCAGCTGTATTGCTCAAACGGACACGTAAGCAATATACATTTTAACTACGGTACGCACCATAATAACCAGGACGGCGTTAATGTACGGTGCGGCTGTCATAATATCATAATCGAGAACATTACGGGACTTACCGGCGATGACGTTGTTGCGCTGACGGCTTTCCCGCAGAAATTCGAGAAAGATTATGCAGTCGGGGGAGAACTGCCCGACATTCACCATATCACAGTCAGAAATGTAATGGCGCACACACGGCAGACGGTTGTTGCTCTGCGTAATTGTGACGGGGCAAAAATACACGATATTTATATAGAGAACATCATCGAAACGGAGGGTAGTCTGGGAGCGTGGGGAGTAGTGCGCCTGGGCGAAAATAACTATTATCTGGAACGCCCGGCTGTTTTGGGTGAAACGTATAATATTAATGTGCGAGGTGTGTATTCGCTCTCACGAGGTACAGTTTATCTGGGCGGTGCGCTGTCCGATTCCTCAATCAGCGATGTATACGCCGGAGGCGATACTATGCACGCCGTAACCACATTCTATGAAGAATTCAGTGCCGAATGGGCAAACAATGCAAAAGGATACCCCGGTGTGTCGATGAAAAACGTTCTTTTTAATAATATACATTATAACGGTGCGGCAAAGCATGATGAGGAATTGGTAGGCTTTCCGGGTGATACGGGATGTACGCTCGATTTCCGGCTTATGCGTGAGGAACATACGCTTGAAAATGTTGTTTTCCGCAATATTTTCGCACGTGAAAACGCACCTCTTTGCCTTTGCAAAGAGGGTTTGACGCTCGATATAAAGTAAAAAAAGTGATATAAAACAGATAAACCGCTTTGCGGTTTGTCAGCAAATTAAAAAGAGGGGGTAAACCCCTCTTTTTAATTTATATTTCAAGCTGTGAAATATATTCTTTCATTGTTTCGGCGCTGTTTATAAGTCCTTTCATTTCCGAATCGGAAAACGGAACATACGGTATATGCTGTATCCCCGAACCGGAAAGCTTTGCGGGAACACTCAGCGCAGTGCCGTTTATCCCATATTCGCCCTCAAGTATGCTTGAAACGGTCAGTATCGAATTTTCCTCACCGGCAATACATTCCGTTATGCGTGCCACGGCGAGTGCAATTGCGTAATACGTTGCGCCCTTTTTCTCTATAATTTCATAGGCGGCGTCCTTTACACGTGCGTGCATTTCTTCACGTGCCGCTTTTGAGCAGAGTCCTGTCTGATGCTCGTAATCATCGAGCGGTATGCCCGAAATGTTCGATATGCTCCATGCCGCAACCTCGCTGTCGCCGTGTTCACCGATAATAAAGGTGTGGCAGTTTCGGGCGTCAACGTGCGTGTGTGTGCTGAGCATATATTTAAGACGTGACGTGTCAAGCACCGTTCCCGATCCTATAACCTGATTTTTCGGCAGTCCCGAAAGCTTCCAGGTTACGTATGTCAGAATATCCACGGGATTGGAAACTGTAAGCAGAATAATGTCATCGGGGGCGTATTTCATAATCTCCGTCACAATGCTTTTTAAAATACTCGTGTTTTTCTTCAATAAATCCAGGCGTGTTTCGCCGACCTTTTGATTTGCACCGGCGGTGATTATAACAATATCCGCATCGGAACATTCCTCATATCCGCCGCTTTTAACGGTTACGGGACGTACAAACGATACTCCGTGCGACATGTCCATGGCGTCGCCCTCCGCCTTGTCACGGTCAATATCTATTATTACTATGTTGCTGAACAAACCTCCGCACATTATTGTATATGCCGTTGTCGAGCCGACAAATCCGCTGCCTACTATTACAATTTTTCCTCGAAACATAATTTACAACTCCTCGTGTTTTTTTTATATAGTATCTGTTTGTGTGCGTAAAATATTACGGCTCTTAAAAAAATTGCGAAAAAAACTTGAAAAATGTATCGGGATATGATAGAATAATAAGTTGTAAATCAGATAAAGGAGAAATTTGTTATGTCAGGACATTCAAAATGGAGTACGATTAAGCGCAAAAAAGGCGCAAACGACCAGCAGAGAGCAAAAATATTTACCAAGATAGCCCGTGAAATTATAGTTGCGGTTAAAGCAGGCGGCCCTGACCCGAATAATAATTCAAGCTTAAAGGACGTTATTGCAAAAGCACGTGCAAATAATATGCCGAATGATAATATCAACCGCACAATCAAAAAAGCGGCAGGATCGGGTGATGGCGACAATTACGAAAGCATCACTTATGAGGGATACGGACCCGCAGGCGTTGCCGTAATAGTCGAAACGCTTACGGATAACAGAAACAGAACGGCGGCAGATGTGAGAGCGGCGTTTTCAAAATACGGCGGAAATATGGGACAGAGCGGCTGCGTAAGCTTTATGTTTGACCGCAAGGGTGTTATTGTTATAGAGGACGAGGACGGAAACATAGACGAGGACGAAATAACTATGGACGCACTCGAAGCAGGCGCTGAAGATATTTCCGTAGAGGACGGAATAATAGAGATAACAACCGACCCGGACGATATGGGAAGCGTTCGTGAAAATCTGGAGGGTAAGTATACGATTTCGTCGGCGGAGGTAAGTATGATTCCGCAGACAACAACCGATCTTACCGATGAAGAACAGATTAAGAATATGCAAAGACTCCTCGATAAACTTGAGGATAATGATGATGTTCAGGACGTATACCATTCGTGGAATATGCCGGACGAAGAATAAGCAATAAACGAAGAAGGCTGCTGTATATTAAGTACAGCACCCTCTTTTTATCTTAGAAAACAACAAAAACGGAGATTTTTTTATGGAACAGGTTAGAGAAAACAAAATGGGTGTAATGCCTATCGGAAAGCTTCTGATTTCGATGTCACTTCCGATGATGATTTCAATGCTTGTGCAGGCATTGTATAATATAGTGGACAGTATATATGTTGCACGCCTTTCGGAAGATGCGCTTACGGCGGTATCGCTTGCGTTTCCGATGCAGAACCTTATGATAGCGGCGGCGGTCGGACTGGGCGTGGGAATAAATGCGCTCCTGTCGAGGTCTTTGGGCGAGAAGAATTACGAAAATGCGAACAGGGCGGCTGTAAACGGGATATTTCTTGAGCTTATAGCCTGTGCGGTGTTTATGATACTGGGACTTACCGTTACACGTGTGTTTTACACGGCACAGGTAGGCAGCGGCGAGATAACCGATATGGGCGTAGAATATCTGCGTATTGTATTGCTTGTGTCTGTCGGCGTTTTCTGCCAGGTAGGCTTTGAAAGGCTTCTGCAGGCAACGGGAAAAACGATATTCGCAATGATAACGCAGTGCATAGGCGCAGTTATAAACATAATACTTGACCCGATACTTATTTTCGGTCTGCTCGGCGCACCTAAAATGGGTATTGCCGGAGCGGCGATTGCTACGGTAATAGGTCAGATATGTGCGGCGATTGCGGCGGCGGTGATAAATATAAAGCTTAATACCGATATACATATATCGTTTAAGAAATTCCGTCCTGACGGAACTATTATAAAGCATATTCTTTCCGTCGGAATACCGTCAATGATTATGCAGTCGATAGGCTCGGTTATGACGTTCGGTATGAACAAAATCCTTAACGGATTTTCGTCAACAGCTGTTGCGGTATTCGGCGTGTATTTCAAACTTAACAGCTTTGTGTTTATGCCCGTGTTCGGACTTAATAACGGAATGGTGCCGATAATCGCATACAATTACGGTGCGCACAAGAGAAAGCGTATTACCGAAACAATAAGACACAGCGTGATTTATGCCGTTGCGCTTATGGTAATCGGCTTGCTGTTGTTTATGTTTATACCGGACAAACTCCTTATGCTGTTTAAAGCGTCGGAGAATATGCAGGCAATAGGCGTTGTTGCTTTAAGAATAATATGCATAAGTTTCCCGTTTGCAGGAGTTTGTATAGTGTTCTCGTCAGTATTCCAGGCGCTCGGACACGGTATATTGAGTATGTTTGTATCAATCACACGTCAGCTGATAATCCTTTTGCCGTCGGCATATCTGCTGTCGCTTTTGGGCAGTGTTGATTTGGTGTGGTGGTCGTTCTGTATTGCGGAAATTGCATCGATTACAATGTCGGTTGCTTTCTATATACGCACGTACAACAAAATAATAAAACCGTTGTGATTTTGCACATAAAAAACGGCAGTCGATTTTTCGGCTGCCGTTTTGGTATTTTTAATATCCCATATCGTCAATCAACCATTTTCCGTTTTTGCCGTCACGGATTAAAATCATTTTCCAGTCAGCATAATTGCCCACGTTGTATGCTCCGGAATTTCCGCCCGGGGGAATGGTTACATCATAATCAACTCTGAACACAATTACGTTATCAACAGATGTATTGTTTATGCTTCCTCTGCCGGAATTGACATATTCCTCACGGCATATGTCATTGGCGTAGTATTGTATATTGTTTAAAGTAAGTATCACATCGCCGTCGCTGGGTAAAATAACATTCGGAGCCTTATGCTGCGGCGTTAAAGTGTTCAGTTCACCTCGTTTGCCTTTTTCATTTGCCGCTTTAAAATATTCTTCTACAACAGCTCTTGCGGCGGCAACCTCATCATCGCTGAAAGGCTGAAGATTTATCTCATTACCACTTTTATCATAGATAGTGTAACTTACATTATTCACTTTGTCGGTAGTACTGAACTCCATCATCGGCACCATCAGAGAATACGGGACATAAGTTAAGTTATCCCTTAAGATAGGAGATGTTTTGATCGAACGGAAAAAAATGTTAGGTGTTCCGTTGGGATCAATAATAAAGTCCGGCTTGCCTATTTCAAATGCAAACTCTACATCTGCAATGCCCATCGTTTCTGTTACGACATCTGCTAAATGTACTTCTATTTTCCCGTTATCCCAAGTTATATGGCTTCCGGTATGTTTTAAAGTTCCGATATTTGTAAGCGTTTCTCTCAACGGCAGATATACCTCGCCGTTTTCGATCAACGGTTTGTTTGCAAGTTCTATCTTTTCGCCGTTAATTGTAATTTCAACAGTGTAATTATCGGTTGTCAAATCCGATAATACACCGCTTGCAAAAACTGTTGTCGAAAGCATAACAACTGCAATAACAGCGGATAT
>DJRJ01000027.1:0-7941 GCA_002438865.1 Clostridiales bacterium UBA6363
GCATTGTTCTGATTTTTCGGAATTTCCGTAAACTGTATCGGATAAAGGCTTATATGCGCCTGACCATAATCAAATATATCCGTGCTTGCTCCGCCGTCCTTTGCATAATATTTAAGCGTGCTTAAATCGTCACAGAAAAACGGAGTTTCGTATTTTATTCCGCTGCCTATCGGATTTGAGCCGTCCGTGGTATAGTATATTTCGCAGGTGTCGGAATTTGACTTTAACGCAAGCTTTGTAAATCCCTCATCAACTACCCATTCGGGAGTAATAGGGAGCAGGGTCATTTTGCCCGTTTCCTTGTCGGCTGTCCAAATGTAAGCGCCGTTGCTCCTGAACGAAGAAAGCAGTCCCGACGCCGTGAAATCGCTTTCATGTGCCGCATCGCCTATACCGTTGCCTGCCGCTTTATCGGTATTGAAATATGCTCTGTCAAATATACCGTTGTATATTTTCCCCGACACACTGCCGTCATTTTCTCCCGAAGATATAATTTCCGCATCGGAATAGCTTGTCAATATATCTCCCTCGGCTGTACCCGAAAGGCCGCCGGCATACGTTTTTTCATTTGCGGAGCTGTCCGTGATTGTTCCGCTGTAACAGCTGTTATCTACAGTTCCCGTAATTATTCCGCAAAGACCGCCCGTTTCGGAAAGTCCGTCATATGCGATGCCGTTTATTGATATGTTCACTCGTGACTCGGAGGCGCTTATATTTCCGTCTATTCTGCCTGCAATACCGCCCGACGCCGAATGTCCCGATGCAATGTCACCCGTTACGCTGAGCGTGCCGTAACTGCGGCAGCCTTTTATTGTACCCGTAACATCGCCGGCTATCGCACCTGTGTACGCATACTCCGCCGACACGGTAATTGAACCGTTAAACAAGCAGTTTTCAATATTTACGTTTTTTCCGTATGCAATTATCATACCCGTATGCTTAAGCTTTGTATAACTGTTGCCGACCGCCGCAACGGACGCCGCAATATTAAGATTTTTCACGGTACAGTTTTCGCCGTAGCCGATAAATCCGCAGTTTTCCGCAGTACCGTTTACGCCTGCAAAGGTAACGGTATGATGATTGCCGTCAACCGTTCCCGTAAACGGTTCGGGCATATCGCCTATACCGCTCCAGTTACCGCTGTAGGCAATATCGTTTACTATCTTGTAATGCGCCGATTTGTTAAAGCGTATGTTGTACAAATCCCTTTCATTCTTTACAATATACGGCGACTGCGCCGTTCCGTCACCGTCCGAATATTCGGGACTTGAAATATTCTTTGCAAAAACGGGCATAAAGTTTGTTTCCTTAAGAGTGCCTGCCGTCCAGCAAGCGCCCACCGCCCATTCCTTAAACAGCGGATTTTTCTGCATGGCGGCGGCAGTTCTGCTTTGCAATTCCGCCGCTTTTTTCTTTGTTCCGCTTATTTCCTCCTCAAAGCTGTCTATTACAAAATACGAATTACTGATATATCCCTCGTTTACGGCGGCTATTCCGCCTCCGCTTACAATAAGTTCCGTATCGACATTCGCTCTTGCATATGAGGTATCGACCGCACCGCTGTTAATTCCGCAAAGTCCGCCGATTTTCCCTGCCTTTATGCTGTTTGCGTTTGCCGAGTAGCAGTAATAGTAGCAGTTTTCAATTCTGCCGCTGTTTTCGCCTGCAAGTCCGCCCGCATAATAAGCCGCATCGGCAACTTTGCTTTCCGCCGCCGGCAGATTTGTATTGCCGGACAGCTGCTGTGCGGTTTTGCCGTCGCCGTCAAGGATAATATCCGAATTCGAATACGATAAGGATATTATGCCGTCCTTGTTTCCTCCGGCAATACCGCCGCAAAAGAAGCTTCTGTCAACGTTTGCCGCTTTTGCGCTTTTCGGGTAAATACTGCCCTTTGCGGCGCATTGGGTGATTATGCCTTCATCATTATATCCGCATATACCGCCTGCATAATCAACCGCATACATATTTGTCCACCTATGCTTTGACACAATTCTCGGATCGGTTATTTTTGCTTCCTTTGCAAATTCGCACTTTGAAATTCTGCCGTAATTATATCCGCACACTCCGCCGACATAGCCTTTTATGCTGTAATCGCCCGTGTTCCCGGCTGACGCCAATCCCGAAAAAGTGCAGTTTGTAATTTCTTCCTTGTTATATCCGGCAATGCCGCCGCACATCATAAAATTACCTCTGTTCTGATTGTCATGGCTTGAACGCACATAACAATCGGAACTGCTGTCCGACACACCGCCCGTATTACTGCCGCAAATTCCGCCGGCATACGCATAAGACATATTGTACACACCGAAATCAATTTTTGAATGTACCGTTCCGCTTGCGGTTATATCCGACGCAATTCCACGGTTATCGCCTATCGCACCGCCTGCGGCAGCCGATGAAAATGTCGATTGTGCGAATATTGCCGCCATTGTTTCGTTGCCGTCCGAATCGGTTACGCCCTGTGCGGAAGATGTGCATGAGGTAACCGTGCCCTCATTGATACCGCAAATTCCGCCGGCGTATGCGTCGGCATAGAGCTTTGTCCAATCAGCTTTTGCCACAACGGATACTCTCGCATTGTTTGTGCATGAGTCTACCGCCCCTTTGTTAATTCCGCAAATTCCGCCGGAAACCGTATAGGAATACGCATTCTGTGACTTTATTGCTCCGTCGGACGTACAGTTTATAATGTTTCCCGTGCTGTATGCGGCTATTGTGCCGGCATACAGACGTTTGCTTGTTTTTGATATTGTGTTTCCGTTCCCGTCCTGTTCTATGAGAAGATACTGGTTTAAGCCGTTTGCGGAGGTTTTTACATTAAGATTTTTTATTGTTCCGCCGTTACAGCCGAAAAGACCGGCATATGTATCCTCTCCCGACATTTCAAGTCCTGTAATTGTATTGTTTCCGCCGTCAAATGTTCCCTTGAAGGGGTGTTCCTCTGTGCCTATCGGGTTCCAGTCTGTTCCCGAAAGATTAATACCCGATGATAAGGTTACGGTTTGTCCCTCGTAGGTATTTCCGCTGTTTACCTCATCTCTGAAACTTATTAAAGCTGCGGCAGAGGATATTGTCTTACCCTCTGCCGCATAGCTTACAGTAGGAAGAAACGACATCAACAGTGCAAGTGAAACAATTAATGCTGTTTTCTTCATTTATGTTTTTCCTTTCCGTGCCGTAAAGGCACATACGTGAAGTGTGCAAAGTTCGCACTACGCCCTAAATTTACTCAGACTGTGCGCATAAGCGTGCAAGATGGGCAGGTTTTGCACTCCGCCGAAAATTCGTGATAAATTTGTTCAGGTTGTGCGCTTAAGCGAGCGCTGCGTACATCGGTACGCGAGCGAGTGCAAGCGTGCAAGATGGGCAAATTTAGCCGAATTTTCTATTCCCACAAAATGCGGTATGTCAGTATCGCTGTTTCAGCACGGTTTAAAGGCTCCTGCAAATTACGGTCGTTCACTTCATCGTAGTATCCGTGCTTTACAAGCTCCTCCACCGCTTCACGTGCATAGTCCGAAACTTTTGTCAGATCGGGAGTTGTTTTTCCGCGTTCGTCCTTGTGCATCATAGATGTCTGTATAATTCCCCTGTACATCATACAAAGGAAATCCTCTTTCGATATGGGATCATCGGGGCGGAACGCCGTATCGCCGTAACCCGTTACCATAAAGTTAAACTCCGCAGTGTCAACCGCATCATAATACTGATGGCTTGTTGTCATATCTACAAACGGGAATTTATCGTTTGAGCCCGAGAAGCCGAATATCTTGTTCAAAAGCTTGCACGCCTCACCTCTTGTAAGGCTCTGCTCGGGCGCAAACTCTTTCTCCTGCATCGGCTTTAAATAGTCCTGCATACAAATTCGCTCAATCTGCTTTTTGTAACCCTCATATCTGCCGAGGTCGGTGAACATATCGTCATATATGCCGTCGGGGATATAGTTTATCTTGTTCGGCACATAACCCGAATTTGTCTTTTCCGTGCGCACTATTTCATAATACAGGCTCTGATCTCTTGAGTCGGTTTTGAAATACACAAGACCGTCATCATCGGTATACGTCGGGATTTCCGCCTTTCTGTGTCCTGTCCAGTCGAGAGCATAAACCTTGAATTTGTCCTTGCTCTTTAAGGTGATTTTTCCCTCTACCGGCTGAGTCCATACGGGACCTTTTCCGCCGACTATTACCTCACTGCCGTCCTCGGTCATTTTCTGACCGTTGTTTCTCGAATCTGCCGCAAATGTCAGAAGCATCGAGTCCGTATCGGTAAGCGATTCGTCCGTAAGCGACTGCAGATATGCGGTACCGTGCTTTGTGGTCAAATCAAAGATAACGTTGTCAAATTCCACGTGTTTTCCGCCGATATATCCGCCAAGAGCCTGAGTTCTTTCGGAATTTATATGGAACAGCGACCTGTTCATATCGGCTCTTATTTCGTTTGTATATCCGTTATATATTCCCGTTTTTTCGCCGTATTTTACAAGCTTTAATATATCGTTGTCGGAATATCCCTCGTCAAACGCAACATCGTCCATTGCGCTGTAGGCTTTTCCGGCTACTGCGTACAATGCGCTTGTTGTTCTTCTGAAGCTTCCCACTTTTTCATACACGTCCTGACCGTAGAAACGGCTCTGATAAAAGCCTTTTTCGTACTCCTGAACGTCCTGTCTGTGTATCATTCTTGCAAGAGTGGGCATTACGGCAACCGCATCGGGACGCAGTTGTATTTCATGACCGTAGTACATCCCGTAATCAGTACCCGTCTTTTCCATATCTGTGCTCGGATGAACCGCTGTCCATGCAAACCAGAACGGATTCCAGTTCTGTGTACAGGTCATAGCCGCCATTTCCATAGGAAGCTCACACCGAAACGGGTTAGGCTGGCTGGCATCCCACTCGGTGAGAAGCATTACCTTGCCGTAAACGTGTCTGCCGAGGAAGTTTCCGAGCATACCCATAACGCTCGTTCCCGGAGTAAGCGAGGACTGAACAGGCTTTGATATCTTTGTGCCCGGCTGCATTGTTTCGCCGTTTCCGCTCGGCAGTTTCCAATACGCCTGAACGGAAATATAATCACCCTCAACGGCGGCGGAATGTACCGCTCCCGTCCATTCAAGACAAAGCGTTGAGCCTTGCACCAAAAGCTTGGGAGCATACGAATGTATTTTATCTATGCTGTGCCGATAGAAATTCCTCTCCGCGTCACCCAAAAATGCCAGGTTATCCTTGTACCGTTTTGTATTTATAAATTTCTGACCGTTTGTTCCGTAAAGCTTTACGGTTCCGTCAAGCTGGCTTTCGCCCTCCTCAAGACCTGTCTGGTCGCTGTTTGTAACCGTCCACGCATAGTCAAGAGCTTCACGGGTCGGATATTTTTCCTTTAACCAGTCGTTGTAATACTTTTGGAACTCTGCCGAATAGTACGGGTTATTGTCCATAAGCGTTTGCTTTCTGAACAGTGTACACTCATTGCAGAGCGCAACAAATATTGCAGACGGGTCATCGCCTATTGAAAGTCCCGTATAGGGATTTACCCAGGTAAGCATCTGCTCCGTAATGGCGTCCTTCATCTTTATATATTCGGGGTCGAGCCAGTGCAGAATATGCGTATCTGTATCCTGATCGAAGTATTTAACATCATTGTCACGGTAAACCGTTACGGGCGTTAAGTCAAAGCCGTAATAGATACCGTTCTTTTTAAGCTCGCTCAACAGATAGCCGAGCTTATTCATATTCTCGTCCGATACGTAATCGCCACGGCGTGTTGTGGTGCTTGTTCTCGGAACGCCCTTATCCGAATTGAGCGTATTTGCCGTAATATGAAATCTTAAACAGTTAAAGCCGTATATAGCAAGAAGCTTTGCATTGTATCTGGCGTCCTCGGGATCCATAAATATATCTCTCGCAGCCAAAGCGGTTCCCCACAGGCGGATTTTTGTACCGTCCTCAAAAACGAGGTCCTCGCCTACTGCGGTTGCGTGTCCGTGCTTGCCGGACGGCTTTTCAATCGTGTTTGATGCGTCAAGAGGAGTTCCCTCCTTTGCCCACGGGTCAAGATCCGTGTCAAATCTTATCCAGTTTGTAACGTCCGGATTTCCTATGTTTTCAATCTTAGGCTCGGGAAGATACGGGTCTGTATCGGTAAGCGTTATTGCAACAACGCCGAGATACGGGTCTGTATCGCCACCGTCCGTATGGACTTTGATTTCCTTTATTTCCTTATCGGGATTTTGGAGCGCATACGGAAGCATAGACAGGTTTACCGCCGATGATTCGTTGTTGCCCGTCCATACCGATGTTGCCTTATCGCTTGATGACGACCCCCACCAGTTAAACACAGTTTCACCGTCTATAAGGTCTACCACTTCCTCCGTTCCGTCCGAATATACAATTGTGTAATTGCCGACATGAGCCATTTTGTTTGCACCCCATGGACTTGTGTGCAGGAAGTATACGCCCCTTGCCGTCGCATTTACGGGGATTGTCACGTCGGTAGGCACATAGTTATCGCCTCGTCCTCTCATCATAAGACAGGACTTTTTATCGTTTTCTTTCGGGTTTATAATATTAAAGTTTATTCCGTAATAGGTCTGTATTCCGTACGTGTTAAAGCATGACATATCGTTTGTAGGGCCCTGGTCCGACCAGCCGCCCACGCCGTCGCCTGCCGCCTCGTCCGTAAAGCCTCGGTTTGCCACGCCTTTAAGATCAACGTATGTAAAATTCTGCTTGTACTTTCTTGAGTTTCCGACAAACTCGTCCAGATCGATTTTTATAACGTCCGCCAAAACAGCCTCGGAACAGCCTATGCTCATTACGGCAGCCAAAGACGCCGCAAGTATTTTTTTCAAGAAATCTTTTTTCATTTAATTGCCTTAACTCCTTTCGCAAGCTGAAATGCGGGCGGAACGGCGCCGCCGCACCGCCCGTATTGTCCGATTATTTTTCAAAGCTGTTGGGACCGCTTTCAAATATAAACCAATCAACCTGGCGCTTATCGTTCAAATGGAACCAGATATTATCGCCTTTTCTAAGGTTCATTGTCATTGCGCCTCTGTATTCTCTTACATAGCTTGCCTCACCGCCGAAATTCATATATACTATATCAAACGAATTGCGGTTATGCTTATATGCAACAGGTCCTTTGCCCGTTGTACCGCCGTCATCGGGGAAGATGAAGGTGTCGGTTACATCGCCGTTTACTATAAACTGAACAACGTAATCGTTTCTGTAGAACAAATCGTCCGCTCTGTAGAAGCCTTCGCCTGCGTCCGGCGTAAACGTATCGGTTGCCCATGTGCTTGACTCGTCCGACAAATCCATTTTCTTTTCCACCTTGAACGGGTCTTTTCCCGTCCAGCCGACACGGTATGTTATAAGCATACCTTCTTTTAAGCCGTTCTCCGAAATAAATCTGTTTTCAGCCGTATAGTTATTGTTGTTTGCAAGAACGAGCTTTGAATGGTCGTCGTCAACATATTCAATATCGTTTATGACAGATGTTGTGGTGAACACCGTTACTGCGTCCTCAAAGCCCAAAAGCATTACATATTTCGGTATCGAATTATACCGCGGGTTATAATCGCTCAGGAACTTGCCCGTTGAGTTCGGCTTCATATACTTCATTCTGTTGTAGGTGAGCTTTCTTACGGTAAATTCGCCGTTGAGATCAAGCAGTGCAAACCACTGCGCCTCCACGATATACTGACCTCCCATGGTGTTTTTATCGTCAATACCGCTTGAAACGTTTGTCGAATATCCGAAATATTCAACGGGGTCGATGCTCTTTATTTCACCGCTGCCGTTTAAAGTAAATTCAAGAAAGCCGTTTCCGTCCAAATCTTTCTGAACGCTCTGCGCATATGCAAAGCTCATAGAACTGCTTTTAAGCTTATCGGCAACCTTATACTCTATCTCGCCGAGGTTATCGTCTATA
>DJRJ01000027.1:7981-8510 GCA_002438865.1 Clostridiales bacterium UBA6363
TTTTCCTCGTATGCGCTTGTTATAACGCCCTTAACCTTATCGGTATGCGTGTTTACGGTATCGATATGGATAAAGCGTGCCTTCATATTATCGTCAAAATACACTGTCACCTTCTGACCGAGCAAATCGCTGAAGCCTTCGCCTTTTCTGTATTCGTTGCCCTTTATATTGAAGTCGCACCAATTATCCGCAACATCGTACTTCTGACCCTCAACGGTGATTTTTCCGTCGGTATAGCCTGTAAGCGTTCCGTATACGGCACGGCTTGAAGCAACGATTATCATTTTATCCTCATCTTTATCGTACCAGTAATCAAATATGTAATTCTCTCTTAACGAAAGCAGATTATCAACGGGCATACCGTCCAGATAAACCTCGATTGACGCAAGCTTATCCATATCGTACCAGATTATGTCGTCCGAGTCTACCGAAAATCTAAGCTGTTCGATAACGGAATACAGCACAAGTCCGCCCGCACTTAAGGGGTATATATCCATTCGGATAATTTCATCGTCCTGCACAACCGTCT
>DJRJ01000027.1:8554-18931 GCA_002438865.1 Clostridiales bacterium UBA6363
ACCTCGTCCTCCACTTTTTTGTCGTTGTAATAAACGGCAAGGTCCTCGCTTACGTCATACGTTTTGTTTTCGTTCGCAAGCGTTATCTTTTTTATGTCCTTTACTCGCAAATCGGTTACGGTTTCGTAATTGTTTATCTCGCTTATGAAATCATACTTAACGTCCGAGCCTTTTTTGATTTCAACATACACAATCTCGTCGTCATCATCATTTATATACACATATCCGCTGCCGCCGAGCTTTGCAAGATTTACCTTATCGGACACATTGTACTTTTCCGTAACGCCCTTTTTATCGCCGCTTAAAAACTTTATCTCGGCGGTTTTTTCGGACGAGTTTGTGTTTACGAAATTGACTCTGTATCTCTTAACGCCCAATAAGTCCTCCGCAACCGTTACTTCGCTGTTTTTTGAATATGAAATTCTGTCACCGTCATACGTTATATCGTATTTCTGCGCCTTATGCATATTGTAAACAATTGCCGCAATATCGGCTTTTGTAACCGTTTCCGAGCCTGACGTTCCGTTTAACAGATAGCTGTCCCGTGCCACTTCAAGATAGCCGTTCGGATAGCCGCCCCTTAAATTTGCAATAGCCTCGCACCGCATTGTGCGTACAGCCATTGTTACGGCTTCGTTTTGCGATACCTCTCTTGTGGGGTGGAACAGTCTGTCGTCCGTTACGTTTATTATTCCGAGAATACTGCCCGCCTCCGACGCTTTCCACGCTGTTGAGCCTTTTGAAACATCGGTAAATGTCTGAGTTTCTCCTCCTATCAGACTGAAATCGAAGCCCGCCGCTTTTACAAAGTAGTTTACGGCGTCCGCACGGGTTACGGCTGTGTTGTCTATAACCTCGGACTCGTCAAATATTCCGAAGCCTTTTAAGTAATTTTCTATCTCGCCTGATACGGTGCTTGACGGGGTGCTTTCCTCCTCATCGGCAGCAAGTGCCGCTCCCTGAGGAATAACAAAAGCAAGCGCCAGCAAAAGCGCCAATCCGCTTTTCCATAAATTCTTCATACTTCTCTCCATTCCAACGGTTTCGGCAAGCGGCTTCGCCGCCTGCTTTAACCGTTTTTTCCTTTCTTACGTCTGATATGATTTTATAACAGCTTTGCCAGTCCGTAAAGAACCTTTGCCGCCATTGCACGGGTTACGCTTCCCTGCGGATCAAATTCGCTGTCGCTGACTCCGTTTACAAGTCCGTAACGGTACAGCTCACGGATTGCCTCCTGCGCGTAATCGCTCGCCTGATCCGTAAACTGTTTCTCGTCGTAAAGATATGTCACCTTAATATTTTCCGACTTTATTGCACGGTATATTATCGTACACATATCCTGACGGGTTATGTTTATTCCCGTTCCGAACTCATTATCGCTTATTCCGTTTATGAGTCCCGAATTCATAGCTATCGTTACGAAATTCGCATACCAGGCGTTTTTATCAACATCGATTGCCGTGGTCATTTCGTAATTAAAGCTGTCAAATCCCATAACGTTTACTATCATCTTTGCAAATTCTTCACGTGTGATAGTGTTTTCGGGTTTGAATGTGCCGTCATCATAGCCGTTTATATAGCCTTTCTGCGAAAGGAAGTTTACAGCCTCTTTTGCCCATGGCACGCTGTCAAGATCGGTAAACGAGCTTTCGGGCGTACTTGTCGGCTCCTCGGTCGGCTTCGGCTGATCGATTACGGGTTTTCTTGCGTTGTCACGGCTTGCTCCGCCACCACCGCCTTCACCGCCGGAGGACGGACCTGTTGTACTCGATGCATTCGCCGTAAATGAAGCGCTGCCGCTGAACGCCGCACTGCTTACGGTATCGGCTTTGCCGTTATACACGTCAGCCGTACCCGTTACAGTCACCGACGCCGCTCCTGCCGTAACGGTAACGAACTTAACCTTCATAAGAGTACCGCTGAGCATACTCTTTCCTTTTGTGCCGGCAACAACTATGCTGTTTCCCGTATCGGTTACCGTTGCTCCGTCGGGAGTTTCCGTAACCGCCGATGTGCCGTTAGGCTTGATATTGTACTTATTGTACGCAAGCTTAACGGTATAATTTCCGATAAGGTCATATCTGCCGTTCGGCATTGAAACCGTTACCGTTGTTGTCGAGCCGCTTGTCTGTGTCGTGACAATCGTGTCTATAGCGGGAACGGGGCGTGTTTCCGACGACGGCGTACTGCTGTTTGAAGTAATTCTTCCCGTATAGCTGCCGCCTATTCCCTCTGCTGTTTTTGCGCCGTTTATTTCAAGCGTATATATCGTATTTGTCTTAAGCGGTTCAAGGAAATTCATTGTGTAAACCTTATCGGCGTATGTTCCGTAATAGTTTACATACTTATATGTGCCCTCATCGGTATATCTTAATGATACGCCTGCCGTTGTAAGCGTTTTGGGATTCATATCCTCGGAGAAGTGAATATTGAGCTTATTTGCGTCTGCCGAGATTGCCGAACCCTGCACGTCTTTATCATCAACGGTTTTTGTAACGCTCCAGGTATTGCCCGTATCAATCGTAATCTGATCCAGATATACAACGGGACCCGTTACCTGTTTTGAATTGTCATATTCAAACACGAACTGCTTAAGCGCCGTGAAATCCAATAATGCGCTCTGCGTTACCGTCTGATACTGTCCTTTTGCGTATTCGGAAATATCCGAAAGCGGAATTTCTACATAAACCCACTTGTTTTTCTCCGTTACGTAATCCGATACGGGAACGAGCGAACGAACAGCAACACCGCTCTGTCCGCCGATAGACGCCTGCGCTCCCACGCCTACCTTGAAGTTTGAATAATCCACGGTATCGTCCGCATACAGCCAGAAGCCGAGACGTCCGCCGTTTTCACGGTAGCTTGCTATATCAATCTTACCGCTGAGATTTGCATATATCTTTGATGATTTCTTTGCGGTAAAATCAAACGCTATGGATTTAGTGCCTATTATTGATTTTTTGCTTGTTTCGGTCATCGAAACTCCGGTTGACGGCTCTTTTGTAAGCGAGCTGTTTATTTCATCATCAAAAATCGTCATAGCTGTTGTCATTTTCGGATTTTTGATTATAAACTGCTCCGTCTGCGCCTCTTTTGATGTTTTTCCCGCCGCATTTACCGCTCTTACACCGAACATAAGCGCCGTATCATAGGGAACATCCTCAGCAGTATGGCTTAATTCGTCTGTTTCGGCTATCTTCTCACCGTTTAAGTAAATATAGAATTTTTCCGCATAATCGGGTGCGCTGTACATAAGCTCAACCTGATTTGAGTTTTTAATTCTGTAGGTAAGTCCCGAAGGCTCGCCCAGTGCCGTTGCACTTACGGTAACGGGTGCTGTCAGAATTGACTCCGAGCCGTCGTTTGCAACCGACTTCATTGTATAAGTATATTCGCCGTGTTCCTCCAAATCGGTATCACGGAAGGTTGTTTCGCTTGGGGTAAATCTTCTGTATTCCGTACCGTTTCTGTAAAGAACGTATTCGGCCAAATCGCCGAACAGCGGAGCTTCCCACGAAATATCAACCGCAATTTCACTCGTCTGCGACTGCTGTGCTGCGGCTTTAAACTTTCTCGGATGGTCTATCGAGCGTATTGTTGCGGTATCAGACTCAATCGTCGACTTTGCGCCGTATTTGTCCACCGCTTCAATCTCATACTTGAATGTTACACCTACGGGGAAATCACCGTTTTCATAATAATCCGAATACTGATTTTTTGTTGTTTCTCCCACAAGCCTTCTTGTGCTTTCATCACCGCCGTCGGTTCTGTATATATTGTATTTGACAGCCGCCGACTCTGTATGATCCCATTTTAAAATCATCTTATCCGACTTAATATCGTATACTCTGAAGTTTGTTACGGGGTTTACGTTTGTAATATACATACCGCCGTCATAGATATATGCATTATCATACTCGGGCGTGGTGAATTTTGCATCGGACGCACCGTTATTTCCGTCATACACACGGCGGATAAAGCCTATCGAACCGAACTGTTTCCAGTTGATTTCCGATACGGTGTCCGGCGTATCCGAGCCTGACCACTGGTCATTCCAGAGGTTTTGGAACACATGTGGATTTGAAAGCGTGAAATCCTTAAGCGGAATGGAAACATATATTGCGTGTCCCTTGTCTGCGTCCGAAATATAATCTGTTACGGGAAGTGCAACAAAGTTCTTTGATGCATGATGTCTGCCGTCCGCCCACTGCGACGCTACAGAGAAATAGAGATTATCGAGCGGAAGCCCCTCATCTATATACAGCCACATTGTAACATATCCCGTATCCTTATATGGAGTAATATTAACGCACTGGCTCATATTTCCCGCATCACCGCCCTGCGCTCTGCCCGTGGACATACCTACAGCCATATATCCTCTGTAAGGATTATACGGGTGTCCGTCATCGGGGTTATATGTGTCTGCCTCTTTGAAGTTTGCCGGGTTGAGCAGCCAGCGGTTTATGACGTCTTTACCCGTTGTTTTTCCGAGACCCGGCACGGGTGCTGTTCCTATACTCAGCTCCGGCGCCCAGCCGTTATTGGTAGCTTTCTGATATGATTCCGATGCGCCGCCTCTGTAATACACAGTTGAATATGTCTGACGGTCGCTCGTCCATTCAAAATCACGTGAAATCATATCCCATACAATCGTATCGGCATTGTTTGACGGTATTTCAACTCCGCCGTCGTCCTCCGAAATGCTGATACTGACTTCATTGCTGTACACCGAATACAAATCGTATGACGTTTCGTGCATTCTTATTTTATATGTATAATCCACAGCGGCTTCAACATCTGTATCGGTATATGAGTATTTGCCCTCCGAAAAAGCAAAATCGTCTGCCGTGCATAGGATTTTTTTGGTGGTTGAGCCGTCGGATTTTGAAATTTCATATTTATCAATCGTTTCCGCCTGCGGCTTGGTAAACGAAAGAGTTATTCCCGAAGCTGCCTGAGCGCTTAAATCCGAGATTGCCGCAAGTTTTACAACGCTCATCTTTGTAAAATAAATTTTTCCTGTTGATTCGGGGTTTATTTCGCCTTTACAGCGTACAATTCCCATTCCGGTAAATTTTGATGCGTCAAATTCCGCACCCGTAATAAATTGCTTTGCGGCAGCGTTCGTAAAAGCATTTAACGGGATATTAATATCCACAAGCTTTTCATAAACATCGGGCGTGCCGTTATTATCCTCATCAGCCGCCAGATATGAGCCGGCACTTACGCCGGTAATTGCTCCGTTTGCCGAACGGGCAACGAAATAAAGATTATTTATGTCTGCAGTTGTTTCAAATTTAGTCGTGTATGCGATTTTTGCAGCGTCAGCATCAGCCGAAAAATCTCTCGTATTGCCGTCTTTCAGCTCCATACTGAAGCCTACCCAGTCTTTTCCGTCCTCAACGGCGCTGTAGTTTATGCTCGAAAACGCCGCAAGCTTCCTGTCAACGGTAGCTCTGCCGTGCGCCTGCGCCGGTCTCAGATTTGTATTATTATCGACTATGGTATTAATGCTTCTTGCGGTTGGAATCATATCCATACTGAGTGCTTCGAGAGCGTCGCCGTTCGCCGCCGATACAATCACTGACGGAAATTGCACCGCCAGCATTGATAATATCAGAAGCATAATAATATTCTTTTTCATACAGATTATTTCCTCCTGTAAAGCACATTTGCGATACGGCACGGGGCTGCCCGAAAGGCAGCCTCCGCCCTATCGCTTCTGCTTCATTCTATGTTGTTTGTTTTCTCCGCCCCTTATATATCGGGGTAATGAATACCGATTATTCCGCCTGTATATTTACTGCATCTGCAACTGCATCTGCGTCAGTTACATCAGACGGTGCAAACGATGCTTTGATTTCCTTGTTTGTCATTGCCTTGTAGAGATTTGCGCCGACAAGGAACTTACCGTTTGCCGAAAGGCTGTAACCGTCCTGTGCAAACGCTTTTGTACCTGTATCGTCATAGTTTGATACTGTCCAGTTGTTGTCAACCGTAGTATCGGCAACTTCTTCAAATGCACCTGTTACAAGCATTGTGCATGAGAATACATACGAGAAATCGGTATAGCCTTGTTTTTCAAGATAGGTTTTCAATGCTTCATCGGCATTTGCATAATATGCGGCTGTAAATCCTGCCGAGCCGTTTGCGATAATCTTTGCGTTCGGAGCTTTCGCCTTAATCGCATTGATTATTTCGGGAAGCTGTGTATCTGACGAGCCGCCCTCTGCATAGTAACCGTCCATAGCGGCGTAAACCGTTTTGTCCTGAATTATAACGTAATCGTAATCGCTGTCAAGGCTGTCAAACGATACGTTTTCACCCGTAACGGTACCGTTTACCGCAAGTGTATACACTCTGCCGTCATTTTTGATATTTGCGTAATGATCGCTCATTACCGCACCGTTTTTATAAAGATTTACTACCGTCATTTTTCCGCCGTCTGCTGCCGCAATATCGTCAAGATATTCGGTTGACTGAACGGATGATTCATCGCCTATTACAAGAACTCTCGTTCCTCTGCTTGCAATCTTTTCAGGCTTGCAGAGCGGGGTGCTGTCCGCTTTAAAGATAAACGCCTTTACCGTATCTGACAAAAGAACGTTTGCAAATGTAAGTGTTCTTGCAGTTTCGCTTCCGAGTGCGGCTGTCTTTACGGCTTTGAGTGTACCGTCTGCGCCGAATACTGCCGCATAACCACGTGAACCCTGTGCCTCTGCCATAATGTCAACGTCTATTGTGCCTGCCTCGACATACTTTGTTTCCGTACGGTCTGCACCGGTACCTTTGAAGAATTTAATTTCTTCCGTCTTGGGAATTTCAACCGCTGCCGTCACCATCGGTGATGTATGACCCTCATACTTCGGCGATACTGTCTTAACGCCGTATGTATGCTCACCTGCCGCCAAAGCGTCTGTATCCGTATATGAAAGCGCATTGTTTACGGTTGCAATCTTTCTTCCGTCTCTGTAAACTTCATATGAAGTTACGCCGTCAAGACCTGCTTTCTTCCATGTAACATTTACTCCGCCCGTAACTTTCTGTGCTGTTACAAATGCGGGAGCAGGAGTTGAAAGAATGTACATATCCTTGACTTTTACTTCAAACATTTTGCCTGCGCTCTGATTTTTACGTGCGATTGCAAGACCCGAGAACAATTCCATATGCTCCGCAAAATCCGATACCTGCGCCGCCGCAAGATACTTGTCATAGTGAACGTCTGTTGGAATATCTGCCGGTGTTATAATATCTTTCATTGCAACACCGCCTGCGTTTGTGAATGCCGAAAGCGGAATCATTATCGTCTGGTATCCGCCCTTATTCACATCATAGTAATCCGACGCCTTAACGCCTGCAACTGCGGCATGGTTTAGCTTTTCCAGAGCCGCATCGCCGTATGTCATACCGTTCTTGTAGCCGTATACGTCAGACCACTGCATACCGTAATTTACGGTAAGGTATACATCTGTAAGATCCTGAACCGATCCGTCCTTTTCAAAGCTTACGTTAAATACCGCATAACCGTCCTTGTCATTGCTCAAATCAACAACAGGTCCGGGACCTCCATTTGAAACTCTGTTGAATTGGTATCCGGCATAACCGTATTCTCTGTCTGCAACTATATTACCCTTAACCGTTGAATCGGTTGAACCCGACCAATCATAGTTATTGTCGTTTATCCAGCCACGCATAATTCTGCGCTGATCGCTGTATACCGCCGAAATGCCGTACCAGTCCAAATACTGACCGTAATCGCCAACCGTACCGGTATACCAGTTAAACATAGCGGCATTGTGCGGATTGTCGAAATCACCGTTCTGCGACTGTGCGCCCACCTCGAAATCATAGAGAACTTCGCTTCTTTCCTCACGCTCATTTACGATGAACTTTTCCGTTTCAGCCGTAATTCCGTCCGTGCCTGTTGTTACGATTGAGTATTTAACCTGATCGTTTGACGCCAAATCAACAGTATCTGTATATCCGTTTGACTTTGAGTCAACATCCGTATATGTAACCGTACCTTCAACGTCCTTCTTAAGCTTGTAGCTTGTAACGTCCGTATCGGTTGACGGTCTCCATGTCAGCGTAACGTTTCCGTTATCGTCAACGCTTCCGCTGAATTTCTTGGCACTGTGCGGTGCGAATATTGTCATCTTGCTTGTGCTGTAAGTAAAGCTTGCGCCGCTTTTGCCGTCAAGTCTTGCAATACCCATACCCTTTATCATTGCTGTGTTAAGCACTGCATCGCTTGTGTAATTTGCGTCTCTTTTGGGATATGTTGTGTCTGTTGTCTTTACAAATACTTTCTTAAATACATCGTTTTCCTTAAATTCCTTAAGCGGGATTGCAATTAAGTGATAGCCGTTATCCGTTACGGGACTGTTATTATAATAATCCGCAAGCGGCAGACCTGCCATTCTCAAACGGGTTATCATAGCATCGCCCGACGCTTTGGAATCAAATTCCGTAACAGCCTTGCTGTCGGAGCCGTACGTTCTCTGATAGCTTGTGTCATCTGCGTTGCTGAAATATGCAAGCGTAAGGTAAGCTCCGTCTGCCGAGCCTGCTTCTACCTTAACTGCAAACACCGCATATGCATTATCCTCATCTGCTTTTACATTTACAACGTTACCGTATGAGGGGAGATCAATTCCGTATTTTTCACCGTCGTTTGCATTCCAGTTGGTAATCATACCTCTGAAGCCCCAGCCTGCATTTGCATTTATTGCATTGCTTGAAGCGTCGCTGTCGTTCATATGTGCTCTGAAAATTCTCTCGCCGTTTTCGGTTTTAAACTCTGCTCCGCTGTATGCGGTATAATCTCCGCTGTCGTTTGCCGAACCTACATAATACGCTCCGCCCGTTGTCGGGAACTGTGTTCCGTCCCACCAGCCGGTTTTTGATGTGATAAACTGCTTTGCCAGCGAGCTGGTTTTTACCGTTTCGTTTAATATTGCCGGCTCGCTTGCGTTTTCAACACCGTATGTCGTATCTTTTGCGACAACATAGTATCTTATTTCGTCCTCAACCGCTGACGGGTCAAAGTTTTCCTCGGTGAACGCTTCTGTTGCCGATTTGCCAAGAACCGTCTTTACGCCGTCAATTTCTTTTACAACCTCGTATTCAACGTCTGTATCCGTTGTATTCTTCCATGTGATGCTTACGCCGCTGTCCGTCTTTACCGCTTTAACCTCTGTCGGAGCGAGCGGTGCAACAAGCGCATATCCTCTTGACTCAAATTTAAACGTCTTTTCCGAATGACTGTCCTGTCTTGCAACACCGACCATTTTAACCATTCCGAGGTTAAGCTCGGTAGTATCATCATCGTCATACGGCGGCAGGATTGCGTCAAAATGCTTTTTAAATTCAGCATTGCCCGTCTTAAACGCCGAAATCGGAACAACTACGGTATGATAACCGAATTCATCAACAGGGTTGGCATCGTTATAGTAATCGGTAAACTTTACGCCTGCAACTCTTAAATGCCACATTCCGGCATTTGCATCATCGGTATAGGTTTCGTCAAATTCCTTGAAATCTCTTGAATAACCGTGATTGCTGCCTTTGTTTGTGTCGTTTATGTTGCTGTAATATCCTATCGTAAGGTAAGCGTCATTTATTGCGCCCTCCGATGTGCCTTCTTCATCTATTTTGATTTTGTACACAGCTGCAGCCACATCTTCATATCCGTTTAAATTCTGTACCGCACCGAAATATTTTCCGCTCTCGGCGTCATACTGATTAACCTTCATTCCGTGGAAGCCCCAGCCTGTATTCGGCTCAATCATCTTAGTTGACTTATTGTAAACTTCGAGCTTTTCATTGTACTCAACCATTAATTCATCATATGCCGCTTTGTCTGTTATGTAATTTGCGTCTTCTTCACCGTTCGGATATTTTTCTGTATCCGTCGGGTCGGGAGCTTTCGGAGCGGTCGGTTTTAACGGGTTTTGCTTTACCGATTCACCTTTAATTTTTTTGTCTGTGCGCATTTGTGCCTCGGTAAGCGTGTTATCGTCGATATTCATTTCGTAATATCTTCCGCCGTCCGTCAGACCTCTTGTGCCGGTGAGATTCATTCCGTATTCCGCACCGCCGCCGCCTGTGTCCGTACCTAAGTACAGAGCCTGGAGTTTTACAATCGCCGAATTGTCATACAAATTACTCGGCACCGCAAAATCAACCCTTACGGCTTCTGTTGCTGTTGTTGTGTCCTCTGCGTGTGAAACAGCAGGGAACGAAATGCACGTCATTGCCATTACTGCTGACAATAATTTAGCAATTCCTTTTACTTTCATTTGGATTATTCCTCCTTTATAATATATAATTAAGTAATTAGGGTTTCGTTTGCAGGAACTGCATAGCAGTTCCTGC
>DJRJ01000034.1 GCA_002438865.1 Clostridiales bacterium UBA6363
GGTTAGCACCTCAAACTCCCAAAAACAAAGCAGACAAACCTCAAACGGTTTGTCTGAGTCTGTAATGCCTCAAAATGAAATCATTTTGAGGCATTTTATTTTAGAATTGCAGAAAAACAGTTTATTCATAGCATAAAGCGTTCTATCGTATTGTTCCGCCGCCTATGACGGTATCCCCGTCATACAATACGGCGGCTTGTCCTTTTGTTACGGCTCGCTGCGGCTCGTCAAATTCCAGCGTGAACGAGTCCTCGCCGACGCCGATAACCGTGGCAGGCTGTTCCGTCTGCCTGTAGCGTATTTTTGCACAGAGCCGCATACCCTCGTAAAGCTCGCTCACCGATATAAGGTTTACATTGTCGGCGGTAAGCGTTTTTGAAAACAAGCCGTCGTTGTCGGAAAGTATAACCGTGTTGTCCGAGGGGCGCACTTCTTTCACATACAAAGGCGTGTCGTGCGCTATGCCGAGCCCCTTGCGCTGACCGACCGTGTAATATATTATGCCTTTGTGTTCGCCAAGTATATTTCCGTCCGTGTCCTTGAAATATCCGTGCGGATATTCCTTTCCCGTGTGCCTTTTTATAAAATCGGCATACGAGCCGTTTTGCACAAAGCAAATATCCTGGCTGTCGTGCTTTTTTGCATTGATAAAGCCGTGTTTTTCGGCAATTTTCCGCACCTCGGATTTTTCCATACCGCCGAGCGGAAACATCGTGTGCGCAAGCTGTTCCTGCGTCATTGAGTACAGGACATAACTCTGATCCTTTGTGCTGTCAACGGCTTTCTTTAAAATGTATCGGCGGCTTTTTTCGTCAAATTCTATGCGTGCATAATGACCTGTCACGATGTAATCGTAGCCGAGTTCACGTGAACGCTGAAACATCTTGTCAAATTTAAGGTATCTGTTGCAGTCTATGCAGGGGTTGGGCGTTCTGCCGTTTTCATAGTCGGATATAAAGCGGTCGATTACGTCCGTGCCGAACCGCTCCGTAAAATTAAACACATAATGCTGCATACCGAGCGACAGCGAAACACTGCGTGCGTCTTCCACGTCCTCAAGCGAACAGCACGATTTTGCACGTGACTCGCCTATATCCTCGTTGTTAAACAGCTTCATTGTTGCGCCTATGCATTTAAAGCCTTTTTCTTTCATAATGAGCGCCGCAACGCTTGAATCCACGCCGCCGCTCATTGCGATAATCGCCGTTTTTGTCATTTCAGTCTCCATTTCATTTTTATCCGCCAAGCTCAACCATTTTGTCAATGCATCTGCGTGCCTTTGCGGCGGTTTCGCTGTCAATGCATATTTCCTCGCCGCCCTCGCCCGTGATTGCGTGAAGCACGTCCGCAAGCGTGGTTGATTTCATATTCGGGCATATAAGATTTTTTGAAAGCGGATAAAATAATTTGTCGGGGCATTTGTAGGATAAATGTTCCGCAATGCTTATTTCCGTTCCTATTATAAATTCCCTGCGGTCCGATTTTTCCGCATACGCCATAATTCCCGATGTTGAACCGGCATAGTCGGCAAGCTCCGTAACCTCCGGCATACATTCGGGGTGTACAAGCACCTCCGCATTCGGGTGCAGTCGGCGTGCCTCACGTACTTCTGCGGCTGATATGCGTGCATGAATGGGACAGCCGCCATGCAAAAGCTTGAAATTCTTTTCGGGAATTTGCTTGGAAACGTAATCGCCAAGGTTGCAGTCGGGAATGAAAAGAATATTCTTTTCGGGCATTTTGCGTATTATGTTTACGGCGGACGATGAGGTTACGCATACGTCGCTTATGGTTTTTAAATCCGCAGTGGTGTTGATGTATGCGACAACGGCATAGCCTGGCAGAGTTTTTTTGATTTCCTCTATTATTTCTTTGTCCATCTGCTCCGCCATGGGACAGCCTGCAATCGGATTTGCGAGCAAAACACGTTTTTGCGGCGATAAAAGCTTTACCGTTTCAGCCATAAACCGCACTCCGCACATAAGCACCGTGCTTTGCCGAGCCGTTTTCGCTTTCACGCTCAATTGGTAAGAGTCGCCCGTAAAATCGGCAATCTCGGTAATTTCGTGAGCCTGATAGCTGTGCGCAAGAATACAGACGTCCTTTTCTTTTTTCAGTTCGAGTATTTTGTTTTGCAGTTCGGCTATGTTCATTTCATTCTCCGCTCCACGTCCTCTTCGCAGCTGCGCATGGCGAGAATGGTTTGTTCTATCAGCTTGTCAAGCTTCCAGCCGAGCATTTGTGCTCCACGCTCTATTACTTCACGTGAACAGCCTGCGGCAAACTTGGCATTTTTGTATTTCTTCTTTACCGATTTTAACTCCATGTCGGCAACACTTTTCGACGGGCGCATAAGAGCAACTGCGCCGATAAGTCCCGTAAGTTCGTCCGTTGCGTACAATACCTTTTCCATTTCGTGAACAGGTTCAACGTCAACGGTAAGCTTGTAGCCGTGGCTTGCAACGGCGTGTATGAGCTTTTCGTCAATGTTTCGCTCACGCATAATCTCCTGTTCCTTTATGCAATGCTCCTCGGGGAACTGTTCAAAATCAAGGTCGTGCAGAAGTCCCGCAATACCCCAGAAATCCTCCTCATCTCCGTAACCGAGCTCCTTTGCGTACCAGCGCATAACGCCCTCAACGGTAAGTGCGTGCTTAAGGTGAAATTCATCCTTATTATACTCCGTAAGCAAATCCCACGCTTCATCTCTTGTTATCATAAAAACCGCCTCCTATAAATCCTATCTATTTAATAAGAATTATATATTGTTTGTGCTTTTTTGTCAAGTAAAAAAATTTTAAAAAAAGTCTTGACAAAGGAAAATAAAGGTGCTATAATAATACCTACAAAGCATATAGGAATTAAGGAAATACAATGAGGTGGTAAAATGATTATACCAAAAGAACGATGTTGGCGCTGAAATAGAATAAAAATATGTTTGATAATGAAAGGAAGATTACAATGAAAGTTTATGAAAAAATTACTGATTTAATAGGAAATACACCGCTCTTAGAGCTTAAAAATTACGAAAAGGAAAACGGACTTGAGGCAACTGTATTGGGAAAGCTTGAATATTTCAATCCCGCCGGAAGCGTAAAGGACAGAATTGCACAGGCAATGATAAGCGATGCGGAAAGCAAAGGTCTTTTGAAAGAAGGTTCGGTAATAATCGAACCGACAAGCGGAAATACGGGAATAGGTCTTGCGGCTGTTGCGGCGTCAAAGGGATATAAAATAATTCTTACAATGCCCGAAACAATGAGCGTTGAGCGCAGAAACCTGTTAAAGGCATACGGTGCGGAGCTTGTTCTTACGGACGGCGCAAAGGGAATGAAGGGCGCTATCGCAAAGGCGGAGGAACTTGCTAAGGAAACGCCGAACAGCTTTATTCCGAGCCAGTTCACCAATATGGCAAACCCGAAAACCCACGAGGCGTCAACAGGTCCCGAAATATGGAACGATACGGACGGCAAGGTTGATATATTCGTTGCAGGCGTAGGCACGGGCGGTACGGTTTCGGGCGTAGGCAGATACCTCAAATCGAAAAACCCGAATGTTAAGGTGGTTGCTGTTGAGCCGGCAGGTTCGCCCGTACTTTCAAAGGGAACTCCCGGACCGCACAAGATACAGGGCATAGGCGCAGGTTTTGTGCCGGAAACGCTTGATACAAAGGTTTATGACGAGATAATAGCCGTTGAAAACGAGGACGCATTCAAAACAGGCCGCACACTTGCAAGAAAAGAAGGCTTGCTTGTCGGTATTTCATCGGGTGCGGCTGTGTATGCGGCAACAGAGCTTGCAAAGCGCCCCGAAAATAAGGGAAAGGTTATTGTTGCACTGCTCCCCGATACGGGCGACAGATACCTCTCAACCCCGATGTTTGCAGAATAACGGGATGTTAAAAAAGTCCGGATCGCAAAAAGAGGTAAGGCAAGGAGCGAATTTTGATTAAAAACATAATATGTTTTGGTAGAAAAATCTCATGTTAATCGATTTTTCAGACGATATAAATCTTTTTGCTACGAACAAAACGAACCCTCGGAGTACCTATGTACGCCGTCGGGTTCGTTTTGTCCGTTCCGGAGCTTTTTTTCCTATCCCTCGTCTTGTCCTATCCCTAATCACGCAAAACCGAAATACACATTGCACGTGATATTGTTTCGGGTCGATGAGGGCATCGACCCCTACGGATTTGCGAAACCGTACACTGTAGGGCAGGGGATTGTCTCCTGCCGAAATGCACGTGATTTTTCTGTATGTTTGCAATTTACGGTAGGGGACGATGCCTTTCATCGTCCCGAGTGCACATTGCATAGAATAATATTCAGGGTCGATGAGGGCATCGACCCCTACGGATGCGTTTACAATAATTGCAAAGCGTACTGCTCCAAATCAACGCCACGCCCCGTAGGGCAGGGGCTTGCTCCTGCCGAAATGCACGCCGTACGGGATTTGTTTGCATTTACGAAAAGCGGTTGCCGCTTTTTTTTATTGACAAAAAACGGCAAAAATGATAAAATGAAAGCACTAAATATATTATAGGGGGATATTCATATGAATATTAAAAAATTAACGGCGGCGGTTTTGGCGTCGTCAATGCTGATGTCGGCAAGCGCATTTGCGTACACCGACTTCGAGGACACCGACAGCACACGTCTTTTATCGGCTTTCGGCATTATGTCGGGTTATGACGAAAACACCTTTGCACCGAATGATTATCTTACACGTTCGCAAGTGGTTAAGATAGTTGTAAGTCCGCTGATATACGGCGAGGGCGGAAGTGCGCTCAGATCGGGCGGTATGGAAATAAACGATGTTGACGTGAACAACTGGGCGTACGGTTACTGGCAGCAAGCGCTGAACAAAGGAATTATCAACGGTTTCGGTGACGGCGGTGTTCACCCCGATGAAAATGTCACATATGCGCAGCTGGCAAAAATGCTTGTTGTTGCAGTCGGTTATTCGTCGAGAGCAGAAGGAAACGGCGGTTATCCGCTGGGATATGCAGATACAGGGAGCCGCTTAAGAATTTTAGATAATGAAACCTATCAAAAGGCAAGAAAAGGCGAAGTGCCCATTACGAGAAAGGAAGCTGCGGAAATGATGGCAAATGCGCTTAACGTGCCTTTGAAAAAGGCAATCGGCGTGCAATATAACGATCGCAAGGGAGCTATGGAGTTTAATTATGAGGAGTGCGACGGATTGGATGGCAGACCGTATACAACTCTGATTGAGGAAATGGGCGCATATCGGGCAAACGTATCCGTTAAAAGTGTTGATGGCGGTTACGCAACTCTTAAAGTAAACAGTTCAAAGAATTTCGAGAACGAAAAGTATGACGGAAGTGAAAATAAGGAAATCAAAGTTTCGCTCGGCAATCTCACATTGGAGAACGGCAAAGAATATAACGTAATTATAGAGCCGAAGGACGGAGAATATAATTTAAAATTCGTGTATTGATGTGAGATTTAGCTGCGAAAACCGTATCCCGTAGGGCAGGGGCTTGCTCCTGCCGAAACGCCCGTGGTTTTTTTTGTATGTTTGCAATTTACGGTAGGGGACGATGCCTTTCATCGTCCCGAGTGTATATTGCATAGAATAACATTTAGGGTCGATGAGGGCATCGACCCCTACGGATCTGCGAAAACAATATGCCGCAGAGCAGGGAGGACATTGTGCCGAAAACGCATAAACAAAGGGTGTTGCACAGGCAACACCCTTTGTTTATATCATATAATCGTACTGGTTCTGGCTTTTGTCGAGAAGATCCTGGAGCGTTATGCTGTCAAGATAATCGTTTATGACCTTATTAAGCCCCTTCCACAGCGGAAGCGTTATGCAGTTTCCGCTCCTTTCGCACATATTCGGGTCATCATCAAGGCACGCAACGGGCGAAAGGCTCCCCTCCGTTATCCGCAAAATATCTCCCACGGTGTACTTGTCGGGGGACTTTGCAAGCATATATCCGCCCTGATACCCTCTGTTCGTTTTCAATATGTCCGCTTTGTTGAGCATTGGGACAATCTGTTCAAGGTACTTTTTTGACACGTCCTGGCGCTCGGCTATATCCTTAAGCGAGATATATCCGTTGTTTCTGTGCTGTGCCAGATCGCACAGCATACGCAGGGCATATCTGCCCTTTGTCGATATTTTCATCAAAATCACCTCATAATACTATAATAACATAGAATTAGTAGGTTTTCAAGAGATTTGTTCAAAAATCGAATGAAAATACGTTCACATCTTCGCCGCCGCCCCATGTGCTTTCGGGGATAAGGCGTATTCCGAGTACATTTTTGTCTATCGGGACGTCATATGCACGCTTTAAATTTTCGCTTTCGTCTGCAATTGTTTCCGCACCGTTTTCGGTTATAATTTCAAGCTTGAATTTTTTGCAAAGCGTTTTCGGAACATAGAACTGCGGTGAGCCGAGCAGTGTGTTACAGCGCATTGTGTGGGTGCGCTCACAGTGTCCGCCGGGCAGAGTTTCACGGTCAAGGTCGCTGTCAAACGTTATATGTACCGAGCCGATACGCTGTTCTTTGTCAAATTTGTATTCCAAAGCCGTACCTGTTTTCACGGTTACGCCGCATTTTTCACTGCCGTACAATCTGTGCGGACGGTCACAGCCGTCTTTTAATGCATTGCCTCCGTATATCGGCGTGCTTTGGCATAATCCGCTCACACTGCGCTTGAAATTGGGGAGGAAGCAATCGTCACGCATAAGCGTTTCCTGTAATTCCGAAAGCTTTTCCTTGTATACGCCGTTGGGAGCGAGTTCATTTTTAACGGCTATCGCCGCCGCCGTTCCGACTGCCTGCCCCATAAGCGCACAGGTTGCCATTACACGTGTACTGCTCATCGCAAGATGTGTGGCACTGATATTTCGTCCTGCAAAGAACAGGTTTGCAACGTTCTTTGAATACAGCGAACGGTAAGGAATACAGTACGGCGAGGGCGTTCTCGTCTGCGTTATTTTTGTGCCGTCCTCAAATCCGTCCGGGGCGTGCTCGTCAAGCGGCCAGCCGCCGTATGCCACGGTGTCCTCAAATATTTTTCCGCCCGAAATATCCGGCTGAGTGATTATATATTCGCCCGTCATTCTGCGTGACTCACGCTTTCCCGGCAAAAATCCGAGAAAATCAAGCTCCCAATTGTCCGTATCGAATTTCTTGCTGTTCTTTACGTAGTCCCACATACCGACAGCGAGTGAGTGCAGGTCTTTTGCAATGTCCTCGGTTTCGTGTATAGTGTCACGGTTTCCGCCAAGCTCCAGATACCAGAAATTCTCTATCTCCGAATACATATCGGGGACTATTTCGGGTGCTTTTCCGTTTATTAAATCGTCTGCATATGTCGGGGGCGTGTACTTAACGGGTCTGTCCGTTTCACGTCCCTGTATAAGACAGCTCATTCCCATGGTGAGATCATCGTGCTTTTTAACGCTTGTGTTTTCGCCGAACTCCTCCGCTCCCTCACGTCCGAGCATAAATTCCGCTCCCGTAAGCGGTGCGAGTATGCTGTCGCCCGAGCAGTCGGCGTAGTGCTTTGCGTAAACGTCGATAAACAGCTGCGTTGTAAGCTGATACCCGGTTACTCTCTTGATTTTTATGCTCCGTCCGTCACCGAAATCGCCGCTTTCCGTTTCTGCGTCCATACATGCGCAGTTCAAAAGCAGTGTGAGGTTCTCCTCACGGCGCACAAAATCATAAAGTATCGAGTCCCATATAAAATAGTTTTTGGTCGGGTTTCTGTAATAGTTTTCGAGCGCAATCTCCTCAAAAATTCCCGTTTCACGGTTCTTTTCGCCCTCTGCTCCGCATACCCACATACGTATTTCCGAAGATGCGTTTCCGCCGAGTACGGGGCGTTCGTGCATAAGCACAACCTTAAGTCCTTTGCGTGCGGCTGCGATTGCGGCGCACATTCCCGATAATCCTCCGCCCACAACGCAGAAATCCGCATTGATTTGTTTTCTGTTAAGCATATTGACCCTCCTTATTGACAGAAATTTATTTTAGTGATATAATTTTATCACAATTTTATTATAAAAAATTGCATAAATAAGCATAAAAATATAAGAAAAGTGCAAAAAAGATGAACAAGCAGATAAAAGAATATATAGAATATTTAAAACGCACTCACGGTATGGATATTTCCGTGCATCTTGCAAAGCGTTATACGTACCTGTTTTTCACGAGCGTTCTGGGCGAATACAACACGCATACAAACCCGTACTGTATTTGCGTAAAGAGTACGGCATTTGACAAATGCATATTGTGTCAGGAGGCAATAATAAGGAAGCCGAACGGTCAAAAAAGCTTTGCCGGTGTGTGCCATGCCGGCGTGGGCGAGTACATACACAGGCTGTTTATTGATGGCGAATGTGTCGGGTTTATAAGCGTGAGCGGATATAAGGGACGGAATATTCCCGACAGGAAATATACCGATAATATGCGTGATGAGGAAATAGACATAAAAATTCTCGACACCGTTATATTTCCGCTTGCGATGATGGCGGAACGGCTTATAAAATACGCTCCGCCGCAGTCGGAGGGCGAAACGTATATGCATATGCTGTGGTACATAAATGCGCATTATGCAAGCGTTACGGTGGACGAGCTGAGCCGTGAATTTTCGTTTTGCCGATCGTATATAAGCCATATGTTCAGGCAAAAAAACGGTCAGACTCTTAAAAGCTACTGCAACAGCCTTAAAATACGTGACGCAAAGGCACTGCTTAGGGAAACCGATATGAGCGTGACGGAGATTGCGTATGCCGCAGGCTTTTGCGATTGCAGTTATTTTATAAACACGTTCAGAAAAATAACTGGAACAACGCCCTTGAAATGGCGCAGAAAGGAGGCGCAAAATGGCTGACAGAACAATACTTCACTGCGACTGCAACGGATTTTATGCGTCGGTCGAGTGCGCCTTAAATCCCGAGCTTAAAAAAGTGCCTATGGCGGTCGGCGGAGATCCGTCACAGCGTCACGGGATAATTCTTGCCAAAAACGAGCTTGCGAAAAAGTACAATATACAGACGGCGGAAACGATATATTCCGCAAAGCGGAAATGCCCCGACCTCGTTATCGTGCCGCCGCATCACAGCGTTTACAAGGAGTATTCCGCAAGGGTAATGGATATTTATAAGCGGTATACGGAGCTTGTGGAAAGTTTCGGACTTGACGAGGCGTGGCTCGATGTAACGGGGAGCCGCCGCCTTTTCGGCGACGGCAAAAAAATAGCGGACGAATTAAGAAGCGTTGTGAAATCGGAAACGGGTCTTACCATTTCCGCAGGAGTATCCTTTTGCAAGGTTTTTGCAAAGCTCGGCAGTGATTACAAAAAACCCGACGCAACCACGGTTTTCTCACGTGAGAACTGGAAAGAGTACATATTCCCGATGAGCGCAAATTCGCTTTTGTATGTGGGAAAGCATACGGAGGAAAAGCTTTCGCTTTTGGGTATAAAAACAATCAATCGGCGACCTTGCCGCCGCACCCGGGGAACTGCTTATTCGGCATCTCGGCAAGGCAGGCGAAATGCTTCACCGCTACGCAAACGGACTCGACAGCGAGCCTGTAAAATCAATATACGATACAGATGAGGTAAAATCGGTCGGAAACAGCATAACGTTCGGCGAGGATCTTGTCGGCGAGGAGGCGGTAAAGCGGGGCGTGTACGAAATATGCGACAAGGTTGCCGCACGTATGCGCAAACAGCACGTAAAATGCACAACGGTGCAGATACAGATAAAAGACCCGATGTTTCGTGTAAAATCAAGGCAGAAAAAAATTCCGCACCCGACATACCTGGCGCATGAGATGCGTGAGACGGCAATGGAGCTTATACGGGACTCGTGGAATTTCAAACTGCCGATACGAATGTTATCGGTAACGGGATGCAATCTGATTGCGGAGGATACGGCAGAGCAGATAAGCTTTTTCGACGAAATGGGCGAAAAACGTGAAAAAACGGAAAAGCTTGAAAAAACGGTTGACCTTCTGCGTGAAAAATTCGGGAACGATATTATAAAATGATTGAAAAACAGCGAAAAATGCGGTATAATATCAATGACACGGAGGTGAAACATATGGCTCATTATACATATACACCGCACGGCGTGTGCAGCGTGCGGATAGAATTTGACGTTGACGGCGACATTGTAAGGAACATTCGCTTTACAAGAGGCTGCAGCGGAAACACGCAGGGCGTTGCAAAGCTTGCGGACGGAATGACCGTTGATGAAATAATATCACGCTTAAAGGGCACGGACTGCAACGGACGTGGAACTTCATGTCCCGATCAGCTTGCGAGAGCGCTTGCGGAGTACAAAAAAGAGTTATAATCCGAAAAAAACATTCATATAATTTATATGAATGTTTTTTTATTGGAGGACAAGCCTGTGTTCAGAAATTTTTTGTTTGCGGTTATATTGATAATGGGATTTGCAACGGCTGCGGCGGCATCGTCGGGAACGTCGGAAACGGTACAGGTAAAGCTGTATTTTGCGGACGCAGGGTTTATGCGCCTTATCCCCGAAAACACCTCGGTAAGGAAAACCGATACGGAGCATGAGGCGAGAGCGGTTATAAACGAGCTTATAAAGGGGCGTGACCGAAACCCGAAAATACGCCGCCTTATTCCCGATATAAAAAATTGTATGACCGTCCGCACCGAGAACAATACCGCATATGTAAACATAACCTCGAAAATGGCAGAGGCGCACCCCGACGGACGTGAGGCGGAAAAGCTTACGGTGTATCAGATAGTAAATTCGCTCACGAGCATAGAGGGGATAGACTGCGTGCGGTTTACGGTAAACGGCAGTGTGCAAAAGAATTTTATGGGTTATCTCGATATGCGTGAGCCGTTTACGGCGGATTATTTTGTGTAAGGTTTGTTGTTGACAGGCAGAGCATAAAATGATATAATATAATGTAAAATTGCGGGTTTTGTAAAAAAAATCCGCCGAACAGAGGAGAATTTATGGTAACAGGCAAACAGAGAGCGTATTTGAGAAAGCTCGGACACGGGATAGAGCCTATATTTCAGATAGGCAAAGACGGCGTTACGGACACGCTTTTGAGAGGAATAGACGAAGCGCTCGAAAAAAGGGAAATACTGAAGGTGCATATACTTGAAACGGCACTTCTCGATACAAAGGAAACGTGCAACGAAATTGCGGAAGAACTCAATGCCGTACCCGTTCAGGCGATAGGTAACAAGTTTATTTTGTACCGTCAGTCCTCGGACGTGAAGAAAAGAAAGATAGAAATACCGAGAAAATGAAAAAATACGGAATAATGGGCGGTACGTTTAATCCCGTACACAACGTGCATATTAAGATTGCACGGCGTGCAATGGAGCAGTACGGTCTGGACGAGGTCATATTTATGACAAGCGGAAACCCTCCGCATAAGCGCACGCAAAATCTTCCCGATGCGCACATACGCCATGAAATGGTACGGCGTGCGGTTTCGGGCGAGAGCGGGTTTCGTGCCGATGATTACGAGGTAAACTTGAGCGAATATTCATATTCTTCAAATACACTAAAACATCTTCACGAATTGTATCGGGGTGATGAACTGTATTTTATAATAGGCGGCGATTCCGCGCGTGATTTTTCAACGTGGCACAAGCCCGAGGAGATAGTAAAGCTGTGTACTCTGCTTGTGTATCCGAGGGAAAACGCCGAAAAAACGGAGGAGTACAAAAACCGCATACTGTCCGAATACGGCGGTGATGTGCGCATTATAGACGCACCCGTTACGGATATTTCGTCTACGGTTATCCGTGAGCGCATACAAGAGGGAAAATCCGTCAGAGGTATGATACCCGACAGCGTTTGGGAGTATATAAATGAAAACGGAATTTATGAAAAGTAAATTGAAGCCTATGCTCAAACCCAAGCGGTACGAGCATAGCATAGGCGTGTGCGGTACGGCTGTCAAAATGGCAAAGCTGTACGGTGCGGATACGGAAAAGGCGTATATCGCAGGACTTCTGCACGACTGCGCAAAAGGTTTTGATATTAACAGGCAAAAAGAATTGTGCACCGAATACGGAATTACGCTCGATAAAATAACGCTTGCCTGCCCGGCGGTCATTCATGCACCGCTCGGTGCGGAGGTGGCACGGCGTGTATTCGGCGTTTGCGATGAGGAAATATTAAATGCGATACGTTATCACACGGTCGCACGTGCAAATATGCAAAAACTCGATAAAATAATATATATTGCGGATATGATTGAGCCGTTGAGGGATTTTGACGGCGTGGATATTCTGAGAAAAACAGCAGAAAAAGACCTTGACCGTGCGTTTTTGACGGCACTGGGGCAAAGCATAGGCTTTAACCTTGCGAAAAATGCGGTCATACACCCGAACACGCTCGATGCGTGGAACGATATGCTGATACGAAAGGAAGAAACGGCTGATGGAAATTAATAAAAAACTTGAGATTATAAAAAACGCACTGGAGGACAAAAAAGCGTCCGGAATAGAAATACTTGATGTGGCAAAACAGACGTCGCTCGGCGATTATTTCGTTATCGCATCGTGTCAGTCGACCGTGCAGGTAAAGGCGTGTGCGGACGAAGTTGAGGAAAAGCTCGCCGAGGCGGGCGAAGAAGTGCGCCATACGGAGGGGTATCGGGGCGGAAGCTGGATACTTATGGATTACGGCGATGTGGTTGTGCACGTAATGCAGCAGGAAATGCGTGAGTTCTATGCCATAGAACGACTATGGGACGATGCCGGAGAAACAGAAGAATAAATATACAAAGGAGCAGAGAAATGGAAACGTATAATTATAAAAATATCGAGAAAAAATGGCAGGACAGATGGGAGGAGGCAGGAATATTCCATGCCTCGAACAATTCCGATAAAGAGAAATTCTATGGCTTGGTTGAATTTCCGTACCCGTCGGGACAGGGACTTCACGTAGGACACCCCCGAAGCTACACCGCAATGGATATAATTGCGAGAAAGCGCAGAATGGAGGGTAAAAACGTCCTCTATCCGATAGGCTGGGACGCATTCGGTCTGCCGACGGAAAACTATGCAATAAAAAATAAAATTCACCCGAAAATCGTAACGGAGAAAAACGTTGCAAACTTCAAGCGTCAGCTTAAAATGATCGGCTTTTCATTTGACTGGTCGAGAGAAATAAACACGACCGACCCCGAATATTACAAATGGACGCAGTGGATATTCTTACAGCTGTTCAAAAAAGGACTTGCCTACAAGCAGGAAATGCCTATAAACTGGTGTACGGGCTGTAAGGTCGGCTTGTCAAACGAGGAGGTCGTAAACGGTGTGTGCGAACGCTGCGGAAGCGAAGTCGTACAGCGCAGAAAGAGCCAGTGGATGCTTAAAATCACGGCATACGCACAGCGCCTTATAGACGATCTCGACAAGGTGGATTACCTTGAAAAAATAAAAACTCAGCAGAAAAACTGGATAGGACGTTCCGAGGGTGCGGAGGTAAACTTCACATTAAGCACCGGCGACGTTATGACCGTTTACACAACAAGATGCGATACGCTTTTCGGCGCAACATACACCGTTATGTCGCCGGAGCATGAGCTTATAGATAAAATGAAAGACTCAATCACAAACTGGGACGAGGTAACGGCGTACAGAAACGAAGCCGCAAAGAAGTCCGAGTTTGAAAGAACGGAGCTTGCAAAAGACAAAACGGGCGTTAAGCTTGAGGGAATTTATGCCGTAAACCCGGCAAACGGAGCAAAACTCCCGGTATTTATTTCGGATTATGTTCTCGTAACATACGGAACGGGCGCAATTATGGCGGTTCCTGCTCATGACAGCCGTGACTGGGATTTTGCAAAGAAATTCAATCTGCCGATAATCGAGGTTGTTTCGGGCGGCGAAAACGTTCAGGAGGAGGCATATACCGATGTTTACAGCGGTAATATGGTAAATTCCGATTTCCTTAACGGACTCCCCGTAAAAGAAGCAATCCCGACAATGATAAACCGGCTCGAGGAAAAGGGTCTCGGAAAGAGAAAAGTAAACTTCAAACTGCGTGACTGGGTATTCTCACGTCAGCGTTACTGGGGCGAGCCTATTCCGCTCGTTCACTGTGATAAATGCGGCTGGGTACCCGTTCCCGAAAGCGAGCTGCCGCTCGTTCTGCCGGAACTGGATACATTCGAGCCGGGCGAAAACGGCGAATCGCCGCTCGCAAAAGCGTATGACTGGATAAACACAACCTGTCCGTGCTGCGGCGGCAAGGCTGTCCGTGAAACGGACACAATGCCGCAGTGGGCAGGCTCAAGCTGGTATTTCCTGCGCTATATGGACGCACACAATAAGGACGCTCTTGCGTCAAAAGAGGCGCTTGACTACTGGAATCAGGTGGATTGGTACAACGGCGGTATGGAGCATACCACGCTCCACTTGCTGTACTCACGTTTCTGGCACAAGTTCCTGTTCGATATAGGCGTTGTTCCGACCTGTGAGCCGTATATGAAACGTACCTCGCACGGAATGATTTTGGGCGAGAACAACGAAAAGATGTCAAAGTCCAGAGGAAACGTCGTAAATCCCGATGAGGTTGTTGACGAGTTCGGTGCGGACGCATTCAGAACATACGAAATGTTTATCGGTGCGTTTGACCAGGCTACGCCGTGGTCACAGCAGGGACTCAAAGGCTGTTACAAGTTTATCGAAAGAGTATGGAATTTGCAGAGTATTCTGACAGATGAAAAGGGATTAAGCAGCGACCTTGAAAAATCCGTGCATAAGACAATAAAGAAAGTAAGCGAAGATTTTGAGAGAATGAAGTTCAATACGGCTATCGCCGCAATGATGAGCCTTGTAAACGAGTTCACGAAAAAAGGTTCTGTCACAACGGGCGAGTATCTGACGCTTATTACGCTCTTAAACCCCGTTGCTCCGCATATTACCGAGGAGCTTTGGGAAAAATACGGCAACGGCGGATTTTTGTCCGTACACGAATGGCCCAAATATGATGATGAAAAAACAGTTGATGACGAAGTAGAAATCGTAGTGCAGATAAACGGTAAAATTAAGGATAAGATTATGATTGCCGCAGGTCTTGACAAGGAGGGCACATTAAACGCCGCCATGAACAGCGACAAGATAAAGAGCCTTATCGACGGAAAGACCGTAATAAAAACAATAGCAGTGCCGAATAAGCTTGTCAATATCGTAGTTAAAGGCTGATTAAAATTCCGCATCTCGCACATTTGCACTCGCTCGCATATCGGCATATGCGTCGCTCGCTTAAATGCACAATCTGCGAAATTTTTCTTCAGCCTTGGCTGATTGCATTTCATAACACACATAAATCACCGCAGAAATTCTGCGGTGATTTATTCCGTAAACAGCAGAAAAACACGCTTTTTACGGGCGAAAACAACTTTTTTGCGCAAAAGTATTGCATTTTTGCGTAAAATAAGGTAGAATAATACTATATGACTAACAAAAGATTTTCAGGAGGAGATAAAAATGATAACAGCAGGAGATTTCAGAAACGGCAAAACGTTTGAGCTTGACGGCGGAGTTTGGCAGATTGTTGAATTTCAGCACGTTAAGCCGGGTAAAGGCGCCGCTTTCGTAAGAACAAAGATTAAGAACGTTATCACAGGTTCGGTAGTTGAAAAAACATTCAGACCTACGGAAAAATTCGAGGAAGCGTTTGTTGAAAGAAAGGATATGCAGTATTCGTATTCAGACGGCGATATTTACTACTTCATGGATCAGGAAACATTCGATATGATTCCGATAGGCAAGGATCAGGTCGGCGACGCTATGAAGTTCGTTAAGGAAAACGACGTATGTAAGGTGCTTTCATACAAAGGCAACGTGTTCGGTATCGAACCGCCCACATTCGTAGAGCTTGCAATCACGGAGACAGAGCCGGGATTTGCGGGAAATACTGCTACGGGCGCAACAAAGCCTGCTACACTCGAAACAGGTGCGGTTATTCAGGTTCCGCTTTTTGTTGACGGCAGCGACATAATCAGAGTAGACACACGTACAGGCGAATATATGGAGCGTGTAAACAAGTAATTGCAAGCTGAAAGGAGCCGATTGCTATGAGTAATTTATCAAAAAAGGTATCGTATCTGCGCGGTTTCGCCGAGGGACTCGACATAAGCCCCAAAAGCGACGAGGGTAAGCTTATTTCAAAAATGCTTGAAGTGATTGATGAAATGGCTGATAAAATAGATGCGCTTGAGGAAAGTCAGAACGAGACAGACACAATCCTTGGCGATATTGACGAGGAGCTTTCGTGGCTTGCCGACGATATATACGGCGAGGACGATTTTTCCGATGATGAGGATGACGATTACGAAGATGAGGACGAGGACGACGATTGGCTCAATGACGATACAAACGGCGCAGACAACGACCTCTTTGAAATTCAGTGCCCCAATTGCGGTGAGGACGTAATGGTTGACTTCGATATGCTTGACGAAGAAAAAGGAATTATATGCCCGAACTGTCATGAGGAAATAGAGCTTGAATTTAATTTTGACGAGGACGACGATTAACAGAGCATAAAAAGGGCTGTAAAAAAACTTTTAAAGTTTTTTTACAGCCTGTTTTTTGTGTCTTACAGGAGAAATGATGAAAGGATTATATATTCATATTCCGTTTTGCGTAAAAAAATGCAGGTATTGCGATTTTACTTCATTTGCGGACAAAGCCGATTGCTTTGATTTGTATGTAAAGCAGCTGATGTGTGAAATGGAGCAATATCGGGGCGAGGGCATAGACACCGTATTTATCGGCGGCGGAACGCCCACCGTTATGAGTGCGAAACAGTTGGAGAAAATTATCGGTGCGTGCTTTAAAAATTTCAATATATCCTCCGATTATGAATTCAGCGTCGAGGCAAACCCCGGCACGCTTGATGATGAAAAAATCAAAACGCTCTTAAACAGCGGAGCAAACCGCATAAGCGTCGGCGTGCAGTCGTTTAATGACAATGAGCTGAAAACGCTCGGAAGAATACACAGCGCACGCAGTGCATATAATACAGTTTGCAGACTGCACGAGCTGGGATTTTTAAACATCAATGCCGATATTATGACGGCGCTCCCCTCGCAGACGGAGGAAATGCTTTTAAAGACGGCAGACCGCCTGCTTGAGCTTCCTCTTATGCATATAAGCGCATACAGCCTTATAATAGAGGACGGAACGCCTATGGCGGAGGATTACAAAAACGGGCAGTTAAACCTCCCCGATGAGGACAGCGACAGGCATATGTATGCGGCGCTTTCGGAAAAACTGGCGCAGAACGGATTTAACCGATACGAAATTTCCAATTTCGCAAAGGACGGCTTTGAATGCCGTCATAATAAAAAATACTGGCAGTGCAGAGAATATATCGGACTCGGTACGGCGGCACATTCATATATAGGAAACGAACGCTTTTCAAATACAAGCAGTTTATCGGAATATCTTTCGGGAAAATATTGCCGTAATACCGAGGTGCTGACCAAAGCGGACAAAATCGAAGAATTTATTATTATGGGTTTGCGTATGCGATGCGGAATAAGCGAAGCGGAGTTTATGCGCCGATTTAATAAAAGCTTTGCCGAAACCTATAAAAATCAGCTTGAAAAATTTATAAACGGCGGATTTATGAAAGCCGAAAACGGGCGCTTTTGCCTGACCGCAAAGGGTGCGGACGTGTCAAACTCAATAATGTGCGAGTTTATTTAATAATTATTAAAATTGTGAATAATTTGTGAAATATGCGGAAATCACTTGACATACGGGTTTGATAGTGGTAAATTATACTTGTTAGCACTCATAGTTGACGAGTGCTAACAAAGAAAAGCATATATTTGTTGAAGGTGAGGATAATGGACTTAAATGAACGAAAAAGAAAAATCCTCCAGGCTATTATTGATGAATATATAGGCACGGCAGAGCCTGTAGGCTCGAGAGCCATTTCAAAAAAAGAGGATTTGGGGCTTTCGAGCGCAACTATCCGAAACGAAATGGCAGACCTTGAGGAGATGGGTTACCTCATACAGCCTCATACCTCCGCAGGACGTGTTCCGTCGGACGAGGGGTACAGGTTTTATGTAAATCAGCTTATGCAGCGTTACCAGATCGGTATGGAGGCAATCGCAAGATTGCAGCGTGAGCTTGAAACAAAGGTAAATCAGCTTGAGAAAATAATCAGGCGTGCGGGGTTTATAGCTTCTGCGCTTACCGATTACACAACGGTTGTTACGGCGCCGTCCGGCTCGGGCGACCGCATAAACAAAATCGACCTTGTGCCTATCGGCAAAAACCAGGTGATGCTTATAGTCGTTACGCATACGGTGAGAAACGAGATTATAAACATTGACATCGATTCCGATACGTGTGCGGGACTTGCAAAAATTCTTAATAAAAACCTCTGCGGACTGGACGCAAACGAGATTACGTTCGATAAGATAAAGGAGCTTGAGGCGGAGATAAAATCCGAACTTAACCTGCACCCGAAGGTGCTTATCAATATAATGAATTTCGTTTACGAAACAATAACCGTTGCGGAGGACACCGAAATATACGTAAACAACGCAAAGTCCATTTTAAAATATCCGGAATACCGTGATGTGGAAAAAGCAAGCGAGCTTTTCAATTTCCTTGAGGATAAGGAAAACCTTAAAAAGATAATCGGAACAGACTCCGAAAAGGGCGTGAATGCGAAAATAGGCAAGGAAAACGACCTTGAAATCTTAAACGACTGTTCGCTTGTCACGGTAAATTATTCGCTGGGCAATAAAGCCGTCGGAAAGCTGGGCGTAATAGGACCCAAGCGTATGAATTACGCAAAGGTGTTCGCAAGCCTTGATCTTATATCGGCGGAGATAGATAAAGTTCTCGGGTATTACATCAATGATGAATAATGAGGGGAGATGGGAAAATGACAGATAAGAATGAAGAAGAAATCATAGAAGAAACAGACGAAACCGCCGCAGAGACGGAGGCTCCCAAGGAGGATTTGGAGGAAAAGCTTCGGGAGCAGACGGAAAAGTACACACGTCTGTATGCGGAATTTGATAATTTCCGCAAGCGCTCACAGCGTGAAAAGGACGCCCGTTATGCGGACGCCGTTATCGATACGGTGGAAAAAATTCTGCCTATCGGCGATAATATAGAAAGAGCATTGCAGACAGAAGTAACCTCGGAGGACGCCGTAAAGCTTAAAGAGGGCGTTGAGATGGTTATGAAGCAGTTCTACGAAGTGCTTGAAAAGCTCGGCGTTTCGGAAATCAAAGCGCAGGGCGAACAGTTTGACCCTAACGTACACAACGCAATTATGCACGTTGAGGACGATTCTATAGATGACAACACCGTTGTGGAGGAATTTATGCGCGGGTATAAATACAAGGATAACCGAGTTATCCGCCACAGTATGGTAAAAGTAGCAAACTAAATTTTTTAGGAGGAATTTATTATGGGAAAGATTATTGGTATAGACTTAGGTACAACAAACAGCTGTGTAGCCGTTATGGAGGGCGGTAACCCGAACGTTATCACCAACAGCGAGGGCGCAAGAACAACCCCGTCGGTTGTAGCGTTCCAGAAAGACGGCGAGAGAATAGTCGGACAGGTTGCAAAGCGTCAGGCTGTTACAAACGCAGACAGAACAATTATGTCAATAAAGAGAAAAATGGGTACAACCGAAAAGGTTTCGATTGACGGCAAGGAATACACACCGCAGGAAATTTCCGCAATGATTCTTGCAAAGTTAAAGAGCGATGCGGAAAGCTATCTCGGCGAACCCGTTACACAGGCGGTAATCACCGTTCCTGCTTACTTCAACGACTCACAGCGTCAGGCAACAAAGGACGCAGGTAAAATCGCAGGTCTTGAAGTATTGAGAATTATAAACGAGCCTACAGCCGCAGCTCTTGCTTACGGTATGAGCGACAAGGATCAGACAATTATGGTATATGACCTCGGCGGCGGTACATTCGATGTATCTATCCTTGAAATAGGCGACGGCGTGTTTGAAGTATTGTCAACAAACGGCGATACGCACCTCGGCGGCGATGATTTCGACCAGAGAATTATGGATTATCTCGTATCGGAATTTAAAAAGTCGGACGGCGTTGATTTGTCAACCGATAAGATGGCTATGCAGAGATTAAAGGAAGCTGCCGAAAAGTCAAAGATAGAACTTTCGACAACCACGACCTCAAATATCAATCTGCCGTTCATCACAGCAGACGCATCGGGTCCGAAACATATGGATATAACTCTTACAAAAGCAAAGTTTGACGAGCTTACCGCAGATCTGGTAGACAGAACTCTTACCTGCATCAGAAACGCTATGTCGGACGCAGGTCTTTCAAGCTCGCAGATAGATGAGGTTCTTCTTGTCGGCGGATCATCGAGAATCCCTGCCGTACAGGAGGCTGTAAAGAAAGAAATGGGCAAAGAACCGCATAAGGGCATTAACCCCGACGAGTGCGTTGCAATCGGTGCGGCAAGACAGGCAGGCGTTCTCAGCGGCGAAGAAACCGGCGTGCTTCTGCTTGACGTAACACCGCTTTCACTCGGTATCGAAACAATGGGCGGTGTGTTCACAAAGCTTATCGAGAGAAACACAACAATTCCTACAAATAAATCGCAGATATTCTCAACAGCCGCAGACGGACAGACAAGCGTTGAAGTTCACGTTCTCCAGGGCGAAAGAGAAATGGCACAGTACAATAAGACGCTCGGAAGATTTAATCTTACCGGTATTGCTCCGGCTCCGAGAGGCGTACCGCAGATTGAGGTTACTTTCGATATTGATGCAAACGGTATTGTTAAGGTAAGCGCAAAGGATTTGGGAACAGGCAACGAACAGAAGATTACAATAACCGCATCTTCAAACCTCAGCGATGAAGATATAGAAAAGGCTGTAAAAGAAGCCGAAAAGTATGCCGAAGAAGATAAAAAGCGTAAGGAAGAGGTAGACACGAGAAATAATGCAGAGTCGCTTGTATATCAGTGTGAAAAAGCTCTTACGGACGCAGGCGACAAGATCGACGCCGGCACAAAATCAGACATCGAAGCTGAAATAAACAAGGTTAAAGAGGCGTTAAAGGGTACTGATTCGGCAGCTATCAAAGCCGCAACGGAGGAATTACAGCAGAAATTCTATGCCGTTGCCGAGAAGATGTATCAGCAGGCAGCTCCGAACGGAGCACAGCCGGGTGCAGGCGCAGAGCAGGCAAACGGCGGCGCACAGGCAGGAGATAACGTTTACGAAGCGGATTACCGTGAAGTAGATAATGACAACGACAATAAATAAGCTTTCTGAAAAAGGGCGGATACATTTCCGCCCTTTTGGCAGTAAAGAATAGGTGGGTGAGTAAATTTGGCAGAGAAAAGAGATTATTATGAGGTGCTTGGCGTTTCAAAGGGCGCATCGGACGATGAGCTTAAGAAAGCGTTCAGAAAAGAAGCCAAAAAATATCATCCTGACTTACATCCGGGCGATAAAGAGGCAGAAGCGAAATTTAAGGAAGTAAACGAGGCGTATGAGGTGCTGTCAAACCCCGAAAAGCGTCAGAAGTACGATCAGTTCGGTCATGCCGGCGTTGACCACAACTTCGGTGCGGGCGCAGGCGGCGGCGGTTTCAATGATTTCGGCGATATATTCAGCGATATTTTCGGCGGCTTCGGCGGTTTCGGCGGCGGACGCAGAAACGGACCCAGGCGTGGCAACGATGTAAGACAGGTAGTTAATATATCCTTTGAGGAGGCAGCTTTTGGCTGTAAAAAGAAGATAAACATAACCAAAATGGATACGTGCGATACGTGTCACGGAACGGGTGCAAAGCCCGGTACGTCCGCACAGACGTGTCAGAACTGTCACGGAACGGGACAGGTGCAGACACAACAGCGTACAATCCTCGGTTATATGACGAACGTTACAACGTGTCCGCATTGTCAGGGAACGGGTAAAATAATAAAAGACCCGTGCCGTGACTGCCGTGGAACGGGTAAAGTGCGCAAATCGAAAACAGTTGAGATAAATATTCCGGCAGGTATAGACGACGGTCAGACAATCCAGCTCACGGGACAGGGCGAGCCGGGTGAAAAAGGCGGTCCAAAAGGCGATCTGCTTATTACCGTCCGTGTACGTCCGCATGAGATTTTCAAGCGCCGTGACAACGATATATTCCTTGAAATGCCTATCACATTCGTGCAGGCGGCTTTGGGCGCAACTCTTACCGTGCCTACGCTTGACGGTGCGGTGGAATATGATATTCCCGAGGGTACGCAGTCGGAAACACGCTTCAGATTAAGAGGCAAGGGCGTTCCGTTTATAAGAGGAAAGGGCAGAGGAGATCAGTATGTAACCGTTAAGGTTGAAGTACCGAAAAACCTCTCGTCAAAGCAGAAAGAGCTTTTGCGTGAATTTGACGAGGACAGCAATTACAAGCAGAAAAAATCCTTTGCGGAGAAAATGAAGGATTTTTTGAATAAATAAAGGTACGGAATTTTCATTCCGTACCGCCCGTATCGGCTATGCAAAAATGCGGAAAATATCCGCATCGGGAATTAAAATCGTGGCGCAGGATATTTATTATTCCGTCCTCGCTGCCGTCCTCGACTATGGCAAAAATGCCGTTGCGCCATTCACGGGCGCACAAGCATGAGGGATTTTCGCATATTTTGTCTGCTAAAAACATATGCTCGCCCTCACAGCCCCAAAGGCGTTCAATTGATTTTTGCGAGTCGTTCACAAGCTTTGCAAAATCCTTGATACGGCACATTTTAAGCACGGCTTTGGCAAGGATTATGCGCTCGTTTTCGGAAATAATGTGCCGTACGTACTTTATTTCGGGATTTTTAAGCTTGGTGCGTGCATAATCGAGCATATCCGATGTTATATCGTTAAATGACGTTACGTGCGGATAAATATGCCGCAGTTTTTTAAATGCCGACGCTGTAACAGCGGCGTGATTATCGGGTTTTGCGGTGCGTGACTGAACAATGAGGATTTTGTATCCCGTAAGCGGCAGTGGGAAATTTGTACACTCAAGTCCACGTACACTGCTGCACCAGCCATGGCGTGAGTTCATAACAGCAATATACGGCGCAGGATTGTGCGAATGGGCGCACAGCTGTACCTTTTGAGCAGGCGGCATTTCGGTATCGGCAATCTTTAAAAGAGTGTTAAGAACGGAAATGCGCAGTGCAATATTGTGCGGCAGAAATTCGGGAATACTGCTGTCATACAGTATCTCCGCACCGAACGGGCGGATATGCCCGAATTTTTGAACAATGTCGTACAAGTACTTGTTGTGGGAAGCAATATCGGCGGTCTGTATAACACTGCACACGCCCGTCTGTGTATTTTCCAGGTTTACGGCATTGCTTGCAAGCAGACGGCCGGCGGTTTTTACGCACATTGAAAGCGTGCAGGACATAAATTCGCTGTTTTCTATTTCACTGTGTCCCAAAAGCGTGCATAAAAGCCCCGCTTTTGAGAAAACAAGCCTGTTTTTCGATACGCCGTAGCGTTTGTAAAAATCACTTTGCAGTTCCGTGCGGTTCAAAATAAACACTCCCTTTCAGCGTTTATTTTGCCGAAAAACATAAAAAATATTCGCACTGCAAGCATAAACTTGACATTTACGCAATAAAATTATATAATAGTCATAATATACAGATTTTAAGAAGGGAAGAAAAAGCAAATGGCAGAAGCAAAGGAAATTGTACTTACTCAAGAGGGCAAGCAGGAGCTTGAGGCAGAGCTTGACCAGCTTAAAAATGTAACCCGAAAGGAAGTTTCGGAAAAAATCAAAGAGGCACGTTCGTTCGGCGACCTCTCGGAAAATGCCGAGTATGACGCCGCAAAAGACGAACAGGCAGAGGTCGAGGCAAGAATAAATCAGATTGAGTATATGCTCAAATATGCAAAGATAGTTGAAGACGAGGGTCTTGACGTGGTAACGGTCGGCAAAAAGGTAACTCTCGATATTTTCGGTCAGGAGCAGGTTTACCAGATAGTCGGAACATCGGAGGCTGATCCGTATAAGAATAAGCTTTCGCACGAATCGCCCATAGGCGCAGCATGCCTTAACCACTCCGCAGGCGATAAAGTGTCAGCCGTAACTCCCGGCGGCACGGTTGAGTTTACAATTTTGAAAATAGAGAAATAAAAAGCAATCCTTGATTTTAAGGCATAAAAAGCCGTGATACATCTGCGAACAAAGCAGATGTATCACGGCTTTTCCGCATCTCTGTTGAGAGATTTTTCAATGCTCTATAAATTTAAAGATGTTACTATGTTGAATTCTTCGTCAATAAACATATTAAATTTATCTACAAGATGTTGTATATTTTCTTGAGCTGAGTGCTTTGAAATATCATATTCATCATCTTGAACCGGCATATACGGTATAAAACCTTCCATATCTGAAGGATAATCAAAATCTACATAAATTTCTTCTATTTCATCTAACAAATCTTGATTATTAGTTGCATTTTTTTGGATTTCAAGTAAAAGAATAAATCTGAGAGTTCTTAAAGCGTTTGATTTTTTCTTATCTAAATTTTGCTTACCGGAAAACATTCTTTCAATTAAAGGTAAAACATTATTTCGATCTGCTTTATCAACAATTAATAATTCAATTATTTCCGGAGTGTCACTGTTAGGATTATTTTCAATTACCTTATTGGCGTATATAATAGCATTTTCAGGCTCTATCAATTGTTCTTGTATTCCCCAATAAACACAGCTCCAATTTATTAAATTAAAATATCTGTCAAAGTTTATGCTATACATTATCAATCATTCCTTTCATCTTGAATTTGGTCGTCCTGTTATTTTCCCGTTTGGAATAAAGCGTCTGTGAGTCACTCCTTTTGTACTATCATAAATCCACTCAAATATACCGTTTTTACCATTTAAGCTTCCTTGCAGTTGATATAATGTTCTTGTATTACCGTCTCCGCCTTTTAATGTAAACGATTTCGCATTGCTGACGTAATTATCAATAATATTATTGAATGAGTGATGAGGATCGGATTTTCGAGCCGAACCCACTCTTTTATTATTTACAATAGGATTATTAATGTTTTTGCCGCTTCCCTTTGTTCTTCCGAAATTACCGCCTGCACCTGCACCCATTAAGCAGTCACCTGCTTTCCGGACTTTAAAAATTCACTTTCAAAAGGCTTTATATTTATGCCCATATCCCGGTATTCTTTAAAAATATAATCAGGTGCACTGCCGTACACAATGATGGTACGTTATCTTTTTCAAATGATATTTCTCTTTTTTCAAAATGAAATATGCTTCCACATGTAAGCCAAACATTATATGTTTGTTCTCCATTTTCATATATGTCATTTTTTGCTTAATCGTCTTTTTCCCATAAGACTGTGCCATCTTCTAATGAAACTTTTTTAGGAATACATTTTAAAGATATTTCGATACAATCATTATATATCTCAACACTACTGTCAGTGCCTTGTTGCAATACTTTTACATCGCCGACAGCAGCTGCATATTCCCCGATATAATCTTCGTCACCAGGCTCGGTATCTGTTTCATACTCACCTGTTATGGATGTACAAGAAACAATTAAGCCATTATTCCAATTGATAGTTAATTGTTTTTCGTTATCATAACAATAATTCAAAGCACTCATAAGAGCTAAATATTTTTCATTGTTCATTTATGATTTTTCCTCCTTAATATTATTTAAATCCTCTTGGTCTTGCCGGAACAATATGAGCATTTCCTTTATTGTCATAGTGGATAGTGGCTCTTGTTGTATTATAGTACTTACCACTTTCTCTGTCATAATACTTGCCGATTACTCTCCCGTAATCAACAGTCTCTTTGTTGGGCGTTGTCATTCTTCCTTTTCCTGTACCTTCTTTTAAAAGTTTATTTGGGTTTGAAGTTAGAATGCTGGGGTTTTTACCATTTGCTCTCTGTTGATTATAGTTATTTGTGCCTTTTATATGCTTGTCTTGACGACCTTGATGAATTTGAGCATTAGAACGACCGCCTTTTGTATTTCCAAAATTACCGCCTGCACCTGCACCCATTAAGCAGTCACCTGCTTTCTGGATTTTGAAAATTCACTTTCAAAAGGCATTATATTTATGCCGATATCCCGATATTTCTTAAAAATATCATCAGGTGCACTGCCGTACACAATAATTGTCCTCGGCGACAGCCTTTTAACCAGTTCGGAAAGACCTTTTTTGAAATAATCTCTATCAATCCTGCTTTTTATACAACCGTGAGTACCTACTGCAACGGTTTTAAATTTTTCAATTCCGTCAAAGCAGAATTCGTATGTACGTTCATCATTAAATCTTACATTAGGTATAATTTCAACCCCGTTATTTTGCAGCCATACCGATAAAGCTCTTCCTTTGTACGTATCCCATATTTGCATACAAAGCGGCATATTCCGATACAAGCTGAAATCGGGTGAAATTATGCCTTTAAACTTTTTAAGCTTTGTAAGATACCGCTTGGGATTGTGCCATAAGCGTTCAAATTTTATATCGTGCTCATAAAACATAACCCAGCAGTCAAAGTCAGTCTGCGTGTTTGCCATTGCCTTTGAAAACGGCACTAATTTTTTGGGTATAAGATTACTTGTCTTAATTTTCGGCAACTCAAAATATCCTTCATAGTCAGCATTTTCTACTAAGAACGCATGAAAGATGTCATAATTATTAAATTGTTTTTTTATCATGTAGTACCTCCGTAAATAAAAATCACAAAAAATTTTCTAAACTATATTGATTTTTCTTTACGGATATGCTAAAATATAACCATAGGTAAAAGGTGTGCTTTCAGCATATCCGAGATCAACACATTAAATTACTGCGCCAACAGTTTTTAATGTGTTTTTTCTTTTATTTATGTACTCATATCAATTCCCCCTTTTATTAAATGGCAATACCAAAAAGATTACAAAGCTTTATTTCGTATTTTGTATAATACTTTCCGCCGTATTGCAGCCATTTGTTATAAAATGATAATGCATATTTAGCAGCCTCACAGCTTATTTCAAAACGTTCTGCAATGGCATATGGAGTTTTTAAATTCAGCTTGTGTATTAAAACAGGCGGCGCAAGAGCGAATTTTGCAAAAAATTTAGCTTCTGCCTCTGCAAGCTCGCTGTCCTCGGTGTGGTCGAGTATAATATGTCCGTCCTCATGCATAATTGTATTGTTTATCCTGCCATACGGCTTGCTGTCGTTATAAAACACATACCATTCGCCGGTTTTCTTTTTTACCGAAAACCCATCTTCGCTTCTTTTTATCATAAGCGCTTGCGTAGTTTTAGGATATGCCGAATACGGAATAACCTTAACTCCCATTTTAGTTGCTATTTCAAAACCGCTTATAGGCGTACAATGTATATCAAGCCTTTCAAATAAGTCAACAACGGTTTCTTTTATTTCCTCATATCTTGCGTTGCTTAGTGTCAAATAAAATACACCTCCTTATTATTCACCGAATAGTGCATTAATCAGTTCTTTTTTCTCTTGTATTGTCATCTTGGAAGCATTGCGGGCAATTATTCGCTCAATTTTGGGAAAGTCAAACTGCTCATCTGTTTCACAACCTAAAAGATAACCTGTCTGTGAATGTACTCATTTCTTTAACTTCCTTATAAATTACCAGTATTATAACACAGATTACCGAATGTGCCAAGCGGTTTTTTTAAATAAGAGCAAACACTGGTTTGAATTACTGAAAATGTATTTACAAAACGGTATATATATATTATAATTGATATGAAGCATACTATATTTACAAATAAGTGTACAGATACATTATTAAATTGTTGAAAGGAACTGAGGAGGACGGCATCAATGAAAAAATTATTATCAATTATTTTAGCAATTGCAATGCTTTGCTCAATGGCAACAGCTGTATTTGCTGATGAGGTTCAAAATTACGAATATATACTTCCGATTGAGTATAACAATATTTACAGACTGCAAAATGCTTATGTTGCCTGCGACAAGCAGGGGAAATACGCACTCTACAGCTTGGACGGCAAAAAACTTTCAGATGATTACGATTATATAGGCTCATTTTTCAATGAACAAGCTGCTGCGGCGAGAAAAGATAACGAATCCTACATTATAAACCCTTACGGAACGGTTCTCAGCAAATTTGATAAAAGCATAATAGATGTGGCAGATTATGTGATTGTAAATCTTACGGATTCAAATGAAGACGGCAGACCGTTTTCGTATTGTGAGGGCGAATTCGGCGTATATACATATTCGGGAGAGCTTGTCAAGGTACTGGAGTATGAAGAATTTAAGCCGCCGAAGAATTGGGGATTCGGGATAACATTTGCCGGCGGGCGCTTGTTATTTAGCGAAAATGGCAAATGGGGTGCTGTCGATAACGGCTTTAATACTGTTATTGAGCCTGTGTTTGATGAAATATATCCGTTCACGGACACAGAGACCGGAATAACAATAGCAATTATGAACGGTAAGTACGGACTTATCGACCGTGACGGAAATACTGTTGCCGATTTCATTTATAACGGGATATATCCGCTTCATAATGACAACGGAAAAATCAGCGCATACAAAGTTACACAGGATTCTGCACAGGAAACTTCCCGATACGGTCTTTTAGACAAATACGGAAAAATGATAAAACAGCTTGATGAATCAGAACCGCAAACGGTGTATGAAGATTACAATCTGATAAAGGTATCTGTACAGAACAATCGTGATGACAGTGAGCAATACGGAGCTTTATACGGGATTTTGGATTATGACGGGAATATTGTAATTCCTGTTGAGAATACAAACATATGGGGAATATCCGAGGGGATTGTTGCCGTTCAAAAATCTTCCGGACATTCCGGCTATTATGATATAAGCGGTAAGGAACTTACCGATTTCAATTACGGAATGATTTCGCTTTTTTCCGATGGACTTGCTTTTGCGGAGAACCGTGTCAATGGTGCATACGAGGTTATAAATAAAAACGGTGAGGTTGTTTTCAATCCTGGCAGATGGGCAAATGGATTTTACGGCGGTATAGCTCAAATTGAACCGGGCAAATTTATTGACACAAACGGGAAAGTAGTTATTGATAATCCGGAATGGAAATCTAATTCGGAAGCCGGACTGAATTGGTGGAGCTATAAAAACGACGGCAGATTTATTGTTTCGGACGGAGCAAACTACGGCGTGGCAAAATATACCGGATTTATTTCCCCGTGGGCAAAGGGAACGGTATCGGAGGCAAAAAGATTAAATATAATCAAAACAGACGGAAGATATAATTACACCGCATTTATTACCCGTGAGGAATTTTGCGAACTTGTATTTAACTATATTGAAAGCTTTGACGCATCAGCTTTTTCAGCTGATGTAATAAAATCGCATTTTACCGATACGGATAATGAACATATCGGCGTGTTAAATGCAATGGATATTATAAAAGGAAAATCCGAAACGGAGTTCGCACCGAATGATTCTCTTACCCGTGAAGAAGCCGCAACAATTCTTTATCGCTTGATAAAAAAGATATATCCGGATTCAGCCGCAACCGAAATATATTTTGATTTCGCAGACGGCGCACAAATCTCCGATTGGGCAATGAATAATGTTCAAGTTATCTGCAATATGGGAATTATGCAGGGCGTGGGCGATAACAGATTTGCTCCAAAGGATTTATATACCACCGAACAGGCTATTGCAACACTTGTGAGAATATATAATGAAATAAGCGGATAAGGGCAGGCGGTCAATAAGATGCTCGATATAGACGAACGGACAAAAGTGTGCAAATAATATCGGGAAAACACCATACGGCAATGATATAATGTTTTCAAGGCGAAGGGGTGATAGACGTGAACTGGCTGGAGGCAATAGAAAAATCAATTGAATATATCGAGGAGCATATAACGGAAAATATCTCCGCAGAAGATGCGGCGGAGTGCGTGTATATGTCGCCGTTTTATTTTCAAAAGGGGTTTTCTATGCTTTGCGGCTATACGGTTGCGGAATATATCCGAAACCGCAGACTGGCGCTTGCGGGCGGCGAGCTTTTGGCGGATAAGGCAAAGGTTATCGATGTGGCATTAAAGTACGGCTACGACTCGCCCGACTCGTTTACAAAAGCGTTCACGAGATTTCACGGAATATCGCCTTCAAAAGTGCAAAAGGGAAATGTGATGATAAAAACCTTTGCACCGCTGAAAATTAATATTTCATTGAAAGGCGGTTATATTATGAACTACAAAATCGTAAAAAAGGAAAGCTTTAAGGTACTGGGCAATCCGAGGAGGTTTTCGTACGAAACCTGCAAGGAGGAAATTCCGAAGTTCTGGCAGGAGCATTACCAATCGGGAAAAGGCAAGTATGTATGCGGAATGTTCGGAGTGAACATCGACGAGAAGATGGGCGGAAATGATTTTGAATATCTGATTGCGGACGCATATAATTCGGAAAAAGAAGTACCCGAAGGCTTTGAGGTACGCACCGTACCGGCGTTTACGTGGGCGGTCTTTTCGTGCGACGGGCCTATGCCGAAGGCATTGCAGGACGTAAACAAAAAGATTTTTTCCGAATGGCTCCCTGCGCTTAAGGAGTACGAGTTTGCGGCAGGCTATTGCATAGAAATGTATGATGACGTGAGCAAATACCCCAAGGGCACGCAGGACGAAAACTATCATTCGGAGATTTGGATACCGGTAAGAAAAATTAAATAACAATTCCAAACGAGCCGTAAAATTTTTTTTACGGCTTGTTTTTGGTTGCCTCTGTACCCGTACACTGATAGAATTACACGAAAGGTTGTAAAAAAGCCTTTCGGTTTCATTTTTTTATTGGTAGTTTCATTTAATTTTGTACGGTTTCACTTTCGTTCTATCAATACTTCCCCTATATTATACCATGGATTTTTGCGTTTGTCATCTGTTTTATTAAAAAGTTCATCGAATCGGCTGATCATAATTAAAATTTCTACAAAATCCGAAAAATTATACTCAAACTGTTGAAAAAACGATAAATATGTGGTATAATAAATTATCTTATTTGTGTTAGAACTAACA
>DJRJ01000029.1:0-4326 GCA_002438865.1 Clostridiales bacterium UBA6363
GATTTCACGCATTATAAGAGACGGCGCAAAAACAATGCTTGAGGCATTACAGCTTTTCAGATTATTGCATTTTACGCTTTGGGCGTCGTGGTGCTATCATAATACGGTCGGACGTTTTGACCAATGGCTTTATCCGTTCTATAAGTCGGATAAAGAAAAGGGAATGACGGATGATGAGGCTCTTGAAATAATCGAGGATTTCTTTTTATCGTTCAATCTCGATTCCGATTTGTATTACAGTCTTGCGTGGGGCGATAACGGGCAGAGCATAGTCCTGGGCGGTATGCTCCCCGACGGAAGTGACGGAGTGAACGAGCTTACGTTAATGGCGCTCACCGCAAGCCGTGAGATACGCCGGATAGACCCGAAGATAAATCTGCGTGTAAATAAGAATACGCCGATTGAATTGTACGAGAAAGGAACGGAGCTTACCAAAATCGGACTCGGTTTTCCGCAGTACGCAAACGATGATATTGTAATTCCGTGTCTTGAGCATTGGGGGTATGAAACGAAGGACGCAAGAAACTATACAATCGCCGCCTGCTGGGAGTTTATTATTCCGAACGAGGCGATGGATATTCCGAACATAGGCGGTATGCCAATTGCGGAGCTTGTGCGCAATGCGGTGGTAAATCATCTTAACGAATGTGAAAATACAGAGGAGCTTTTTGCGTTTGTGCGTGAGGAAATTTTCAAAAAAGCACATGAAATGACGGAGGCGGTAAAAAATCTGTACATAGAGCCTGCACCGTTTGAGTCGATACTTACGGCGCATTGCATGGAAAACGGACGTGATATTTCGTGCGGGGCAAAGTATAATAATTACGGATTTCACGGCACGGGACTTTCATGCGGAGCTGATCAGATAGCCGCAATAGACAGCCTTATTTTCAAAAAAGGGGTAATAACAAAAGAGCGTCTGCTGACGGGAATGGAAACAAATTTTGAAAATGATGCGGAACTTAAATATATTTTGAGAAATAAGGCTGACAAAATGGGACGTGACGAAAACGCAAACGAAATAGGCAACCGCCTTTTGGGAATATTTGCGGACTCTCTGGAGGGGATTAAAAACGAGCGTGGCGGAATATTCCGTGCAGGAACGGGAACGGCTATGTATTACGTATGGCATTCCGAGCATTTGGGAGCGACTGCGGACGGACGAACAGCAGGAGAGTATCTGCCGGCAAACTTTTCACCGGCGCTGTTTATGACAAATTCGGGTCCGCTGTCCGTGCTTATGGGGTTTGCTCCGAAAAATCTTTTGCGTACGTCGAACGGAGGACCGATGACCTTCGAACTTCACGATACGGTATTTAAAACGCCCGACAGCGTGAAAAAGGTTGCGGAGCTTGTTCGTGCATATATAAATCAGGGCGGACATCAGTTGCAGATAAATGCGGTAAATCATGAAAAGCTTGTTGCGGCACAGAAAGCCCCCGAAAAATATCAGGATTTGATAGTGCGTGTGTGGGGGTGGAGCGGACATTTTGTCGAGCTTGACAAGTGCTATCAGAATCAGATAATAAAGAGAGTAGAGTATGGAATATGAAAGGACTGATTTTCTCAATCGAGGAATTTGCGGTTTTTGACGGCGGAGGAATACGTGTAAACGTGTTTTTTAAAGGCTGTACCATGCGGTGCCGGTGGTGTCACAATCCCGAGGGCTGGGAGCATAAAGTGCAGATATTGAAAAATCCCAACGGCTGTGTACACTGCGGTATCTGCGAAAAAGTCTGTCCTTCGCCCGACAGGTGCATATTGTGCCAAAAGTGCATTATAAGCTGTCCAAAAGGACTTATACGCACAAGCGGTACGTGGACGGAGCCGGACGAACTTGCAAAACGTCTTTTGAAATACGAGCCGGTTCTCCGCACAAGCGGCGGAGGTTTGACTTTCTCGGGGGGAGAAGTGCTTATGCAGGCTGATTTTCTGATTGAGGTGCTTAAAAAGACCTCCAAGATGAACCGTGTGATAGAAACATCGGGGTACGGAGAGTCGGAAAAGTGGCGTGAGGTTTTGAAAAATACGGATTACGTGTATTATGACCTGAAGATAATGGACGCCCGAAAACATAAAGAATACACGGGAGCGGACAATGCGCTTATTCTGGACAATGCACGTATTCTTTTTAAATCGGGCGTGCCGTGTACCGTGCGTGTGCCGTTCATACACGGAATAAATACCGATGAGGAAAATCTTACGGCACTGTGCGGATTTGTAAGCGGTGCGGAGAATGTTGAAAAAATAGAATTTTTGGGGTATAATGAGCTTGCCGGTGCAAAGTACGGACTTGTCGGACGTGAATATACGTACGATTTTAAAAAGCCGACAGCGGAGGATATTGAACGGACAAAACAAATATGCGAAAAATTTAAAATCAATTATGCAATAGTGTGAGGAGAATATTATGTACGGAAAGTTTGGCAATTATTTCAATGACAGCAATAAAAATTTTCATAACTCGGTTTGGATAGAGCTTATAGGCTTTGAAAAAAATGCGGAGGATTTCGGAGTTGACGAATATCTGAAAACGCTCGGATTTGTTCCCGACAGCGTATCGCTGCACCTGACGAGCGTGGATTTCGCAAATCTGCACAAGGGAATGGACAGCGAATATGTTTTGCCGCCATACGTGTGTTCGTATTGCGGTCATGCCGAAAACGATCAGAGAAAGCGCCAGGACTGGACAAATTATGATTTAAGAAACCTTGTAAGAACTCTGCAGAGCAGGGGCGTGGGCGTGTTTGCAAGCTTTTTTGACCTTGAGCCGNNTGAAACGGAATTTTCCGATATGCACCCCGAGCTTTTGGCAGATCGTCCGTGCGACGACGGTATGGGTGCGCCCATTATGATAAAGCGTTTTGCGGACGGGACGTATTACGAAGATTTTCTTTTGAAAAAAATACGTGAGCTTATATCGGATTACGGCTTTGACGGTATTCAGCTTGCGGACGGCATTTCTTCGCCCCGTGATGCGATATGGTTTGCCGATTTTTCATCTGACCTTATAGAGCAGTCGGGCATTGAAATCCCCGGGGAAATTAAAGATATACCGTCGTATATCGGACGTTACCGCCGTGCGGAATGGATTGCTTTTTACCGCCGCCGCTGGGGAGGATTTCTAACAAAGATAATAATAGGTATAAAGGAAACAGGTGCGTCTGTTGCGGTAAACAGCGCATGGACACGTGATCCTTTGGAGGCGGTTTACCGCTACGGTGCGGATTATAAAATAATAGAAAATGCCGGTGCGGACTACTTTATAGTTGAGGACGTATCGTCTGATCTTGCTGTACTGGGTTATGAGGATAATCACGAATATACCTTAAGTTATGAAGAACGAAAAATGATTCATTACGAGTTTGTCGCAAACCTTATGTCGGTTTGTGCGAATAATGAAAATATGAAAATAACGCCGCTGTTTATGATATGGGACAATCAGGAACAGTGGAACGTTATCCACCATGCGCCGACGGCAATGCAGCGTGCCGCTGCGGCAAACTTCACGCATTTTTGCTTTGGAAAAAACGGCTGGAAACCCATAACGGACGGCCCGCATTTTTGTCTGGGTGATGCGCTTAATAAGTCCGACTGGGATTTTATACGCCTTTGTATTGACAACGGATACACGCCCGAAATGCAGTCTGCCGAGGGAGCAGTGTTTATATGGAGCGCCGCACGTATGGAAAACGAGCTTGACTCGTTTATCAAACACGGAACGTATCACAGCGCAAAATGGCTTGCGGCTCTTATGCGTGCCGGTGCGGCAATATGGGGAGCGGCTGACATTTCGCATCTCGGCGATGTCAGCGGCGATATTCTTGTGACGAATTATTCGCTTTTACCGCAAAACGAAAAAGCGCTTATAGACAGCTATACGGGCGGCAGAGTGATAAAGGCGGAATATATCCCCGATACCGACACTATGCACGAGATTAATCCCGATACAGCAGGCTGGGTAAGACCGCTGAAATTTTCTCCCATACCCGACGGATACATAAAAACGATTGCGAAAAAGATAAACGAAACGGTCAATGCTTCGTTTGTGAGCGGAGGTGCGGAATGTACCTTAAACGAAATAAGAACGGGTGAGCATACCTCGGTTATTGCGATAGATAATAACGAATATTATTATGTAATTCCCGTAATAAAAACGGCAAGGCGCATTAAAAATATAAAAATAATAACCAAGCCTGACGGCTATCCGCTCAATTGGTCGGAAAATGAATTCCGTGTGCGTGTTGCGGGACGTGGCGTGGATGTTGCGCAAATAGAATATTTTGATTGACATGAGCCTGTCATCAGAAATGATTTAAACTTGAG
>DJRJ01000029.1:4340-4982 GCA_002438865.1 Clostridiales bacterium UBA6363
ACCTCAAACGGTTTGTCTGCAAAAACTCCCGGTACATTCGGGAGTTTTTTGTTGACACTGTTTAACTGTAGTGATATAATTACAGAAAAAAGCGGAGGAAAACTTTATGAATGCAGAAAAAGCGGTACGTGATTTTCTAAAAGGAATATCCGAAACAAACAACGTGTATTTTGTCGGTTCGACCACAAAAAATTCTATAGAATACAAAGCGGGCGAGGTGATGACTTTCAAACTCAAGGTCAAAACCGAGGATAAAGATGTGCCCGTTCCGTACATATACTATTCTTGCGAGGGCGAGGACGGCGTAAAAACAGACGGCTATGCCGAGCCTTCGGAGGACGGCTGGTTTTATTTTGACACATCCGTAAACCGTGACGGATTTGTTCACGTTATTGCAAAGGCTTGCGATGAGGACAAAAAGGAAATAGACGGCATAGACATATTCGAGGGCGGCGCAGGCGCAGATATAGATAAAATCGTTACAGGTACGGAGGAACCGTCCGATTATCTCGAATTTTGGCAGTGGATAAGGGACGAAGCCGCAAAAACAGAGCCGGAAGTAATTTTTAAGGAAAAATTTGAGGACGAAAGATTTCCCGGGTTTGAACTTTACGATATGCGCATAAAAACTACGGGCAGTGA
>DJRJ01000029.1:5052-6832 GCA_002438865.1 Clostridiales bacterium UBA6363
GAATACAATGCCGAGGACGGCATTATGAATGTGTCCGTAAACGTACATTCCATATACAACCGTCAGCCGGACGAATATTACGATAATCTCGCAAACGGAGAACTAAAGGAGTTCGGCTTCAGCAACGAAGAAAACAAAAATCCGAAAACAACCTACTGGGCAAAGGTATTTATACGTGATATGCAGGTTTTGAGATTTATAAAGGACAATCCTCTGCTTAACGGAAAGGATTTTATGTTCAGCGGCGGAAGTATGGGCGGAATGCAGGCTTGCAATATGGCGGCACATTCGGGTGTTGCAACACAGTGCCATATGTTTATACCGTGGATGGCGGATCTCGGCGGAACAAAAAACTGCGGCAGGCTTTACGGCTGGCGCCCCGACTACACCGAAGGACTCAAATACTTCGACACCGCAATTGCGGCAAAATATTTAAAATGCCCTGCCGACATAGGCGCAGGACTCGGCGACTACGTATGCCCTCCATCGGGCGAAGCCGCCATATACAACGCCATATCGTCACCCAAAGAAATACATTTCGTACAAAATCAAACGCACCCGTACAGGTCGCTCGAACCCATTCAATACGTCCTGTGCGAAAAATAAACGTCGCATCTCGCACTTTTTCCCTGCTCGGAGTACCTTCGTACGCCGTCGCAGCTCAAAAGCACAATCTGCTCGTTTCTTTTCCGCACAGGCTGTGTGGGTACGGCGGATTTGCACGAATTTGCAATCTGTAGGGGATAGATGTCCACATCGCCCCGAAACGCACAATCTGCGTATTTCTTTTTCATACAGGTTATGAGGGTAACGGCAGATTTGCGCGAATTTGCAGCCTGTAGGGGGCGATGCCTACATCGCCCCAAAGCGCACAATCGGCTTGTTTCTTTTCCGCACAGGCTGTGTGGGTAACGGCGGATTAGTATGAAATTGCAGCCTGTAGGAGGCGATGCCCACATCGCCCCAAAGCGCACAATCTGCTTGTTTCTTTTTTTGCACAGGCAATGAGGGTAACGGCGGATTTGCACGAATTTGCAATCTGTAGGGGGCGATGCCTACATCGCCCCGAAACATTATCCCGTGTATTGTGTGGTTTCATTTCGGGACGATGAAAGGCATCGTCCCCTACCGGGAATTGTAAGCATACCGCATCAAAACGGCAACAGGCGGCTCCTCTTTCGGGGAGCCGCCTGTTTTGCGGATAAGGGCTATCCGCAGCAGTGAGATGTATTAGTTGTTGCACATACAGGTTACGATTACAATTATAATAAGAACCCAAAGAATCATATCAAGATCGAAATTGCAACCACCGCAATTATTTCCACAGCAATCGTTCATTTCATAGCCCTCCTTTCCTCGGTCTGTAATGTATAGTATGTAAAAAACAAAAAAATTGAAATTTGTCCCAAAAAAATATTGAAATTTCTCAAATAATATAGTACAATATACTTTGAGTGTAAAAATCGGGAGGGATTGTTTTGGATAAAGCTAAAATAGATAGAATAAATGAGCTTGCAAAAAAGGCGAAAACGTCTGAATTAACGGCGGACGAGATTGCCGAGCGTGCAATGCTCCGTAAGGAATACCTTGAGGCGGTACGCAAAAATTTCAAAGCTACCCTTGACAGTATAGAATACGAAGACTAAAAAAGCATATGTTATACAGTCTTATGCTTTGTGCCTGCGGCACGGAAAGGAATGGTTGTAAAAATGTCACTGTTATTACCGAAAGGCTATAAAAGCCCTCTTGACGGCAGAGAAACCGAAAGAGCAATAAAATT
>DJRJ01000029.1:6933-14938 GCA_002438865.1 Clostridiales bacterium UBA6363
GAAACGGGTCTTAACGACAACTTAAACGGTGTGGAACGCCCCGTATCTTTTGACGCACCCTGTATCGGGGGAGCAACTCTTGAAATTGTACATTCGCTTGCAAAGTGGAAGCGTATGACTTTGGGAAAATACGCCTTTGGCGCAGGAGAGGGACTTTATACCGATATGAACGCCATAAGACGTGACGAGGAAGTGGACAATCTCCACTCAATGTACGTTGACCAGTGGGACTGGGAGGCTGTCATAAACAAAGAGGAAAGAAATACCGAAACGCTTAAAAATTACGTAAAGCGCATTTACCGTGCAATGAAATCGACCATGGCACGTGTTCATCAGAAATATCCCGAACTTGAGGATAATTTTGCAGACGATATTACGTTCATAACCACGCAGGAACTTGAGGATATGTACCCAAACGACGATCCGAAAGAGCGTGAGAATAAGCTTTTGCGTGAGAAAAAAGCAGTATTCCTTATGCAGATAGGCAAAGAACTCAAATCGGGCAAAAAGCATGACGGCAGAGCGCCCGACTATGACGATTGGGAGCTTAACGGCGATATATTGGTATATTATCCCGTTCTTGACATATGCTTTGAGCTTTCAAGCATGGGAATACGTGTGGACGAAAATTCGCTTGCGTCGCAGATTAAAGCGGCAGGCTGTGAGGAAAGACTTACAATGGACTTCCACAAAAAGCTTTTAAACTGCGAACTTCCGTACACAATAGGCGGCGGAATAGGTCAGTCCCGACTTTGTATGTATATGCTTTCAAAGGCGCATATAGGCGAGGTGCAGGCATCCGTATGGCCTGAGGATATGATAAAAATATGCAGGGAGAACAATATAAATCTTATTTAAAGGGGAAAGGATAATAAGATGCAGACAGTTATAAAAAATCTTTTCCGCCAAACAGATAACTACGGCGGCAAAGAAGTAACAATATCAGGCTGGGTAAGAACAATAAGAGTTTCAAAGAATTTCGGCTTTATCGAAGTGAATGACGGCAGCTTTTTCAAAAGCCTGCAGATCGTAATAGAACAGGACAAGCTCGATAATTTTGCGGAGCTTTCAAAGCTTAACGTCGGTGCGGCAATAACCGCCGAGGGTATTCTGGAACTTACGCCCGAAGCAAAACAGCCGTTTGAGCTGAAAGCAAAAAGCGTTACGGTAAACGGCGCATCAACGCCGGACTATCCGCTTCAGAAAAAACGCCACAGCTTTGAATACTTAAGAACAATAGCACATTTAAGACCGAGAACAAATACGTTTGCGGCAGTGTTCCGTGTGAGATCGCTTATCGCATATGCAATACATCAGTTCTTTAACGAGAGAGGTTTTGTGTATGTGCATACTCCGCTTATTACGGGCAGTGACTGTGAGGGAGCGGGCGAGATGTTCAAGGTAACAACTCTTGATCTCGAAAATCTTCCCAAGGATGAAAACGGAAACGTTGACTATTCAAAGGACTTTTTCGGCAAGGCAACAAACCTTACGGTAAGCGGACAGCTTAACGTTGAAACGTATTGTATGGCGTTCCGCAACGTTTACACTTTCGGACCTACATTCCGTGCCGAAAATTCAAACACAACACGCCATGCTGCGGAATTTTGGATGATAGAGCCGGAAATAGCGTTTGCCGACCTTAACGACGATATGGAGCTTGCGGAGGATATGTTAAAATATATAATCCGCTACTGCCTTGAAAATGCGCCGGAAGAAATGGAATTTTTCAATAACTTTATAGATAAGGGACTTCTCGAAAGACTTCATAATGTAATTGATAACGATTTTGCACGTGTGACATACACCGAGGCGATAGAACTTTTAAAGGAACATTCGGACGAGTTTGAATATCCCGTTGAATGGGGCTGCGATTTGCAGACGGAGCATGAGCGCTATCTTACCGAAACACTGTTCAAGCGCCCTGTAATGGTAACCGATTATCCGAAGGAGATAAAGGCGTTCTATATGAAGCTTAATCCCGACGGCAAGACGGTTGCGGCAGTGGACGTGCTTGTTCCGGGAATAGGCGAGATTATCGGCGGAAGTCAGCGTGAGGAAAACTATGACGTGCTTGTATCACGTATGAACGAACTCGGTTTAAAGCCCGAGGATTATTCATGGTATCTTGACCTTAGAAAATACGGTACAAACAAGCACGCAGGCTTTGGTCTCGGATTTGAAAGAGCCGTTATGTATATAACGGGTATGCAGAACATAAGAGATGTGCTTCCGTTCCCGAGAACGGTCGGCACGGCAGAATTTTAACTTGCATACGAGGGGTGTCGGCAAAAGGCGGCGCCCCTTGCGTGCATTTATACAAAAAGGAGCAGACAAATGGATTTTATTGCTATTTTGGCGGCTGTTACGGTTTCCGTAATAGCATGGGCGGTGAACAAAATTGCCGGTGCCGTTGTTACGGCTGCGGCTTTGGGATATATTGTGTATAAAGCGTATCCGATTATGATGGCGCTAAAAGGTAAAAAAGCGTATGCTGCGGGCGACAGGGAAAGCGCATGCCGTGCGTACGGGCGTGCGATAAAAACGGGACGTGCAAATTCCGTTATACAGCTTGAATATTCCGACTTGCTTATGCAAACCGGGAAAACTGATAAAGCTAAGGATTTTCTTGACGGAATGCTAAGAAAAAAGCTCCTGAACGACACACGAAACGTGCTGAAACTGCGCCGCTGTATGGCGTATTTCAAGCTGGGAAACAAGGAGGAAGCATACAGCGACGCCGAGGAGATTTACAATGACGGTTTTAAGACAACGTATCTGTATGCACTTTTGGGATTTTTCAAGCTTGACCGTGACGGAAAATCGGAGGACACGTTTAACTTTTGCAAAGAGGCGTTCGAGTATAATGACAGCGACCGTGACATAACCGACAATTATGCTCTTGCACTGTATTACAAAGGCGAGTACGACCGTGCGGACGGGATTTATAATGTTATGACAGAAAAACACCCTGCATTTGTTGAGGGATTTTATCACGGTGCGCTTGTTGCTTATGCAATGGGAAACTATAAAAAAACGGCAGAATATCTTGACAAAACGGAAGAATGTAAATGGTCGCCGATGACAACCGTTACAAAAGAGGAAGTATCTGAATTAAAATCGGCGGCTTTGGACAAATTAGGAGTACAGTAATGGCAAAAACACCGCTTGCGGACAGAATACGTCCGAAAAGTATAGATGAGGTCGTAGGGCAGAAGCATCTGCTCGGCGAGGGTAAGATACTGCGCAATATAATTGAAAAAGACGAAGTGCCGAATATGATATTTTTCGGACCGAGCGGCGTGGGAAAAACAACCGTTGCAAATATAATCGCTCAAAAAACGGGAAAGGCACTGCGCAAATTAAACGCAACCACGGCGTCGGTATCCGATATACGTGATATAGTCGGAACGCTTGATACTTTCCTTGCGCCGGAGGGCGTGCTTTTATATCTTGACGAAATACAGCACTTTAATAAAAAACAACAGCAGTCACTGCTTGAATTTATGGAGAATGGCAAGATAACGCTTATTGCAAGCACAACGGAAAATCCGTATTTCTATGTTTATAATGCGGTGCTTTCGAGAAGTGTTGTGTTTGAATTTAAGCCGATTGATGCAGATGACATATACGAGGCGCTTTTGCGTGCGGTGAAAATACTCTCCGAGGAGGATTACGCCGGTTACACGGTAACGGCTGATGACGATGCGCTTGTGCATATTGCAAACACTGCAAACGGCGATGTACGAAAAGCCTTGAATGCGCTTGAAGTTTCGTTCCTTGCCGCACGTGCCGACGATAAAGGGCATATGCATATCACGCTTGAAACGGCAGTGGGTGCAACACAGAAAAAGGCTTTGCGGTACGATAAGGACGGCGACAGCCATTACGATATACTTAGTGCGTTTCAGAAGTCGGTGCGAGGTTCCGACCCCGATGCGGCGATACATTATCTTGCAAGGCTTGTGAGTGCGGGCGATTTGCAGAGCATATGCCGCCGTATACTGGTTATGAGTGCGGAGGATATAGGACTTGCGTATCCGCAGGCGATAACCGTTGTAAAATCGTGCGTTGACGCCGCTTTGCAGCTGGGGTTCCCCGAAGCACGCATACCGCTGGCGGAGGCGGTGCTTCTGCTTGCAACAGCGCCGAAATCCAATTCGGCAATATGCGCCATAGACGCCGCAATGCATGATATTGAAACAAAGGATACGGGCGATATTCCCGAACTCTTAAAAGACAGCCATTATTCGGGTTCGGAAAAGCTCGGACACGGTACGGGATATAAGTATCCGCACAGCTTTGAGGGACATTATGTGAAACAGCAGTATCTTCCGGATAATATAAAGAACACCGTATATTATGAGTACGGCGACAATAAAACGGAGCAGTCCGCAAAGCAATACTGGGACAGAATAAAGAATAAACATTGAAGGGATATAGTTATGAAAGACGGTTTTATAAAAACAGCGTGCGCAACGCCCGATGTGAAAGTTGCGGACGTGGAATATAACACGCAGAAAATAATTGAAATACTTGAAACGGCGCAGAAAAACGGAACGAAAATAATTGTGTTCCCGGAGCTTTGCGTAACTGCTTATACCTGTTCGGATTTGTTTATGCAGAATGAACTTGTTTGTGCGGCGAAAAGCGCACTTATAAAAATTGCGGAAAAGACCGAAAAATGCATAGCGGTCGTAGGCGTGCCGCTTGTGTACGGCAACTGCCTGTACAATTGCGCCGCAGTGCTTAATAACGGACGTGTGCTTGCGGTGATACCGAAAGAGAATATCCCGAACTATAACGAATTTTACGAGGCAAGACATTTTGCCTCGGGAATGTTTGAAACAACCGAAATTAAAATAGGCGGATATTCCGTGCCTTTTGGTACTGATATACTGATAAAATGCGAGAATGTACCTGATTTATGTATGGCGGTTGAAATATGCGAGGATTTGTGGACTCCTCTGCCGCCGTCGGTACGCCATGCTCTGGCAGGTGCAAATGTTGTTGCGAATTTGTCTTGCTCAAATGAGCTTATTGCAAAGGACGAATATCGTGAAATGCTTGTCAAGAGCCAGTCGGCAAGACTTTACTGTGCATATCTGTACGCCGATGCGGGATACGGCGAGTCTACTACCGACCTTGTTTTTGCCGGTGACAACATAATTGCCGAAAACGGCACAATTCTTGCACGCAGTAAAAGATTTACCAATTCGGTCGTATATTCGGAAATAGATTTGGAAAAAATAACAGGTGAAAGAATAAAGACCACAACCTATCCGAACGAGGGACGTGAAGATTACACAATTGTGTATGCGGACATTGAAGTTTGCGATACGGAGATAACACGTGCGATTGAGAAAACTCCTTTTGTGCCGACCGAGAGTGAAAAACGCAGAAAACGCTGTGAGGAAATCCTCACAATACAGTCAACGGGACTGAAAAAGCGTCTTGAGCATACTTGTGCGAAAACAGCCGTTGTGGGCGTAAGCGGAGGACTTGACTCCACTCTTGCACTGCTTGCGGCGGTGCGTGCGTTTGACAGCTTAAATAAGGACAGAAAAGATATTATCGCCGTTACCATGCCGTGTTTCGGAACAACCGGCAGAACGTATAACAACGCTGTGAATTTTGCAAATTCACTCGGCGTAACTTTAAAGGAAATAAATATCCGTGAGGCGGTAACTCTGCATTTTCGTGATATAGGTCATAGTGAGGACGAGCTTGATGTCACGTACGAAAACTCGCAGGCGAGAGAAAGAACGCAAATTTTGATGGACATTGCCAACAAAACGGGCGGTCTTGTTATCGGAACGGGAGATTTGTCGGAACTGGCGCTCGGCTGGGCAACGTACAACGGCGACCATATGTCAATGTACGCCGTAAATGCCGGAATACCGAAAACGCTTATACGTTATCTGGTTGATTATGAAGCGGCGAGAACGGAAAATGAGTTTTTAAAGAAAACTCTTGAGGATATTTTAAATACACCCGTAAGTCCCGAGCTTTTACCACCCAAAGACGGCGAAATATCGCAAAAGACGGAGCATATAGTCGGACCGTATGAACTTCATGATTTCTTCCTGTACAACCTTTTGCGGTTTGGCTTTAAGCCGGAAAAAATATTAAGGCTTGCCGAAATAGCGTTTAAGGACGAATATACAAGAGAATTTATACTGGGCTGGCTGAAAGTGTTTTACAGAAGATTTTTCTCACAGCAGTTCAAGCGCTCGTGTCTGCCGGACGGACCTAAAATAGGAAGTGTGGCTCTTTCACCGAGAGGCGATTGGCGTATGCCGTCGGACACCTCGGTCAAATTGTGGATGAGCGAGCTTGAAAAACTGTAATTCAATAACGCTCTTTTCACGGAAAGGAGCGTTATTTTTATGTCAAGAGGTAAACTGTGCCTTATAGCGTCGGCGTTTCTGTACGGGGTTGCACCGGTGTTCGCAAAGGTGAGCTACAGCGGCGGCGCAAACGGAATTACGCTCACTTTTCTTAGGGCGTCTATGTCTGTGCCGCTTTTGTATATAATAATGAAAGCGGACGGCATTTCTCTGCGACTTACGAAAGATGAGCTTAAAAGCATTGTTCTTTTGGGAGTTTTCGGCGGTGCAATACCCATTCTGCTTTTGTATGCGTCATATAATTTTATCTCAACGGGACTTGCCACAACCTTGCATTTTGTGTATCCGCTTATGATAGTCATTGCCTCCGCACTGCTGTATCATGAAAAAATGCCTATGCCGAAAATTGCGGCGGCGGTGGCGGTAACTTTGGGGATTTTCTTTTTTGCGGATATAGAAACGGCGTCGGATACCGTGGGTATAATTCTTGCATTGCTCTCGGGCGTCTTCTACAGCTTTTATGTCATATATATCGACCGTTCGGGACTTGATACTATGGATTATATGAAGCTTACGTTTTATGTTATGATTATTATGAGCCTTTCAACGCTCGTATTCGGTGCGCTGTTCGGCGGATTGTCGTTTCATCTTACGGGCAAAGCGTGGTCGTATGCGGCAGTAATATCGCTTATGGTCACGTTGGGCGCAATGCCGCTGTTTCAGGCGGGAGTGCGGTATGAGGGTGCGTCCACGGCAGGCATAATGTCAACGTTCGAGCCTATAACAAGCGTGGTGATGGGTGCGGCATTTTTAGGGGAAATAGTAGGTATTGCTCAGATTTTCGGAATTTGTATGATTGTTGCCGGGATTATGCTGGTGCACAAATGAAACCTTTGCGGAAAAAATCCGTCTAATATACAAAGGAAAAGAAAGGAAATATTAATGCTATGTGCAAAAAATTATTAATAGTGGTTGATTATCAGAATGATTTTGTGTCGGGAACGCTGGGATTTCCCAAGGCGTGTGAGCTTGAAGAGGGCATATTGAAAAAAATACAGAAGTATGCGAATGACGAGATTGTGTATACGCTCGACACGCATACGGAGGATTATCTCAACACGCAGGAGGGGAAAAATCTTCCCGTAAAACATTGCATAAAAGGTACCGACGGATACGAATTGTACGGAGCGGTCAAAGCGGCGCTTGAGGGAAAGCGTTGTTTTGAAAAGCCGACGTTCGGCTCGGGCGAGCTGTATGAATATCTTAAAGGAAAGAATTATTCAAAAATAGAGCTTTGCGGATTGGTAAGCAATATCTGCGTTATCGCAAATGCGGTTATCGCAAAGACGGCATGCCCCGAAGCGGAGATTGCAGTAAGTCCGCTGACAACCGCAAGCTTTGATGAAGAACTTAATAAAGCGGCTTTTGCCGTAATGAACGGATTGCAGATAAAGACTGAATAGGAGGCACATATGAAGTACGGATTGGTTCTTGCCGGCGGCGGTGCAAGAGGTGCGTATCAGATAGGCGTAATGCGTGCGGTAAAGGAACTCGGTATCGAAATATCGGCGGTCAGCGGAACGTCAATCGGCGCGATAAACGGCGCACTTTTTGCACAGGGAAGTTACGAACCCGCAGAAGAAATGTGGACGGAT
>DJRJ01000048.1:0-181 GCA_002438865.1 Clostridiales bacterium UBA6363
CAGCCGCTGCCGCCGAGGCTTCGTCCATACCCCTTGCCGCAAACGCCGCCGTTATTCCGGCAAGCACATCTCCGCTGCCGCCCTTCGCCAAGCCTGCATTGCCTGTAATATTAATATATTGCGTAAGGTCTGAACCTGTTACAATCGTATGATGTCCTTTTAATATAACAGCTGCACCGTA
>DJRJ01000048.1:227-6738 GCA_002438865.1 Clostridiales bacterium UBA6363
CTGTTTTCCTCGATATAGGGAATATCCATTCCGCACAGCCGTGACATTTCAGCCGAATGGGGCGTGAATATAAGATTACAGCTGCATTTTGACAGTACACTCTTATCCGCACAAACCGCATTTATTGCGTCTGCGTCTATAATTACGGTAACCTTGGACACCTCAAGCACTCTGCCGACTACCGCTTTAACATCATCATTTCTGCCTAATCCCGGTCCTATAAGTACCGCATCGTATGAGTTTATCTTATCGGCAAGCACCTCTGCCGCCTTTTGCGACAAATGCCCATCCGTATCGGGCAAAGGCAGTGTCATAACCTCTGTCGTTTTCTCCTCCAACACACCGTTAAGTGACTCGCAAATTCCAAGCGTAACAAGTCCGCAGCCCGAACGCATTGCCGCCTCGGCAGCCATATATGCAGCTCCCGTCATACCACGGCTCCCAGCAATTATCAGTAGCTTTCCGTAATCGCCCTTGTGCGAATTGTTTCTGCGTTTGGGAATAACACTGTTTACAAAATCCTTGTCAATTACGGTTATACCCGGAATATCATCGGTAATGTACTGCGGTATCGATATATCCGCCACAACCATTTCACCCGTGAAATCTGCTGCAGGGAACATTAACATTCCCACCTTATACGCCGCAAAGGTAACGGTTTTATCCGCCTTTACGCACACGCCGCATATCTCGCCGCTGTCCGAGTTGATACCGCTCGGAACGTCCACGGACAAAACATACTTTGCATTTTTATTTATTTCGTCTATAACGTCATACGCAATTCCTCTTACAGTGCCGTGTATTCCCGTGCCGAAAATTGCATCAACCGTTATATCAAACGCTCTTATAACATATTTAAGGTTTTCCGTATCCGAAATAACATCGATATTAACGTCCATCTTTCGGATAATATCGTAATTTATCTTTGCATCGCCCGAAAAATCCGTTCCGCATACCAAGAATACCGAAACATCAATCCCGGCATTATACAGGCGGCGTGCAAGCACAAAGCCGTCGCCGCCGTTGTTGCCTTTTCCGCAGAATACGGCAACGCTTTTGTTATGTATATCGGGTATCTTCTCCAACTCTTTCATACAGGCGGCAGCGGCGTTTTCCATAAGCACAATGCTCAAAATACCGCCCTTTTCCTCCGCTGCACGGTCAACCGACCGCATCTGTTCCGCAAAATAAGCCTTCACAACTATACCCGTCCCTTTCTGTCATTAAGACTTTATTACTTAATAAAAACGTTTCTCGGGTTAAACTTTCTTATGTCCTCCATAATTTTCTCGGTAGGTCTGAAAAGCAGGCGTATTTTTTTGCCCTCTGATGAAAAGTCGGCAAAATAAACACCGTCCGCATAATTCCCCGATGCGTCATACACTGTGAAATCCGTATTTCCGTAAGCGGAATTATGCTCGCTGTCATCTACTGCGGCAACTATTTCCGCCTCTTTAAAATCAACGCTTATAAGTCTTTTTCTGCTTCTCTTTGCGATGATTTTGTCTATATCCATTTCCGAATTTGCCAAAGTATACTCAAACTCGACATATCTGTGCTGCATAAGTCTGTACGCTCCGTACCATGCAAGTGCCGTCAGCACAAACGGCAATGTGAACGAAAACGCAAAGCCTGTCGCCTGTGCAATAATCACAGGAAGTATGAAAAGAACACACGAAACCAACACAGCAGCGGCTATTATAAGTCCTATTATGAAATAATCCTTAGGCGTTCTCTTTCCGGCAAACATATACTCCTCAAAAATATCCATTATATAACCGTTCCTTTCCGTGCCGAAGGCACAAACTTTTATTCATTCTCCGCCATTTCGGGAAAATCCTTTATCTTTTCGTACAAAGCACGAAGCGCACGGCTCCTGTGGCTTACGCTGTTCTTTTCCTCATCCGTTGCCATGGCAAAGCTTTTCCCGAGTTCACGGCTGTAAAATACGGGATCATAGCCGAAACCGTTGTTTCCCTCGGGGGCATCGAGTATATAACCCCTTACCTCGCCCATTGCCGTAACCTCACGTCCGTCGGGGAAAACCACCGCCGCCGCAGTCACAAACATAGCCGATCTTTCCGTTACGCCTTTCATTTCCTCCAAAAGCTTTGCTACCTTTTCGCTGTCCGATGCGCCCTCGCCGGCATATCTTGCGCTGTAAATCCCCGGACGTCCGCCCAGAGCGTCCACGCACAATCCGCTGTCGTCCGCAAGAACGATACTGTCGCAGAACATAGCTATGGAGCGTGCTTTTATAAGGGAATTTTCGATAAATGACGAGCCCGTTTCCTCAACCTCAACGTCTATACCGGCATCCTCCGCCGACACTACCTCAATCCCAAGCTTTCCGAAAATATTTTCTATCTCACGGATTTTACCTTTATTTTTCGTAGCAGCAATCATCTGCATAACAATTACCCTCCGTTACTTTTCCTCATCAACAGCCGCAATCGCAAGCTCCTGCATCTGAGCGTCATCTATCGGTCCGGGTGCGCCCGACATAAGCTCGGAAGCATTCTGAACCTTCGGGAACGCTGTTACGTCCCTTAAGCTGTCCGCACCGCACATAAGCATGGAAAGTCTGTCAAGACCTATTCCCATACCGCCGTGAGGAGCAGCGCCGTATTTATACGCCTCTACCAAAAATCCGAATTTCGCCTCGATTTCCTCGTCGGTAAGTCCCAGTGCCTCAAACATCTTCTGCTGAAGCTCGTAATCCGTTATACGGATAGATCCGCTCGACAATTCTATGCCGTTAAGAACCAGGTCGTAAGCCTTTGCCGTAACCTTTTCGGGAGCTGTATCAAGATACTGAATACATTCGTCCATAGGCATTGTAAACGGGTGATGCATTGCATCCCAGTTACCTGTTTCATCATTGTATTCAAAGAACGGGAACTCCGTAATCCAGAGGAAATTCCAACCCTCGGGTATAATATCAAGCTGTTTTGCGACCTTTAAGCGCAGTGCGCCAAGTGTCGGGAGCGTTACCTTGTCTTTATCGGCAACAATAAGAATGACATCGCCCTTTTCTGCACCGAGTCTTTCGAGTATTGCGTCCGTTTCTCCGTTCTGCATAAACTTCTTAAAGCTTGCGTTAGGCTCGTCCTCCGACCATCTGATATACGCAAGTCCCTTTGCGCCTATGCCCTTTGTATACTCCGTAAGCTTGTCTATTTCTTTTCTTGTAAGTACAGACGCCGCATTTTTTGCAATTATTGCACGAACCGAACCGCCGTTTTCTATTGCGCCCGTAAACACGCCGAAACCGCAGTCCTTAACAATATCGGATATATCGGTTATTTCCATACCGAATCTTGTATCCGGCTTGTCCGAGCCGTATCTTGCCATTGCGTCCTTATAAGTAAGTCTGGGGAGCGGAGTCGGTATGTCGATATTCATAACGTCCTTAAACAGACGCTTTATAAATCCTTCTCCCATTTCAAGAATATCCTCAACGTCAACAAACGACATTTCAAGGTCTATCTGTGTAAATTCGGGCTGTCTGTCCGCTCTCAAATCCTCATCACGGAAACAGCGTGCAAGCTGAATATATCTGTCATATCCCGCAATCATAAGGAGCTGTTTATATATCTGCGGCGACTGCGGCAGAGCATAAAACTTTCCGTGATGCACTCTTGACGGCACAACGTAATCTCTTGCGCCCTCGGGAGTGGATTTCATCATCATAGGTGTTTCTATCTCGATAAATCCGTTTTCATAGAAATAATCTCTTGCCGTTTTTGCAATCTTGCCTCTCTTTATAATATTCTCCTGCAAAACCGAACGTCTTAAATCAAGATAACGGTATTTGAGTCTTAATTCCTCGTTTACGTTCGTATCGTCCGTTATTTCAAAAGGCGGTGTCTGCGCTTTTGCAAGTATTCTCAAATCATCGACATATATTTCTATACTGCCTGTTTTTATATCCGTATTCTTGCTCTCACGCTCTCTTACAGTACCTTTTGCCATAAGCACAAACTCACTGCGGCAGGTTTTGGCTTTGTTGAAAACCTCTCTGTCGGTGTTATCGTCAAACGCAAGCTGAACAATTCCCGTTCTGTCCCTTAAATCTATAAATATCAGATTTCCCAGATCTCTTATTTTCTGAACGTATCCCCCGACAACAACCGTTTTGCCTACGCCCTCGGTTTCGCCGCAATAATTTGTACGTTTTAACCCCTTCATTGTATCCATTAATTATACCATTCCTTTCGATTATTCAGACTTTGCAAAAAATTCGGACAGCTTATCAAGCTCAATTTCCGTCTGTTCGCCGTTTTCCATATTCTTCACAGACGCACGTCCCGAATCCGTTTCATTATCGCCGAGAACAAGCGTATAACGGCAGCCAAGCTTGTCCGCATATTTCATCTGTGCACGCAAACCTCTGCCCGTATGATCCGTTTCCGCCTTTATGCCGTCACGGCGCAGATTATATATAAGCTTCTGCGCATACACCGAGGCTTTATCCCCGATCGGTGCGATGTACAAATCGAGAGGGTCGGGCAAAGGAATAACCGCTCCCGTTTCCTCAAGCCTTAACAAAAGCCTTTCTATTCCGAGTCCGAAACCTATTCCCGGAGTTGACTGACCGCCAAGCTCCTCCACAAGTCCGTCATAACGTCCGCCGCCGCAGACGGTGAAATCTCCGCTTATTATTTCAAACACCGTTTTNNGAATAATCAAGTCCTCTTACAATGCCCGAATCTATCGTATATTCAATACCCATATTATCAAGGCAGGTCTTGAATTTTTCAAAATGCTCACGGCAATCATCGCAAATATAATCGAGCAGAACGGGTGCGTCCTTGCCTATGCTTTGGCATATCTCCGATTTGCAGTCCAGAATTCTCAGCGGATTTCTTTCAAATCTGCCCCTGCACGTTTCGCACAATTCATCAAGGTGCGGTCTGAAATACTCTCTTAAGCGCTCATTGTACGCCTTACGGCATTCCTTACAGCCTATGCTGTTTACGTGTACCGTCAAATCTTTCAGTCCCACACGGTCAAGAAATGTGAGCGCAAGCGAAATAACCTCGGCGTCGATTGTCGGCTCTTTTGCGCCGAAAACCTCCACACCAAACTGATGAAATTCTCTCAATCTTCCCTTTTGGCTTTTCTCATATCTGAAACAGGGAATATTGTAATACATCTTTGCGGGCATAGCCTCCGCATAAAGACTGTTCTGCAGAAAGCTGCGCACCACGGACGCCGTTCCCTCGGGTCGAAGCGTAACGCTTCTGCCGCCCTTGTCAAGGAATGTGTACATCTGCTTTTCCACAACGTCCGTTGTGTCGCCGACGCCACGCTCAAACAATTCCGTATGCTCAAATGTCGGAACACGTGTTTCCTTATAATTAAAGCAAGCGCATACCTTTTTAAATTCCCCTTCTATATATTGCCACTTATAGCTCTCGGAGGGCAAAAGATCCTTAGTGCCCCTCGGCGCTGTTGTAATAAGCATATAATCACTCCCATAAAACATAAATACTCAGAATATATTTTAACCCCTATGCGGTATATATGTCAAGTAATTTTGACAAAATTTATTGCATTAAGACCTCAATCGCCTTTGAAAGCTGTGTATCACTGCCCTNNGGGATTGATTCGGGATAGTAGTTTTTATACTCCTCACTAAGTTCAACGGTTATATCGGGTTCTACCCCCGTCCCGTGTATGCAAACGCCGTTCGGCGAATAGTACTTGGCAACGGTGACCGACATTCCCGATCCGTCCGTGAACGGATATACCGACTGCACAATCCCCTTACCGAAGCTTGTAGTGCCTATAACGGTTGCTTTTTTATAATCCTTAAGGCATATTGTCAAAAGCTCCGACGCACTGGCGCTGTCTTGATTTATAAGTACAACTATTGGAATGTTCATTTCATTCGAGTCGGAGGAATACGTCTTTTTCTTTCCGTTTTTATACTCGATTGTGGTAATTGCCCCCTCCGGCACTATCATATCGGCAATATCGCACATAATGTCCAACGCTCCGCCGGGGTTTCCCCTTAAATCGATTATCATTTTCTGCATACCGCTTTCGGTAAGTTTTCCTACTTCGTCCTTAAACTCGGTATACGTACTTCGTTTACTGCCTGCCGCCTCGGAATTAAAGTTTGTTATACGCACATAGCCTATATTGTTTTCAAGCATTTTGCCCGTTACCGAGTCTTTGTCAATATCCTTGCGGACAACATTTATGTCTGTTGTCTCCCCATTTCTCACAATCGTGACGGTAACGCTTGTGCCCTTACCCTCGCTCTTGATTTTTTCCACGGCGTCGCTCATATGCTCGCCGTCAAACGTCTCGCCGTCCACAGCGGTAATTATGTCGCCTGTCTGTATTCCCGCCTCTGCCGCCGGAGAATTTGCCGACACGTCAACAACCTCTATGCTGTTGTTTTCCGTATTTGCCGATACCGTTATTCCTATTCCGACATATGCGTCATTCATAGCGGACAGATACCGTTCAAAAACTTCGGGGCGGTAATAATGCGTAT
>DJRJ01000080.1:0-502 GCA_002438865.1 Clostridiales bacterium UBA6363
GTGGCGATGTTGTGTACGAGGGCGACGAGTGCCTTTGCCGTGAAAAGGATTATTATACGGAAAACGGCTGTGACCACAAATCGGAATTTCATATTATCCCCGTAATAAGCGACAGCGGGGATGATGTGCTTGAAGATATTGAAAACGAACGTCTTGAAGCGGCGCATATAGCCGCACAAATCCGCTCTATGCTCGATAACGGCTACCGTGTGTTCTGCGGTACGGACGAGGACGGAAATGCACAATACCGCAATATGTTAAGCCGAGATGTTGCAATTCTTGCAAGCTCGGTAAGGAATATTGCGGACATATATACGGAGGAGCTTGAAAAGCAGGGCATAGCGGCATACGTGGAGAATAACGGATATTTCGACCGCAAGGAAGTAAAGCTTATGCTGTCGCTGTTAAGCCTTATTAATAACGTTTGCTGTGATATACCTCTCATAGCGGTTATGCGTTCGCCGATTGGCGGTTTCAGTGACGATGAACTTTCAAAAATCCC
>DJRJ01000080.1:513-2016 GCA_002438865.1 Clostridiales bacterium UBA6363
TTGGAGGCAGAGCATACGGAATATTTTTATGACGCAGTTAAAAGAAACAACAGACCAAAATGCAAAAATTTCATAAATATGATAAACCGCTGGCGTGAGTATATGAAGTACAAAAATGTTGCGGGACTTTTATGGAGCATATATGAAGAAAGCGGCTTTTACGACTTTATGGGAGCATTTGAAGGCGGTGCGGAGGCACAGGCAAATCTGCGGCTTTTGTACGAGCGTGCAAAGGAATACGAGGAGTCGGATTTTAAAGGGCTTTTTAATTTCATAAAGTACATCGAGCGTATGGAAAACCGTGCCGAGGATATGGGTGCGGCAAAGATAATAGGCGAAAACCACGATGTGGTAAGGATAATGACCATACACAAAAGCAAGGGTCTGGAATTTCCCGTGGTATTTCTTGCCGGAGCGGGAAAGCGAAATTCATCTTCAAGCAAAAACGAAGCGATAAAATATATGAATTTGCATAAGGACGGCGGAATAGGACTTATGTACGTCGACAGCGACAAGGGTTATTATACCGACACACCGGCATACCGATACATAAAGCGCATATGCCGTGAGGAACGCCAGTCGGAAAATTTGCGAAAGCTTTATGTCGGACTGACACGTCCGAAAGAAAAGCTTATAGTCACCGCCGTTATGAAGTTTGCAAGCGAAGATACATATTCGGAACGAATGAAAAACTGGAAAAGTTCGGTACATAACGGTAAAATGGACGAGGAAACGTCTGTGGGAGCAACGGGATTTTTCGATTGGCTCATACCAGTTGCGTTAAACAATCCGTCCGAATGGGAGTTTAAACGCATAGAAAGCACGGCAGGCTTTGCAACGGAGATATACAGGATACTTAATTATAAATATCCGTATTCGGATTACTGCCGTCTGCCGTCAAAGACAACGGTAACGGAAATTAAGAGATTAAGCTCCGAGAAAGCGTTCGAGCCTGAATATACAATGTCCGAAAAGCCTAAATTCGCATTGAATGCGGAGGAAGCGGCGGCAATAGGTACGGCGCATCATCAGGTTATGGCGTACATACGTATGAAGAAAGGTATGGACGAGGAATACGTGAAAGAGGAAGTAAGCCGTATATGCGATATGGGCGAAATAAGCAGAGAGGACGCCGAAAATATCTCAACGAAGCTTATATGCGATTTCTTTAACGGCGGCTTGGGCAGCAGAATGGCTGCCGCATATGCAAACGGCAGACTGCATCGTGAAGCGCCGTTTGAAATTGCGGTCGGTGCAGATGTATATAATCCCTTGCTTTCCGCCGATAACGGCGATGAAATAATAGTACAGGGCGCTATCGACTGCTATTTTGAAGAAAGCGACGGCATAGTGCTTGTGGATTACAAAACCGACAGGCTCAAAGGTGATGACAAGGAGGCTTTTGCAAATGCGAAAGCCGAGGAATACGCCGTACAGCTTGAGTTGTATAAAAAGGCAATCGAGAAAATACTTAAAAAACCCGTAACGGAGGCATATCTGTAC
>DJRJ01000080.1:2031-6587 GCA_002438865.1 Clostridiales bacterium UBA6363
GGCGTATCTGTACTTGTTCTCGATAAACAGAGCCGTAAGGGTATTTTGAAAGGAAGATTAAATGAAACAGTATAACATAAGACCTGCCAAAAAGAAAACGCACGCATGGCTGATAGTGCTTGTGTGCATTGTTGTTTTCATATTTGCGGCGGTGAGCGCAGTGGGAATAATTGCAGGCTCGGATAGTGAAAAAAGACAGGCAGTAAGCAGTGCGGTTGAGGAAAACGAACAGCTTAAATCCGAATTGGAAAAGAAAAACGGCGAGATAGACGAGCTTAACAAAAAGATAGACGACCTCGAAGCTGAACTCAAAACCCGTCCGACTCCCGTGCCCACACCGTTTAAAATAGAAAATAAAACCGAAAAGAACGGCAATGATGAAAAAGTATCGCCGAGAGTGCGTTCGGAGCAGAACGGCGAAGGTTGACATAACGAAAAAATTGTAGTATTATGTATTTCGGAAGGGTTTTGGAATGTATTATTATATAAAAGGAAAAATCGCACATAAGGGCGAAAATTTTGCGGTAATCGAGGCTATGGGCGTAGGGTATAAAATATACACATCGCTCTCGGCATTGCAGTCTTTGGGAGCATCGGGCGAAGATGCGATTATGTACACGCATTTGTATGTCCGTGAGGATATACAGGACCTTTACGGGTTTCCGACGCTTGAAGAAAAGAATATGTTTATGACGCTTTTGTCGGTTTCGGGAGTGGGACCCAAGGCGGCGCTTGCAATATTGTCGGCGGTATCGCCGTCGGGACTTGCGGCGGCAATTGTCACAAACAATGCAAAAGCAATCACAAAAGCGCAGGGAGTAGGTCCTAAGCTTGCACAGCGTATAATACTTGAACTTAAAGATAAGCTTAAGAGCGAGGATATACAGGAAATGGTTACGGGCGGTGATGATGAGATTGTCACTTCCGATAATCTAAGCGAGGCGGTTTCCGCACTTGTGGTACTCGGATATGCGCCCAATGACGCAAAAAAAGCAGTCAGCTCCGCAGATGCGTCAATGAGCGTTGAGGAAATCATAAAAACAGCGCTTGCAAAGCTGTTTTAGGAGGATAAATTTTGTTTGACGAAGAAGAAAGATTTGTAACCGGCGGATTTATAAACGAGGATGCGGAAATTGAGGTGGGCTTAAGACCGCAGAGCTTAAGCGAATACGTCGGACAGGAAAAGGCAAAAAGCAATCTGGAAATATACATAAAGGCGGCAATAGAGCGAAAAGAAGCGCTTGACCACGTTTTGTTATACGGTCCGCCGGGACTGGGAAAAACAACCCTTGCCGGCATAATCGCAAAGGAAATGGGTGTAAATATACGCATAACGTCCGGACCTGCAATCGAGAAAGCGGGGGATTTGGCGGCTATACTTACCAATCTGTCCGAGCATGATATTCTGTTTATTGACGAGATACACAGAATGTCGAGAACGGTTGAGGAAATACTGTATCCGGCAATGGAGGACTATGCGCTTGATATAATCATAGGCAAAGGTCCGGCGGCAAAATCAATCCGCATTGAACTGCCGAAGTTTACGCTTATAGGCGCTACAACACGTGCAGGCTTGCTCACGGCGCCGCTGCGTGACAGGTTCGGCGTTATATCACGCCTTGAACTGTATACGCCGGAGGAACTTAAAACAATAGTTATGCGCAGTGCCGGTATACTTGACGTTGAAATAGACGAGGACGGTGCGGCGGAAATTGCTTCACGTTCGAGAGGAACGCCGAGAATTGCAAACAGATTTTTAAAGCGTGTGCGTGACTTTGCACAGGTAAAGCACGATGGAAGAATAACGTGGAAGGTGGCGGCTGAAGCTCTCGGTATGATGGAGGTGGACGAGCTTGGTCTTGATATGATAGACAGCCGTATGATAAAGACAATGATAGAGAATTTCGGCGGTGGTCCTGTAGGACTTGATACGCTTGCCGCAACGATAGGCGAGGAACCGAACACGATTGAGGACGTGTACGAGCCGTATCTTCTTCAGCTCGGCTTTATAGCAAGAACGCCGAGGGGAAGAATTGCAACACAGAGTGCGTATGAGCATTTCGGTATGAAGTTTACGGACAAATAAGGGGTGTAACTTTAATGAAAAGGATTAAACTGTTTGTGTGGGTTATGGTTTTGTGTTTTATAAACAGTTTAACTGCCAATGCAATGACAATTACATATGACGGTGCGGATCACGAATACAATACGAGAATGTTTTCGCTTATTGTGAACAACCGTATGCTTACGGATTTACCTATGCCGCCGATAATTTTTAACGACAGGGCGCTTGTTCCCGTGCGTGAAATTTTTGAGGAGCTTGGGGCAGAGGTGAAGTATAATTCAAATACGCAGGCGGTACGTGTAAAATACGGCGATACGGACGTTCTTCTTCATATAAACGATAACGTGGCGGAGGTAAACGGAGTACGGGAAGCAATCCCCGACAATGTTGTGCCGAAGCTTATAGGCATGAAAGGCGGAGAGTTAAAAACTATGGTACCCGTGCGCTTTATAAGCGAGAACATAAAAGTACCTGTGGATTTTGACAGTGATAACGCCGCAATACTTGTAAATTCAAGGAACTACAGCTTTGACGAACCTGTGCAGACACCGGCGCCGGAAAAACGTGTGGATAACGTTTCTTACAAAATGACAGGCTCGAATACCGTTGAGGTGCTTATCGAAACAAGCGAGCGTGCGGACGGATATTCAACCTTTACAATGTCATCGCCGAACAGGGTGGTTACCGATCTTTCGGGATTTAAAATGGCAAATCTTGCAGATCTTAATGTAAATTCGGGCGGTATTTCATCTATACGGCTCGGGGATAACGGCGAACGTTCAAGGATAGTTATAGACGTGAGCGGAGAAATTAAGAACTATGAAACGGAAATAATATCGGATAATAAGCTTATTGTGAGGGTTACATCATCGGGAAATACGACGCCGAAACCGACATCAACGCCCAAGCCCAAGCCGACGGCAACCGCAAAGCCGACTCCATCTCCTACGGAACCGCCTAAGTATACTGCGGCGCCGTCATCGGCAAAGCTTATAATAATCGACGCAGGTCACGGAGGCAGTGACAGCGGAGCGGTAGGCGTGCTTGACGGAAAACAAATATACGAAAAAGACCTTACGCTTTCCATAGCGAAAAAGGTTAGGGATATTCTTGTAAGAAGAGGATATAATGCCGAAATGACAAGGGAAACGGACGTTTTGCTGAGCCTTTCCGAGCCGCCAAGGCGTGCAAATGAGCGCAATGCGGCATTGTTTGTCAGCGTACATATAAATTCTGCCGATGCAACGGAGGCATACGGAACGGAGGTTTATTATTCGCTCGAAAACAATGACGATACATACGGCACAACAAGCGAAGTTCTTGCCGAACGTGTGCTTAACGAAATGCTTTATAATATGAAATCAAAAAGCCGCGGCGTAAAAACCGCAAATCATGCGGTGACAAGGCGGTGCAAAATGCCTGCAATACTTGCGGAGGTTGGCTTTATATCCAATGAGGACGAGCTTAGAAAAATGTGTTCGGCGGATTATCAGAATAAGGTAGCCGTCGGCATTGCGGACGGTATTATAATGACAATGAAGGACATAAAAATGCCAAATTAAACAGCGAGGAGTTTTATTTTAATGAAGACATCGGATTTTTACTATGATTTGCCGCAGGAGCTTATTGCACAGGAGCCGCTCAAGGTGCGCAGCGAATCAAGATTAATGGTGCTTGACAAGCACAGCGGAGATATAGAGCATAAGCATTTTTACGATATAGCGGATTATCTTAATGAGGGCGATACGCTGATACTTAACGATACAAAGGTTTTGCCTGCAAGGCTGTACGGTACAAAAGAGGATACCGGCGGTGCGATAGAGTTTTTGCTTTTGCACAAGCACACGCTTGATACGTGGGAGGTAATCTTAAAGCCCGGCAGACGTGCAAAGCCGGGCGCAAGATTTGTGTTCGGAAACGGTGAGCTTAAGGCGGAAATACTTGAAGTTGTAAACGACGGAAACCGCCTTGTGCGGTTTGAATATGACGGCGTGTTTGAAGAAGTTTTGGACAGACTCGGCGAAATGCCGCTGCCGCCGTATATAACGAAAAAGCTTGAGGACAAAAACAGGTATCAGACCGTTTACGCAAAAAATTCCGGCAGTGCCGCCGCACCGACGGCAGGACTGCACTTTACGCCCGAGCTTTTGGAAAAGATAAAGAAAAAGGGAGTAAATATCGGGTATGTCACGCTCCATGTAGGGCTCGGAACATTCCGCCCCGTAAAGGCTGACGAAATAAGCGACCACAAAATGCATTCGGAATTTTATATACTGCCCGAGGAAACGGCGGAACTTGTAAATAAAACAAAGCAATCGGGTAAAAGAGTCGTTTCGGTGGGAACAACCGCAACGCGTGTGCTTGAAACGGCAGGATTATCGGGATTGCCGCTTAAAAAGCAGACAGGCTGGACGGATATATTCATATATCCGGGCAAGCAATTCAACGTAATTGACGCGCTTATAACCAATTTCCATCTCCCCGAATCGAC
>DJRJ01000103.1:0-1768 GCA_002438865.1 Clostridiales bacterium UBA6363
GGTCCGGTAGTTCAGTTGGTTAGAACGCTAGCCTGTCACGCTAGAGGTCGTGAGTTCGAGCCTCATCCGGATCGCCAAATGACTTTTGTTTTTCAAAAGTCATATGCTTCTGTAGCTCAGTCGGTAGAGCAAGGGACTGAAAATCCCTGTGTCGGTGGTTCGATTCCACCCGGAAGCACCATTTGCGGGAGTGGCTCAGTGGTAGAGCGTCACCTTGCCAAGGTGAACGTCGCGAGTTCGAATCTCGTCTTCCGCTCCAAAAAAAATATTTCGGGGGCATATTTGCCCCCAAATATTTATATAAATATATAACAAACGCATTTTGCGTTTTTTTATTCCCGGCGCCATAGCCAAGTGGTAAGGCAGAGGTCTGCAAAACCTTTATCCCCCGGTTCAAATCCGGGTGGCGCCTCCAACATAAAGGTGTTGCGGCTTATTCAGTTAGGTCGCAGCGCTTTTTTATTACAAAATGTTATTCTTTTCATATTGTATTTTTATTTGCAATATGCTACAATGTATATAAATAAATTCCGTCGGAGGTGCAAAAGCGTGAAAAAAAGAACAATTCTTATTCCCGTGCTTTTCTGTGCCCTCCTGCTTACCGTAAACGCACAGACCGACTTTTTTTCAAACATCGGCAAATATTTTCCCGCCCTTGAAGAAAATTCGCCTGCCGTTACATCGAGAATATCGTACGTTTCGGAATATGTGGCTGACATAACCTCTCACATTCCCTCCCCGTCCGAAATTATCGCACTGATAAAGAACGAGGAACTGCCGATTGACCCGTCCGATGTTGCGGTAAACGCATATATAACCGACAGTCCGATGCTTACCTTTTTTCCGAGCGAGAACATAAGCGCTGTTATTGAAAACAACAAACTGCGCCTTTTCGGAATTATATCCTCAGATTACAGACAGCATCTTGTCATAAACATTTCCGATACCGAGGACAATCAGCTTGCACAGGTAACGGCGTCGGTAAACAATAGCAACAAATTCTCCAAAACGATTTCTATACCCGACACCGACAAAAACAAGCTGAAAATAGACGTATATGCCGGCACTAAAGCATACGGCGAATTTTCAAGCTGGGTATATAACTACCTATATATAGTGCACACAGAGAGCGGCTGGGAGGTAGAAAAATCACCCGTATACGACTCAAACAAAGCGCTTTACGAAAAAGACAAATCCATAAGCGACGCACTTAAAAGCACAGTTTCCATACAGGCAAACAATGCCGTTGTCAAACGTCTTGCTGAGCAGATAACCGCCGGCTGTACGACCGATTATCAAAAGCTTACAGCTATACACGACTGGATATGCGAAAACATTTACTATGACGAGGACAGCGTAAATTCCGCAACTCCTCCGCCCTATTCCGCCGTTGAGGTTCTCGACACACGCCGTGCGGTATGCCTGGGATTTGCCACGCTTTCGGCATCGCTTTGCAGAAGTGCAAACATTCCCTGCAACGTTGTTGCGGGATATGCGTTGGGCGTTGGCAGTGATACGCAATGGACGGACGAATCAGCCGCCACAACCGAGCAAAACCACGCCTGGAACGAGGCATATGTCGACGGTCGCTGGGTTATATTTGACACAACATGGGATTGCAAAAACAAAATAGAAAATCACAAAACCGTAAGATATGATGATATATCGCACGTATATTTTGACGCAAATCCGTACTTTTTCTCGGAAAATCATAAGATAATCGAGTATATAAAAAGGCTGTAACAAAATGATTTTGTTACAGCCTTTT
>DJRJ01000103.1:1791-4082 GCA_002438865.1 Clostridiales bacterium UBA6363
GCAAGCCCCTGCCCTACGGCGGTTTGCGGTAATTGTAAACGTATTCTGTACAATATGCGTTCGGGACGATGAAAGGCATCGTCCCCTACACATACTTGTTTGCACTTTCACTGCACAACACCTGCAGGTCGATGAGGGCTTTTTCAACGCCGTAAGTGTGTTATATTTGCATTATCTTTTTCCATTCCCTTATTAAATCGTCTATCTTATACGCCGCATTGGCAGGGCTTGTTGACGGCAAAAGTTCTGCCGTCCTCCCCGTTTCCTTTTCCATATATCTTTTATACAGCTTATAAGATGTTGTTCCGTTACAGAACACCTTTTTTATATCCGCTGTTTCAAATATTTCGGACAAATCGTTCGGAACGGCGTTTTTTATCGAGCTGTCGCTTGAGCCTGTTATGTCGCAACTTTTTATAACGTCCCACACGGCTATTCCGTTTCTTTTTAAAAACGTTTTCTTATCCTCCGTCACCACAGGACATTCCTCGCCCGTGAGCGCACTCAAAACACGCCAGAAACGGTTTTGCGGATGTCCGTAGAAAAACTGTACCTCACGTGATTTGACGGACGGAAAACTGCCGAGAATAAGTATCTTTGAATTTTCATCATACAGCGGCGGTATATTGTGCAGTACCGTCATACAAACACCGACACTGCAAAAATCACACTTATCACAAAAAGCAATATATGCAGATAGAATATTATTGCATTTGCACGTGTGTTTTCGTTTTCATTATTTTGCTTAATAAGCTTTAACAGCACCAGTGCCGCACCGCATATAACCGCCGGGAATACGAACAGCAAAAACAATCCGCCGTGCTTTGTGGTATTCATTACAAACGTCAGCGCAAGCATAAAATACGCCGCTCCGCCGAACAGCGAAAATCCAAGCGCTCCGTATGTGCTTTTTAAAAGCTTTTCTACTCTTTTGTTCACATTATACCTCCGTTAAAAATATCCGTGAGCCGCAAAAGCGGCTCACGGCGGTTTTTATTCTATACCCATATTATCCTTTACGTCCGAAAGCATATTTTCTATTGTACTCTCTGCTTTTTCAAAATTATCGGCGGACGTTCCGAGATAAACCTTTATTTTCGGCTCCGTACCCGACGGTCTTACGATAAAATACGATTTATCGTCCGCAAGATTGTATTTTAAAACGTTCGACTTCGGCAGACCCGAAAGCTCACTCTCGTTTCCGTCTTTATCCGTTATCTTCTGCGTTTCATAATCGGTGTAAAGCGTTACGTCAAGTCCGTTTATGCGCTTGGGCGGATTTGTTCTCAATCCCGAAAGGATTGACGCCATCTTTTCCATACCGTCCTTACCCGGCATCGTAAACGATACCGTCTTTTCAACATAATATCCGTATTTCTTGTAAATATCCTGCAGTGCCTCATACAGCGACTTTCCCTTTGTCTTGTAATATGCCGCCATTTCCGCTATCAGCATTGACGCAACAACGCCGTCCTTGTCACGTGCATGCGTGCCGACAAGATAGCCGTAGCTTTCCTCAAATCCGATAAGATACGTATGACTGCCCGTTTTTGCAAACTCGGTCATTTTCTCGCCGATATACTTAAAGCCGGTAAGAACGTTCATTACCTTGATACCGTAGCTTTTTGCGATTGCAGTTGCAAGCTCTGTTGTAACAATGGTCTTTATAACCACGCCGTTTTTGGGAAGCGTGCCCTTTTCTTTTCTCGACCTTAAAATATACTCAACAAGCAGTGCGCCCGTCTGATTGCCCGTAAGAGTTCTGTACACACCCTCAGCATCACGTACCACTATTCCGACACGGTCGCAGTCGGGGTCTGTTCCGATTATTACGTCAACGTCATTGGCTTTTGCCATTTCGATTGCTATGGTAAAGCCCTCTTTGTTTTCGGGGTTGGGTGATTTAACTGTTGGGAAATCTCCGTCCTCCGTATCCTGTTCCTTTACCACAAGCAGATTTTTAAAGCCTATCTTTTTCAAAACCGCCTGTACGGGACGTGAGCCTGTTCCGTGGAACGGAGTATATATAAGCTTAAACGTATCTGCAACTTCCTTTACCGCCTCGGGGTTTAACTGCTGTTCTATAACCGTGTCGATAAACTTTTCGTCAAGCGCCTTGTCGGGAATTACGAGAAGTCCCTTTTCCTTTGCCTCGTCAAGCGAGATGTATTTAACGTCATCAAATATATCATAGCTGTCTATTGCTTTTATAACAACATCGGCAGCCTCCGGGGGCAGCTGACCGCCGTCGGGACCGTATACCTTATATCCGTTATATTCCTTCGGGTTGT
>DJRJ01000103.1:4189-14255 GCA_002438865.1 Clostridiales bacterium UBA6363
AACAAATATGCCTTTACGCCGTTTGCCGCAAGCACCTTAGCCGTTTCCTCCGCAAACAGTCTTGAGCAATGGCGTGTGTCATAGCCTATAAGCACGCCCGCACGGGCGGCGTCCGCACCCTCGTCATTTACATACTTTGCCACGCCCATGCTTGCACGGCGCACATTGTATACGTTCATTCGGTTTGTGCCTGCGCCGAGTATTCCCCGCATACCTGCAGTACCAAACTCTAACTCACGGTAAAAGCGTTCTTCTATTTCTTTTTCATTATCCGAAATCGATTTAAGCTCTGCCTTTGTTTCCTCGTCCACCGCCGGCGAATTGAGCCATCTTTCATATATTTTCTTAAAATCCATAAAAATATCAGTCCTTCCTTAATACGTGTGCAAAACTTGCACATATACTTATTATATAATATTTTTTCTCTTTTTTCAACCGATTTATTAAAATTTGTTGTATGTATACTTAATAAATTTGCAAATCATACCTTAAAAGTACAAGTTTTTGGTTATTGTAAACAAAACATCTTAAAATCAGACATACTAAAGCATAACATTGCACATAGCAACTTTTATATTATGCGGTATAATTAAAATAAGAATAATAACAGGAGGATTTATATTTATGGCATTGAAAAAGATTTTATCCAAAGCCTTAGCGGTCTTAATGACTGCCGCAATATTCGCATCGGCAACGCCCGTTTTGGGATATGCCGCAAACGAAAGCGGTATTGCGCAGACATCAACGATGAGGATTGCGGATATGAAAACGGACGGGTTAATCAATCCTATCGGGATTGACAGCGAAAAACCGCTGTTCTCTTATACCCTTGCCGACAACTCCGTAAGAGGGCAGAAACAAACCTCATACCGAATTACCGTTGCGGCCTCGGAGGACAACCTTTTAAACGGTACATACGTATGGGACAGCGGTGAAATATCTTCCGACGAAACCGCAAACATTTCGTATGAGGGTTCTGCTTTGGCGGCGTCAACAAGATATTTCTGGCGTGCGGAGGCTAAAGACAAAGACGGAAAATCCGCCGTTTCCGATATTGCATATTTTGAAACGGGTCTTATGAATTCCGGCTGGTCGGACGCACAATGGATAACCAAAACAGACGCAAAAGGGTCGGGGTATTTTACCGACACAACCTTCACGATTGACCTTGATTTTAAAATCGTCGCAAAAACCGCCTCATTCCTTTTCGGCGCAAAGGGTTCGGGAGATTTTTATATGTGGCAGATTTCAGCCAAAGACGATAAAAACAATATATTGTTTCTCCCTCAGCCATGCGTAAACGGCAGTTTTAACGGATACCTTGAATGGCACCCGATAACGTCCGATACAACATGGGGCGTTGACGACTATGCGCATATGACAATTGATGTCGCTGAGGGAACAATTAAAACATATTTTGACGGCAAGCTTGCAACAACGACGAAAAGAGAGCCGTTTGAGCTTGGTTACATAGGTTTCAGAAAGCCCGGCGACGAAAAAATGATGTTTGATAATATTGTTATTAAAGACAGCAACAAAAATATCATTTATTCAGAGGATTTTTCGGGGACCTCCGTTGACGGATTTGAAAAAGATTTAACAATAACCGACGGAACGTTAGACCTCAGCGGTACTGACGGTTTGGGCGTCGTTCTCAGATACGGCGATACGGTAACCGAGTCATCACCTATGTTCAGACGTGAATTTTCCGCCGATGAAAACAAAACCATATCCAACGCACGGCTTTATATTACCTCCGCCGGAATTTACAGAGCGTTTATCAACGGCAAAAAAGTAACCGACAGCTACTTAAACCCCGGAATGACGGCATATGACGACCACATTATGTATCAGACCTATGACGTCACAAACCTCTTAAACGACAAAGGCAAAAACGCAATCGGCGTATACTTGGGACACGGCTGGTGGAACAGAGCGTTAAGGAATTTCGGCAGCAGACTTCACATATATTCAAAGCTTTTAATTGAATATTCGGACGGAACAAGCGACGTTGTCGTTACCGACAACGCCTGGAAATTCTACAGAAACGGTCCGATTTCGGACGATGATATTTTTAACGGATTTAAGTTTGACGGACAAGTTGAAGAAGCTATGAGCGGCTGGAACGAACCGAATTATGACGACAGTGCTTGGGAAAGCGTTGCTGCTTCTGCTCCGAATAAAATCGTTTCAAACGGTCAGACGCCCAATGTCATTGCACAGAATATCCCTTTAATAAAGAACACAATAACGCTCGATGCAATTTCGGTTACCGAGCCGGAGGACGGCGTTTATGTATACGATTTCGGGCAGAACATTGCCGGCGTTGCACGGATTACCGCCGCCGCACCGGCAGGCACAACGGTAAAGCTGCGCCATGCCGAGATTTTAAACCTTGAAAATATGGCAAACGCCACAGGTATACCCGGAACAATATACACGGGTAATCTCCCGAGAGCGGACGCAACGGATACTTACGTATTCCGAGGTGACGCAGACGGCGAAACCTTTGAGCCATTCTTTACATATCACGGTTTCAGGTATCTTGAAATAACAGGTCTTGACGAGCCTATACCGATTGAAAATGTAAAAGCGCTGCTTATTATGAGCGATCTTGAGCAGACAAGCACATTTACGTCATCAAACGAGCTTGTAAACAGGCTTTATTTAAACTCGCTCTGGAGCGCACGTGATAACTTTTTAAGCGTACCTACCGACTGTCCGCAAAGAGGTGAGCGTTTCGGCTGGACGGGCGACGCTCAGATATTTGCAAAAACAGGCTCATATATGATGGACGTCAACGCTTTCTATCAGAAATATTGTATGGATATGCGTGACACCTCCTACAACAACACCATAATTGCCGATGTTTCGCCTGCATCTGTCGGCAACGGCTGGTGGGGTTCGGGCGACAGAACGGGCGCTACCAACGGCTGGGGCGACGCAATTGCGATTATCCCCTATCAGATATACAAGCAATACGGGAATGCCCGTATTTTAGAAGAAAACTACGAAACAATCTGCAACTGGATGAATTATCTTGTATCGACAAGTACGGATTATGTCCGTGACCAAAGCTGGACGGGCGACTGGATGAGCATTGAAAAGACTCCGATAGCGGTAACAGATACTGCTTTTTGCGCATACACCGCCTCAATTCTCGCTGAGATTGCCGAGGTATTGGGAAAAACAGAGGACGCAGCAAAATACACCGATATTTATAACAAATACCGAACCGCATGGCGTGAAAACTTCCTTGAAGATGACGGCTGTACCACAAAGTGTGGAACGCAGACATCATATCTGCTCGGAATAAAGTTCGGACTTTTCAACGAGGACGAAATCCCCGGAGCGGCTAAAAATCTTGCAAAGGACATTAAGTCACGCGATTACCACCTGACAACGGGATTTTTAGGCTTAAGCTACTTAAACCCCATTCTTTCCGACACGGGATATACGGACGTTGCATACAAGCTCCTTGAACAGACAAGCCGTCCGTCCTGGCTCTACAGCGTAAGCCACGGTGCAACAACCATATGGGAAAGCTGGAATGCAATGAGATTTTACGAGGACGGATCATGCTCCGCAAATGCGGAATCGCATAATCACTTCTCATACGGTGCGGTTTCCGAATGGCTTTTCTGTGACGTTTTGGGTATTGAAAGAGATGATGAAACAAGCAATTCTTTCAAGCACTTTATATTAAAACCCGAACCCGGCGGCACATTCACGTATGCAGAAGGCTCGTACAAGTCGATAAGGGGTAATATAGAGAGCAAATGGGTGCTTGACAGAGAAACAAATTCGCTTGTTTACAGCGCATCTGTTCCTGCCAACACAACTGCAACGCTCTACCTCCCCTGCGATGAAAACGCCGCTGTTTATGAAAGCGGCAACCCTGCGGCAAGCGCTGAGGGCGTAACGTTTGTAAAGTATGAAAACGGATGTGCCGTTTTCAATCTGGATAGCGGTTCATACTCGTTTACAACAGCTTACAATGCAGAAAACAACATGATTACATCTGTTAATCTCTCAAAGAACATAGATGTTGCGGCAACCTTTACGGTTGAGGGACAGGAATACACAACGGACACGGTTACAGATATTTCAACCGAACCTATCACAATTAAAGCGGTATGCAACGAGGACGGCTACACGTTCAGTCATTTTGAAGATGACAAAAACAACGTTTATCCCAACGAAACCGCTTTTTCGGGTGACAACTCGCTGACTGCGGTATTTGCCTACAGCGGTACGGACGACGGTAACAGTAATAAGAAAACACTGAATATTACCGGCGAGGACGGAATAAAAATCAAGGTAAACGGCGAGGAACACACTCTCCCGTTCACAGGCGAATACGACAAAGGAACATTCCTTAAAATCGAAGTGACGGGGGTTCCGTTTACCAAAGAATTTTTGGATATGTCCTCCATAAAAGGCAAAGGCAGCACCGTATATATCGCTCCGATGCAAGATATTTCAGCCGTGGTAAACTTGAGAGAAGAAAGAAACCGTGAAGGTTATGACATCTTCTTTGATTTTAACAATAATCTTGAGGACTGGTGGGAGGAAAATGTAATATTAAAACACGAGCCGGGTTATATGCGATACACTTCAAAATTATTGAACGGCGATACATACGACCCGAGAGCCTGGTATCGGTTTAAGGACAATGCATTGAGCGTAACCAAGGGACAGTACCTCAAAGCAAGCGATTATGACAGTCTTATTGTAGGGTTTATAGCAGATGAGGTCAGCAAAAATTCCATGCCTAACCTGTTCATCTGCACCGAAGATAAACCCTCTTACGTAAATCCGGTAAGAAAAAGAGACGCTGACAAAGCCGTTACAACGGATATGGCAGACGGTAAAACTCTGCACGAGATAAAATTCAGTCTCGGCGACTGGGATGCATGGACGGGAAATATCAAAAATATTTACCTTGACATAGTCGGAGATGTTTATGCGGACCTCAGAGTAGACTATATCAGATTAAAGCACAGAAACTTAAATCTCACGGTAAAAGCAAATCCTGCCGATACGGGAACTGTTTATAGCTATATACCGGGGTCGCACGTAGACCTTACCGCTCTTGCGGTTGATGATGATTTCCTCGGATATTCAACAGAGCCCGGAAGTACGGATTACATTACATCTCTGGAGCTTACCGAGGACACCGTAATTTACGCAAACTACAAGGAAAAAGAGAGAAAATCGCTCATATGGGATTTTGACGACAACACAAAACAGGGCTGGCAGGTATGGAACGGCACACTGACTGTCAACAACGGCATTGCAAAAGTCACATACAAAACCACCACAGGCGATGCAATATTCCTGAGCGGTGATATAAACGTTCCGGCATCGGATTACAAGTATCTTGTTGCCGACCTCCGCCACAACGTGCCGAGCGGTCAGACGGGGACAAAATCATTTGAAACGTTTTTCTTAAAGAGCGATCAGGGCGGCTGGGGCGAAGATAATAAAGTAACAACAACCTTACTCCCCTCGTCAAGCGATTTCAAGACCTATATTATGGATTTGTCATCGAACAAAAACTGGAACGGTACAATAAAGCAGGTACGAATTGACCCGTTCGAGCAAAAATCACCGAGTACCGACAATCCGTATTATTACGAGGTTGATAAAATTATGCTCTGTGAGGAGGCATTTATCACCTTTAACCCGAACGGTGGCGCGGGATCGGCTGTAAGCGTCGGACTGCCTGCGGGTATGGATATAAACGTTTCCGATTATGCAAGCGTTCCGACACGCGAGGGATATAACTTCCTCGGCTGGTCCAAGAACGGAAAGGATATAATAACTACATTAAATACCTCAACTGATACAACCCTGTATGCGGTTTGGGAAAAGATACCCGAAATCACGCTTACGGCATCAAGTGTTCAGATAAGCAATTGCAATGAGGGAATGTTGATTATAGCAAGCTATAACGGATCGGTGCTTGTGAATGTAAAAATTATAGACCTCAGCGAAAAAACTTCTTCCACCTTTGAAGAAGCGGGTCTTAATACAAACGGCTGTGATCAGGTGCGTGCATTTGCATTTAAAAACTTTTCATCAATGATACCCGTTTGCGATAAAAAATCAATAAACTTATAAAATTCAAGCGACGGCAGAACAGCCGAATTTCCTCGGCTGTTCTGCTTTTTGCATACAGAAAAGAAAGCCGCCATCATGACGACTTTCTTACGTGATATGTTTTCCTAATAATCTATGTATGTTTTTGTAGCAAAACATTTACAAGTTTCTAATTATTTCTGCCCTCTGTGTTTGGTATTCTTCTTCTGTAATCATACCAAGTTCAAATTTTTCTTTTAATATTTTTAAGGACTGCTCTGGAGAATTTTTACCATCAGTTTTTAGGGTAGTTGTTACACCGAATAACAACAAAGATGTATATAGACCAATATATCCTAATATTGACATCGGAACAGTAAATAAATATAGATATGCTCGGTCTGAAATATACCACCCTAAATTTGAAAAGAAAATTAAAATATGAGGTATTTCACTAACGATGCCAATCAGCATTGCAACTGTAATAAGTTTTTTATTTAGCATTCCTTTTAGAGCATTTGATAAAACAACTATAAAAGAAACCGTTAGAACAATCTTAAAAATAAAATAAAGCAAATCAAATATGTCAGAAACATAAAAACCATATAAAAAACGTTCCAATATTGCAAAAAGATTATAAAGAGCAACTAATCCAAAAATCGCAGGAACAATACCTGTCGCTTTAAGATTTTTATGAAATTTGGTTAAATATACCACTAACAAAACAGGTGGGACTATTTTTAATAAAAAGAATATTAATCCAAAGAATGACGGGAATCTAATTTCGATGTTATAATCCCATCCATATCTCATAAAATATGTAAAGCAACTTAATGCAGTAAAGATAAGTGTAAACAAAGATACAATTATAGTAGTTTTTTCACTGATTTTCTTTTGAATATTTATAATAAAGTTATTCACCATTCTTCACCTCATTTGTTATCTTCTTTTGCAAGCGCTTGTTGATATTCTTCCTCTGTAATTAGATCTTGCGAACGTAGTCTCTCTAATTTTTCAATACGCTCTGTTTCCACTTTATCCTGCGCAACTGACGTTCTTGCTCCACCACGCGTATTTCTTTCAATATCACAGGCTTTGTCTATAAGTTCACCAAAGCCGTACATAAAAAAACTGCTTATCCATGACATAAGTGGTCCAACAAACAAAAATATGATTCCAAGAATGATATAGAGTTCTTTATCATATGCAGCTGTAGCAATTGAAAACATTACTATTGCAATAAATACATATGCAACAATCCCCACCCAACACAGAATATTAGCCAATGATTTAATTTTCTTACCGATGTTATCAAACATAACAACGCCCTCCTTAAAATAAATTAATTAAAAAATGTGCCAGCCAAAAGCTGACACACTGAAAAACGCAGCTTTGACTTGCTGCTACGCATCTCATTCCGAACACAGGACATGATTATCAAAGCCTGCGTTTTTACCAAACGCAAACCTGTGTTCAAAATATATTAAGATACGTAGCATATATAGTGTATCACAAATTCTTCCAAAAGTCCAGCATTAAGCAAAAAAAATTATGAAAAGCTCCAATTTTTTTATTTCTACGGAAACGGCACATATATAATGTTGCTTTTTACTGCGCAAAATTGCGCGCGGACTTGACGTTTTATCGATTTTGGTATACAATATGTATGTTATACCATATTTGAGGTGATAAAAAATGGCTAAAAAAAGAAAAAAAGGCGGCACAATTCTTCTTATAATTGCCGTCATTGTAATTGCGGGAGCAATATATTCGGGACTTACCGTAAGCGAGATAAACGGCGTAAAGCTTAAAGAAAGTATTTCGGTTACGGTTGCTTCGGGCGACGGCTCTGCCGCCGTTGCGGCAAAGCTTAAAAAAAGCGGTGCTATAAAGCACCCGATGATATTCCGTCTGAAATCACGCACGGGCGGATATGACGGACGTTTTCTCCCCGGCGATGCCGTTGTTGAAAACGGAATGAGCTATGACGATATTTTAAATCTTATGGTTTCCGGCGGTCGTGATGAAAATAAAATAACCATTCCCGAAGGATACACCGTTAAGCAGATAAAAGAAAAGCTCGTCAGCGAGGGTATCGTAACCGCAGAGGATTTTGACAATGCGCTTAATCCCGATGATTACGACTACAAATTCTTAAAGGATATTCCTGAGCGTGAAAACCGCATTGAGGGTTATCTGTACCCCTCTACCTACTACATAGATGACGGTATGAGCGCACACGATATAGTTAATATGATGCTCAAGGAATTTGACTCGCAGTTCAAAGCCGAGTATTACGACCGTGCCGATGCGCTTAATCTCACAATTGACGAAGCCGTTACCATGGCTTCAATTATTCAGCGTGAAACGGGCGACCCCAACGAGCGTGCAAAGGTTGCCGGCGTATTCTACAACCGTCTGCGTGCCGGAATGAATTTTCAGTCCTGCGCAACGGTGCAGTACATCTTAGGTACGCCCAAGAGCGTACTTTCCGTTGAGGACACGAAAATAGACTCGCCCTACAACACGTATATCCACCCAGGTTTTCCGATAGGTCCTATCTGCAACTCGGAGCAGGCGTGCATTGAGGCGGCTCTGTCCCCCGAAAAGACAGACGCATATTATTTTGTTCTCGGCAAAAACGGCGAGCATATTTTCTCAAAAACATACGAGGAGCATATGGAGGCTCAAAAGAATAATGGTTGAATACGATAAAAACGCTATTGTACCGCCGTATATAACGGATTATCTGCGGCACACGGCACAGCATACCGATGATTTTCTGCACACGCTTGAGGAATACGCAAAAGACAACGCCGTGCCGATAATCGAGCCGGAATCGGCACAGTTACTGAGGTTTATATGCGCCGCAAAAGCGCCGAAGAAAATACTTGAAATAGGCTGTGCAATCGGGTATTCTGCCATTCTTATGGCGAAATGCACCGATGCCGAAATAGTAACTCTCGAATACCATCCCGAAATGGTGCGCATTGCAAGAGAGAACATAAAATCGGCGGGTTTATCCGACAGAATAACTGTTATAGAAGCCGATGCAAAGGACTATCTTTCCTATATTGATGATGACGAATCGTTTGATATGATATTTCTTGACGGTCCAAAAGCGCATTACATTTATATGCTTGACGACAGTGTACGGCTTTTGAAAAAGGGCGGTATATTCATATCGGACAATGTACTCTACAAAGGTATGACGGCAGATGATGAACATGTGATACGCAGAAAAATCACGATAGTAAACCGACTGCGTGAATATATCGATACGCTCATGAAGCACCCTCAGTTAAAATCGGTGCTTCTGCCCCTCGGCGACGGCGTTACAATGAGCGTAAAAACCGTATCCGAACAGGAATTTAACAATCAGGAGGATTTTTATTTATGAATAAACCCGAACTGCTCGCCCCCGGTGGCAGCCTTGAAAAACTCAAAACCGCAATTATGTACGGCGCCGACGCCGTATACATCGGCGGAGAGGCATTCAGCCTTCGTACCGCCGCTGAAAACTTTTCGCATGAGGATATGCTCGAGGGCATAAAATTTGCCCACGACAGAGGTAAAAAGGTGTATCTTACGGCAAATATTATCCCCCACAACAAGGACATTGCGGAATTTGAGGATTTTGTAAATGAAATACGCCCCATGGGCTTTGACGCTGTACTTATAAGCGACCTCGGAATGTTTGATATTATCCGCACAGCCGCTCCCGAACTGCCCGTTCATATCAGCACACAGGCGAACAACGTAAACTGGCGTTCGGCGGCAATGTGGCACAAGCTTGGTGCAAAGCGTGTTGTTCTTGCACGTGAAATGTCGTTTGACGAGATACGTGAAATCCGCGAAAAAGCGCCAAAAGAACTGGAACTTGAAGCGTTCGTTCACGGCGCAATGTGTATTTCCTATTCGGGACGGTGTCTTTTATCAAACTATCTGACAAACCGCGACGCCAATATGGGCGCCTGCTCGC
>DJRJ01000103.1:14309-15707 GCA_002438865.1 Clostridiales bacterium UBA6363
AGGAAAAGCGCCCCGGACAGTATATGGACGTTTTTGAAAACGAGCGCGGCACATTTATCTTTAATTCTAAGGATTTGTGCACGATACGCCACATTCCCGAGCTTGTGAAAAGCGGAATATCAAGTTTCAAAATTGAGGGACGTGTTAAAACCCCGTACTATGTTGCAACGGTTATCGGCGCATACAGGCGTGAAATAGACAGATATTTTGCCGACCCCGAAAATTACGTCTTTAACGAGGCTGAATTTGACGAGCTTTGCAAAGTAAGCCACCGCCCGTACACTACGGGATTTTACTTCCAAAAGCCCGACGCATCGTCACAGGTTTACACGGACAGCTCATATATACGCGACTATGACCTTATTGCCATGGTGGAGGATTACAACGAGTCGACGGGAATTGCGACAATATCACAGCGCAACAAATTCAGCGTCGGCGAAAAGATAGAGGTTATGCGCCCTATGCAGCCGTTTTTTGAAATGATCGTAGACGCAATTACCGACACGGACGGCAACGCCATGCAGTCCGCACCGCACGCCGCACAAACGCTTTATATAAAGCTTCCGCAGCCTGCCTGCCCCGGCTCTATGCTGCGCAGAAAAAAAGCATAAAATTTACTATTGCATTAACATAAGTTTTATAGTATAATGTAAACATAAATATCGTAGAAATTACGTTTTCTTTGTGATAATCAGACTAAATGTAAAGGAGTACGTATATGTATTGCAAAAATTGCGGGCGGGAGCTGAAAAACGGAATGCGTTTCTGTGACCGCTGCGGTCAATCGGTCAGACAAGGCAAAAAGACCGAATCCGCCGCACGCCGTGAGGAGCTTGAGGCTTTGAAGGAGGAACGCCTTAACAGGCGCAAAAAGATAGCTGAGCTTGAAGCAAAAAAAGCCGAGAAAAAGAACAAACGGAAAGCCAATAAAAAGAAAAACAAAAAACTCATATACTTTATAGCAATCATACTTTTGGCAGCGGTAAGCGCCATTATTACATATATTGCAGTGATGATAAACAGCAACAATGCGGCATGGAAAACACGTGACGGCGCAGAAGCGCTCAATTCCACCGCCGCACCGACAGTCGAGCCGTCAGATAAGGCAAGTAATACGCCTGTTCCCACCTCACTGCCCGTTGTCGGAGTTGAAACGGAGAACACCGACCCGATAAATGCAGACGGATATCGTGTATTCACAGTTTCAAACACCCTGTCATGCCCATATCCCACGGTGTTTTCAAAAAAACAGCCTGACGGCGATACGGTTTTAAGCCTGTTTGACAATGTGGGCGGTGCATCAATGCAAATTGCATACGAAAAAAGCTCTTCAAGCGCACAGCCGTCGGAGCTTTTGAAGGAATATGCGCAGAACACGCCCGGAACGGTGCTGTATTC
>DJRJ01000103.1:15777-17656 GCA_002438865.1 Clostridiales bacterium UBA6363
TATCTTATACTGGACGGAAAATCAATTTATTACAGTTTCCAATACGATAAAAATTCCGTTTCGGCAGGCGATTACGAAAAGTATATCGAATACATCGACAATGCGTTTACGCAATAATTATTTTACATGCCATGGCGATAATCGTTATTATACACACCGCCAGGCACAGCTTTAATATTTTGTTTTTATAACGGTCGGAGCGTTTTACACTCCGATCGTTTTTCTTCATCTTTTCAAGATAATTATTTACTATCTTTTCCGCCTCGGCTATTGTGCTGTTTTCCGGCACCGAATTGTAATCCCTTTTACGCAACAAAAGCACTCCTTTCCGCAATACGATTATATTTCTAATTATTTCCTCCCGTCATTAAATTTATACAGTCATATTTTTCAAGATGTGCGAATATATTTTTAAGAGAGAATTTAATGGTTGAAACGGAGAAAAATATGAGAATTTTTGTATTTAAAATGCGGCATATAGTTACTGCAGCAGTATTTATCGCTATAGTTTTGGGAATATTTTCGTTTACAAGAACGGCGTCCGTATTTAATTCCAACGATCGGAAAATCCCGATTTACAATGTCGAACGAAACGATAATAAAATCTCGCTTACGTTTGACTGCGCATGGAACGACAACGATATTGACGAGATACTGTCCGCACTTGAAGAATGTGATATAAAAGCGTCATTCTTTATGACGGGCAAATGGGCGCAGGATTATCCCGAAAGCGTAAAAAAGATTTACGAGCAGGGGCATGATATAGGAAACCATTCCTACAACCATGCCGATTACACAAAAATGTCAAAAGCCGATATTATAAAGGATCTTGACAAATGTGACGCCGCCATAAAGGAGATCACTGGTCAGGCTCCCCTGCTTATGCGTGCGCCCTCGGGCGGATACAACAACACCGTTATGACCGCCGCCGAGGACAGCGGCAGAACGTACATACAATGGTCGGTTGACGGTCTGGATTACACAACAGACGCAACGGAGCAAAGCATAAAAAAGCGTATTTCAAAAACCCAAAACGGTGATATTATACTTATGCACAACGGCACAAAACTGACCGCAAAGGTACTGCCGTCAATAATACAGGATTTATCCGAAAGGTTTGAATTTGTAAAGGTTTCCGACTTGATTTATCCCGATAATTACACCGTAGACCATTCGGGAAAGCAAATTCCAAAAACGTCATAACAAAAAACTCCGTATTTCAAAAATTGAAATACGGAGTTTTTTTAGTCTGCCATATTGCTTATTTTTATTTCAACACAAAATATGATGCCGAGCAAGGCGGAACAATTATCTTGCCGTCACGGCAGACTGCTTTGCCGTTATACTCATACAAAACCTCGCCGAGTTCGCCGTCAAAATCACAGCTTTGCTCGTTATCGTTTGCATTTATCACAACAAGTATATCTCTGTCCTTGCCTTTTCTCTTGAATATACAAGGATATGTACTTTCCACTATATACACAAGCTCTATCTCGGCGTCAGACTGCAATTCCTCGTTTGCCATTCGTATGCTGAGGAGCTTTTTAACCGTATTGTACAGCGAGTTCGGGTCTTTTTGCTGCGCCTCGACCGTCGGTCTGTTTTCGTCCGGGTCAATCATCATATACAGCTTATCCGAATCGGCAGTTGAAAAACCGCAGTTTTTACTGTTGTCCCACTGCATCGGACTTCTCGAACCCGTTCTTTCATATCCGCCCTCAATTGATTTTACATCAGCAAGGTACTTCATACCTATTTCATCGCCGTAATACACAAACGGTATTCCCGGCATTGCCATCAAAAATGCATACGCAAGCTTTAGTTCGGTATCGTCAAGCAATCGTGAAATTCTCGGAGTATCATGGTTTCCCGTGATAAA
>DJRJ01000103.1:17672-19280 GCA_002438865.1 Clostridiales bacterium UBA6363
CGAAAACCTCTTTATAGTGCGACATATAAATATCAAAGAAATCCTTGATACCCACCTGCGGAGTATGCGAGAAATACGGGCCGTCATTATCCCACACTCTGAACAGCTTGTAATAAAATCCGCAGAAATCCGTGTCAAATCCGCTTGCACTGCTCTTTGTCGGATCGCCCCATTCGGGAACAAACGCCGCCTCGGGATATTCCTTATTTATAACGCCGAACACCTTCTGCCAAAATTTAATCGTTTCCGACTTATCTTTATCGTTCTTTATTACCGCCGACGCCATATCGACACGGAAACCGTCACAGCCCATATCAAGCCAAAAGCGCATTATATTAATAAGCTCCTCCCTTGATTCACGTGCGTTTTCGGAATCAACGGTATCCTGCCAGTCTGCAGTCGGGTTTGCAATTCCGTAATTTATAGCCGGCTGAATTGAATAATAGCTTGTTCCGAAACAGCCGTCACGCTCCGACATACCACGCATTGAATTGACAACTCCGTCAACCCCGTCAAATGTTATTTCGTGATTGGGCGTCCACAGAAATCTTCCGCTGTACTTGTTCTTTTCAGCCTTGCATGACTCCTTAAATTCCTTGCTCGTTATAGCTGTATGACATGGTATAAGCACGGTAAATATATGCATACCACGCTTATGCACCTCGTCAAAAAGCCTTTTTGCGTCCGCATTTGTGCCGTATCTCGGCGCAATCGTATAGAAATCCTCCGCATCATAACCGGCGTCCATAAACGGCGAAAGATACATCGGGTGAACGAGAATTGCATTAAATCCCGTTTCCTTTATGTAGTCAAGCTTTTCTATAATTCCGTTTATATCGCCTATTCCGTCACCATTTATGTCCTTGAAACTCTGCGGATAAATTTCATAAAATGCTGCATTTTTTAACCATTCTTTCATATTCTGTCTCCTTATCTTTAAAGCACCGTGCCGCCTCCGACAACGGCATCTCCGTTGTAAAACACAACCGCCTGCCCCGATGTGACCGCTCTTTGCGGCACATCAAACACAAGCCTTGCTGTATCGTTTCCGCAAGGGTACACCGTTACGTCTGCCTTTTCCGCCTGATAGCGTATTTTTGCCGTAAGACGTTTTNNTCGTACAGGAATTTCCAAAGGCTAGCCGGAAATATAATTTACCTTTACCGCCGTAAGCTCCTTTGAAAATTCCATTCCCTTTTCACCGAGCGTTATCTCGTTTTTATCGGGATTGATGTTCATAACAAACATAGGTCTGCCGAAAGCGCCTATTCCCTTTCGCTGACCGATAGTGTAATGTATAAGTCCTTTATGCGTGCCGATAACGTTTCCGTTTACATCAAGCATATTTCCGCACACAGGCTTATAATCCGCATAACGGCAGATAAATTCTGCATAGTCGTTATCGGGTACAAAGCATATTTCCTGACTGTCGGGCTTATTTGCCACAGGTATTTCGAGTTCTGACGCTATTTCCCTCACCTGTTCCTTGCAATACTCACCGAGCGGCATCAGCGTATGCTCCAACACACGCTGTGTAAAATTATACAAAAAATAGCTCTGATCCTTCTTCGCCGCAGATGATGTGCGAAGCTCATACACTCCGTTATT
>DJRJ01000072.1:0-5610 GCA_002438865.1 Clostridiales bacterium UBA6363
CACAATGTCAAGATGACCGTTGGTTATCGGGTCAAAACTACCCGGATAAACAGCTATTCTCATTTGAATTGTTCCTTTTTGTATACTGTAATATAAGTTCTGCCGTACTTTCTTTGCCTGTATACCGACAATCCGGCAATATCCCCCCGAAAATCGCCCGAATCGCTTTCAAGCACAATTATGCCCTCCTCCGAAAGCAAACCGTATTTCACAGCCGACTCAAGCGCATCCTCAATGAACCCTTTGTTATACGGAGGGTCAAGAAAAATAATATCAAACTTTTTCTCTGTGGTTTTCACATAGTCAAAGCAGGACATATTCAAAATTTCGCATTTTTCCGAAAAGCCGAGATTTTCGGCGTTTTTCCTTATAATGTCTACAGACTTCGGGTCAATGTCCGTGCAGACAGCCGCCTCCGCTCCCCTCGACAGCGCCTCAAAACTGAGCGCACCGCTTCCGCCGAACATATCGAGAACGTATGCGTCCGGAATAAATTGCTGAATGATATTGAATACAGATTCTTTAACTCTGTCCGTTGTCGGGCGTACCGACTTCCCCTCAAATTCGAGAAGCTTATGCCCTCTGCGGACACCGGCTATAATCCTCATTCCTGTTCCTCCATTGTATATTTATTATTTTAACCCAAAATCCGCAAAAGGTCAATAATGTTACGCTTTTTTCTTTGAATTAGTATAAAATATACATTATTCAGTAATCTTTTTGTAATAATTGCACGATTTTCTTACAATTTATGACACGCTGTTGCTCTCGGAAAGACAATCAAGGCTTTTAAATTCGTATCCCTCTTCCTTCGCTTTTCTTATTATGTCCTCCAAAGCAGCGGCATTGTCGGAGGAAACGGCGTGCAGGAGCAGTATTGCGCCGTTATGGAAATACGGGACTACCTGGCTTATTGCATAATCCTTTCCCTTTTGAATATTTACGTCCCAATCCTTGTACGCAAAGCTCCACAATATTGTTTTATATCCCATATCCTTTGCGACCGCAAGCACCTTTTCACTGTATTCTCCCTCCGGCGGACGCATATAATGCATTGACACGCCGTACATTTCCTCACACATTTTATTGAGTTCGCCAAGCTCTGTCTGCACCTTAGCCGCAGTCTGATTGGGCAGATTAAGATGATTTACCGTGTGATTGCCCACTATGTGTCCCTCGTCAATCATTCGCTTTACAAGCTCTGTCTGATTTTTCAGATAAGGGCCTGTCACAAAAAATGCCGCAGGAACATTCTCCGCTTGCAAAACATCGAGAATTTTTGCGGTAAATCCGTTCTCATAACCCTCGTCAAAGGTAAGATACATCACCTTTTCCGCATTTTTATCTATGTAAAACCCGTTGTTTTCTTCAAGCAATTTTTCGGATTTTGCCTCAACCTCCGGCGGCGCACCTTTTTTGCGTACAAGTCCCCAGCCTGTACCTTTGCTGTTTAAGCTGTCATATTTTTCGGGCGACGGTGTACATGAAATTGTCGGTTCGGGTGATGCCGCAGGCAGCGGCGTAATCTCCGACGCCTTTTCCGTCACAGTTTCGCCGCACGCAGAAAGGGTCAGCACTGCGGCAAGCATCAGGGGTAAAATTTTTTTCATTTCAAAACTCATTCCTTTCAAAAAAATTTATATCTTTTTTTAATTTATGTGTTGAATTTTATCGAATAATAGTATATACTATTATTATATGCGATTTTAATAATAATTTTGTCGAACTACAGTATCTTAGGAGGGTTATAATGGCTGAATATAAGGATTTTGAAAGCAGGCGCCGTGAGCGTATAAGAAAAAGGCGCCGCAGAAAAAAACGCATACGTGCCGTTATTATCCTCATATGTGTTGTTGCAGCCGCAGTTGTTTTGTTTGCGTCATTGTCAAAATGCACTCATAACAATAACGGGCATACTTCGGAAACGCCGTCTGCATCGGTTGAGCCGTCAGCAACTCCCACCCCGGAAAACACAATCCCTCCCGCATCGGAGGAAAACGATTTGCTTAATGTGCTGAAAGAGTCGGGACAGACAAAACGCTGTTATCTTACGTTTGATGACGGTCCGACAAAGAACATCACTCCGCAAATCCTCGATACACTGCGCAAATACAATATCAAGGCAACGTTTTTCCAGACAGGTTCAAACATTGAGAAAAATCCCGATATGGCACGCCGTGTATATGAGGAGGGACATTTGATTGCCGGACATTCATACTCCCACGATTACAATAAATTATATGATACCGAGGAAAGCTTTAGAAGTGAGGTAGAGAAAACCTACGAGCTTATAAACAGCGTAACGGATAACGAAGAATTTAAGCTGATGCGTTTCCCCGGCGGCAGTTACAACGCCGGCGACCATGCCTCGGAAAAGCAGAAATACAAAAAAACACTTAAAGATATGGGATTCTATTATGTTGACTGGAACACATTAAACGGAGATGCGGAAGGCAAAAAGAAAAATGCGCAGGAGCTTTTGGAATATTTAAAGCGTAACACTTCCCCAAAGCTTAACAATCTTGTGGTTTTGATGCATGACGCATCGGCAAAACAAGCAACAGCGGACGCACTCGGCTCAATAATAGAATATCTGAGCGGCGAAGGCTACACTTTCCACAGACTTGACGACATCGAATACGGCGTTGAGCCGTCACCGTCTGTAATGCTTTCATCTTCACCAAATGCGGAATAAAAAAATCTCACCGAAATCGGTGAGATTTTTTTATCAAGCTTTTCCGAATAACACATAACTTCCCTGTTTGACGTTTCTGCATTTTCCGTCAATTATTATTTTTGCGTCCGACGGTACGGTTATATCATACCGCACATTGTCATTTTCATAAACCCATTTTACACTTACCGTTCCTTTGACGGTTTCATATGACACTTCAAGCCATTCAAGGTGCTTTGACGGTTTCGGCTCGATTATAACGCTCTCAAATCCTGCCTTATCGGGCTTTATTCCTGCCGCAGTGCTGTATATCCAATCCATTACCGAACCGTAGGCATAGTGATTAAATGAATTCATATCTGATTTCCAGAACGATCCGTCATCACGTATTCCGTCCCAATGCTCCCATATTGTTGTAGCGCCCTTGTTTACGGGATACAGCCATGATGGATATTCCTCACGGCACAAAAGGTCGTATGCCGATTCGGTATGTCCGTTATCGCTCAATGCATATAACAGATACGGAGTACCGACAAAGCCTGTTTTTAAGCCGTCCTTTACCATTTCGGCAAGGCTGTCCGCCGTTTTCTGCTTTTCGTCCGTAAGATTGAACATCAGCGCAAGCACGTGAGCTGTCTGCGTATTATATGTGTTAAACCGCTCCTTGAACGCTTTTACGATATTTTCATACAGTTTCTCATATTCCGACATATCACGTCCGAGGGCATTTCCCGTTTTCACAAACAGCGATACTGAATAAGCATAAAATGCACTCGATATAAAATCCTGATCGGTATCTCCGCCCAGATTGGCAGGATTTGTTGTGTCGGGGTTATCAAGCGAAAGCCAGTCGCCGTAATCGTTTTTATGATCGCTGTGCGTCCAGAGGTATTTGTCAAGTGAATCTCCTCCGACAAAATCGACCCATTTCTTCATTGCTTCATACGTATCTTCAAGAAAACGCTTGTCACCGTACATCATATACATTGTCCACGGAACTATCGTAACCACATCGCTCCATGCCGCCGCACCGCTCACCGTATCGGGTTCTTCGTCCCATACATACGGTACACTCCTTTGTATAACGCCGTTTTTCGCCTGGTCGGCACACATATCATGAAGCCATTTTATAAAGAATTTTCTCACATCAAAATTATACGCCGCCGTTTTGGCAAATACCTGTGCGTCACCAGTCCAGCCAAACCGCTCGTTACGCTGCGGGCAGTCGGTCGGCACATCAATAAAGTTATCCCTCTGCGACCACAAAACGTTGCTGAAAAATTTATTGAGTTTTTTATTTGAGCAGGCAAAATGTCCCGTCTGCTTAATATCCGAATAAACAACAACAGCCGTAAAATTATCCAAATCCACCTCGCCCGGGTACTCGTCAAGGCGGATATATCTAAATCCGAAAAACGTCAGATGCGGCTTGTATGTCTGCTCGCCGTCATGACATATGTATTCAAGCTTTGCCTTTGCCGAACGGTAATTTTCATTATAGAAATTACCGAATTTGTCAAGCACCTCGGCGTGGGAGATTTCCACCTTGTCCCCCGCCTTTGCGCTTACGTGAAACTCAACGTAACCCGATACCTCCTGCCCGAAATCGATAACACGCTCGCCCTTTGGCGTTACAATATATGAAATCGGCTTTATGCGCTCATGCTCGCAAATCTTTTCGCCCTCCTGAGGAATAAGCACATCTTTATTCTCTGCCGTAACCTTTACGCTTTCTTCCTCATTTTTTGCCAAAGCATCATATGTTTCTCCGTCATAAATATCCGAGAATACGATACTGCTCTTTTTCACACTCCAGCTCTCGTCCGTGTTTATTGTTTCGCTTGTTCCGTCCTCATACTCAACACAAATTTGCGCAATCAAGGTATAAGGCTTGTCTATCATACTCTGAACGCTCGGTATACGCCCTCTGCACCAACCCTTGCCGACAAATACCGAAATTTCATTATTTTCCGAAAGCATCGGCGTTATATCGTATGTCTGATACTGCAATCTTTTCTTATACGACGTCCAGCCGGGCGCAAGCACAAAGTCGCCTATTCTTTCTCCGTTCAAAAATGCCTCGTATACTCCCAATGCCGAAATGCTTATATATGCTTTTTTTACCATCTTTTCCGTTTTAAATCTTTTGATAAATTCAGGGCACACGCACCCGAAATCCTCTTTCGGGCATATCCATTCCGCATTATTTATCATAGTAGCACCTCCGTTATTAAAATTACGCATACATTCTACCACACAGGCATAATTAAGTCAATAAAAACATATTGAATTTTTTCAAGTTTTGTGCTACAATCGAATTATGAAATTTTTAGGGAGGATTGGAAATGAAAAAATTATATAAATCTCAGACAGACAAGAAATTGTGCGGTGTATGCGGCGGCATAGCCGAGTATTTTAATATTGATTCCACAATAGTGCGGCTCATATGGGTAATTCTTGCGGTATGCTTCGGTTCGGGAATATTGGCGTACATTATAGCGGCGCTCGTTATGCCCGACTATCCGCAGTATTAAAAAAAGTCCTGTTCACTATGAACAGGACTTCTTATATTTTATGTAGCCGCTCGGCCGCATACTGTTTAAAATCCGCACAATCCGAAGCTTATCGAAAGAGCCGCATTGACCTTTTCCATAAGTTCCTCGTCCAGGCGTCCGATTTTCTCACGTAATCTTTTTTTATCTATTGTTCTGATTTGTTCCAGTAAAACAACGCTGTCCTTGTTAAGTCCGTACTCCGAAGCCGCCAATTCAATATGCGTGGGCATTTTTGCCTTGTTTATACGGCTCGTTATGGCAGCGGCAATAACCGTAGGGCTGTATTTGTTCCCTACATCGTTCTGTATTACCAAAACAGGCCTGACTCCTCCCTGCTCACTGCCGACAACCGGACTTAGGTCGGCATAATAAATATCTCCT
>DJRJ01000072.1:5668-6169 GCA_002438865.1 Clostridiales bacterium UBA6363
TATTCACACTCCGTCAGTTTTTCCTCACGCTGCGAAAGACACTCATTGTCCGCATTTAAACACTCTTGTGCCAATTCAAGATTGATTTCTGACATTTCCTTATAGCCTTTTTCAAGCTCTTTTATAAGTTTTTTATCAGCTTTACCGTTGTGTGACAAAGCAATCAGGCCCCTTTCCGAAAAGTTTCTTCTCTCATATCAGAGAAGATAATCAAGGACTTTCACCGCCTTTCCGTCCTTTGTATATATTCTCGGGATACGTTTGCTGATTGTACAGGAAATTTCGTAGTTAATGGTTTCGCACCACTGTGCAACATCGTCTATCGTAACTCCCTCACGCCCGAAAATGATTACTTCGTCGCCTCTTTTTATATTATGGACATCTGTGACGTCAATCATACACTGATCCATACATATTCTTCCGATTATAGGAACTTTTACGCCGTGAACAATCATTTCTCCGTGCTTTGCAATCTTTCTTAAGTATCCGTCTGCATAACCG
>DJRJ01000072.1:6200-7576 GCA_002438865.1 Clostridiales bacterium UBA6363
AGCTATTTTGGTGGTTCTGTCGGTTATGTACTCCTTGCCGTAGCTGACCCCTCTGCCCGCTTCCACTTCTTTTACATACGATATGCGTGATTTTAGGGTCATTGCCGGTATAAGGTCAAGCTTTGATTTGTCTACCTCATCCGATGGATACATTCCGTACAGGATAACGCCCGGGCGCACCATATCAAGGTGCATTTCGGGGTACATCATAACTCCGGCGCTGTTGCATATGTGCTTTATAGGAATATCCAACCCCCTTGCTTTAAGCTCATCGGCAATAGCCATAAAGCGTTTGAACTGAAGTCTTGTATACGTATCGTCCTTTTCGTCGGAAGTGGAAAAGTGCGAAAACAAGCCCTCAATATTGATATAAGGAAGTTTTGAAATTCTCAGTATTTCGTTGATAACCTCCTCGTTATTGTCGGAAATTACAAATCCGATACGGCTCATACCCGTATCAAGCTTTATGTGTATTTTAATTCTCACCTTATCCGCCGTGGCTTTTTGTGAAAGCGCGGCGGCGTATTCGGGGGAGTAAACGCTCTGGGTTATATCGTTAATATAAAGCTGCGATGCCATACTCACGGGCGTATACCCCAAAATAAGAATGGGCTTGGTTATACCGCAGCCGCGCAGCGTTACAGCCTCCTCTATATTTGAAACGGCAAAAGCGTCCGCCCCCTCTGTTTCAAGTAGGGGAGCGACGTTACGCGCGGAGTGACCGTAGGCGTCAGCCTTTACAACCGCCATTATTTTAGCGCCCGCCGCCTCTTTTTTAATAATACCGAAGTTATGTACAAGGGCGTCAACGTCAATTTCCGCCCAGGTTCTGTGAAGAAATTCCACTTTTATTTCCGCCTTATTTTTTAATAATATTATTGCCCAACTGTTTTTTTACCTTGCCCGCAAACGGAATACACACAAGGCTTAAAAGCACCCAAAGGCAGGAATAGGGCATACAAATCTGCCCGCCTATGTTCATCGGCATTTTGCTGTAATCCCAAACGTTCTTCTTTAAAATTATATTAAATACAACGCCGAAAATGAACTCAATACCCGTAACAAAGGTGCTGCCTACAAGTCCTTTTATCAAAAGCCCCGCTTTTTTGAGCTTTTCGCTTATTGTGCCGAAGAACACAAAGCAAATACCGCCCGCACCCAGCATTGACCAGTGCGTGTAGCCGCGCCACATAACCTCAATAAGCCCGTAGCCCACGGCGCCTATTGAAAAAAGCATAAATCTTATTTTTCGCTGTTTCATTTTATCACCCGTAGTTATTATGGGTGATAATTCTTTCGGCTATTCAGCCAAAGCTATGCAGTAAAAATTACCGCCTGTTTCTCTTGGTAATTGCCAAAAGGCGTATAAGCTGCGT
>DJRJ01000072.1:7640-7987 GCA_002438865.1 Clostridiales bacterium UBA6363
TTTTTCTCGTCTTCCTTTATAAGCCCCGAGGAATCAAGCGTCACAAGTGCGCGGTGCGAGGCGTTGAACTCAATAGGCAGCGTTAAAAGCTGGAAAAGCAGCGCCGCGCAGAAGAAAATAACGCCCAATTTCACAAGAAAATAAAAATTGAAAATAAGCCCGATTATAAGCAGCGGCATGGAAAGCTGCGAGCCTAAATTACATACCGGCAGTATGACCGAGCGCACCTTTATGGGCACATAGCCCTTTGCGTACTGAACGGCGTGCCCCGCCTCGTGCGCGGCAACGCCCACGGCGGAAAGGTTGTTTGCACCGTAAACCGAATCGGAAAGGCGTATAACGTTAGT
>DJRJ01000061.1 GCA_002438865.1 Clostridiales bacterium UBA6363
CGTCTTTAAGAAGGTTGATGAGCGCGCAAGCGAGAAGTTCGTCTGCGGTGTAGCCCTCTTTGTAATAATCGGAATCTGCGTAAGCAATCTTATTGCCCTCTGCGTCTCTGAGAGGAGCGAGGTCATAGATGTAACCCTTGATGGTGGCGGGGAGGTTCTTCATCTGGTTGTTGATCTTGTCTATATTTACAAGATCATCAAGGTCAAAGGTTAATATTTTGCCTAAAGTAAGCTGACCCATAATTAGTTTGTTAATGATTTTAACCTGTCCGTCAGAAGCGATCCAACCTATAAGAGCTTTTACAATATCAAGATTTTTGTATTTATTCTTGGTTGTTATAACTTTTTTACCGTCTTTTAAAGCGGAGCTGTCAAGATTTTTTAAATCTCCTGCTTTTTTGATAAGTCCGCTGTCGCATGCTCCTGCGAGGGTTTCCATAACGCCGTCGACCGTTTTAAGATTTGCATCTTTGCCTGCAACCGTTTTTATTACGGTGTTTGCAATGTCGGGGATGTCCTTTGTCCACTCGGGGAGGTTGGCGTTGAGCCATTTAACAAGGATATCCGCGAGCTGTTCGTCGGAAGCGGAGTAAAGATCCGTATCGCCGACCGCGCTTTTAAGCGACGCGTCGTCTACGAACATGAATACCAGTCTGAGAACGGTACCGATATCCTGATCTTTTCTTGAGTTAAGATCTTTAATCAGTCTGTCCGCGAGAACAACGAGGTTGTCGTTCGAGATAAACTGCTCTGCCGTACGATCTTCAGCGAACGCTGTCAGAGGAATCATGGTAAACACCATAACCGCCGCAACGAAAATACTGAGGATCTTCTTTGTAGTTTTCATAGAAAAACCAATCCTTTCCTGACCGGCTCCTTATAATATAATGAAAAGGAAACGGTCTGTGTTTAAAGCGCGCGCCGGTAAACCGGAATTTGCCGGAATCAAAGCGCTTTGCTTTATCTATAGAATAAAATAAAAACTGAAAAAAGTCAATACGTATAAAAGATATAAATGCTGACAAAGAAAAATTTGGCGAAATAAACAAAGGAGTTTGCGAATTTTTGTAAATTGTTAAGAGACTGTTGCGAAAATATGAGCAGAAATAGCAAGTTAGTTGTCTGTAAATGAAAAGTGTCTATTTGTTGTCAATGTTGCACAAAAAATAATTTTCAGTATGTAAAGTAAAAAAGCATTACATTAAAATCAAAGAAAAATTTTTATATAAATTGCACAATTGCACGTCATAAGCCTTTATATATCAAGAACTATAAATTGATATAAACGCATATAGCAAGAGGAAATAAGAAGTGTAATGTATTATCACTTTACAGGAAATAAGCAAAAACAGGGTTTATAATTCACAATATGAAATAACAATCCGAATGTAAAAAATCATGATAAATCCCGTCTTTTCTCGTTTGTGACAGTCGAAATCGCGATAATGTTGTAGTTTGTCACATAAGAAAAAGCCGTATCAAGTCCCGTTTTGGTAAAGTTAACAAATCTCTCGGTTTGTATTGCGATTCGTTAAAAATGTGCATTGAAAGAGGTCGGAAAAAGGCATATAATCATCATGTCATCACACGGAGGGACTGAAAACATGAACTCACTTCAGAAAAGGATACTCAAAGACGGTAAGGTAATAGGCAGCGATATTTTAAAAGTCGACAGCTTCCTTAATCATCAGATAGATGTATGTCTGTTAGAGGACATGGGCGCTGATTTTTACGAGCTGTTTAAGAATTGTAATATAAATAAAATCCTTACTATTGAGGCATCGGGCATTGCAATCGCTTGCTTTGCCGCGCAGAAGTTCAACGTTCCCGTTGTGTTTGCAAAGAAAGGCTATCATAAAAATGTCGGAAGTGACGTTTACACAGCCGAGGTTTTCTCGTTTACAAAGGGCACGTCCTACACGGTATCGGTTTCTAAATCGTATCTTAATAAGGGTGACAGAGTCCTCGTGATTGATGATTTCCTTGCAAACGGACAGGCTGTTTTAGGTCTTAAGAAAATTATCGCCGACGCGGGTGCCGAGCTCTGCGGATGCGGTATAGCAATCGAAAAAGGATTCCAGAAGGGCGGAAAGGAACTTCGCGAAGAGGGAATCAACGTTAAGTCTTTAGCGATCGTCGAGTCGATGGATAACGGTAAAATCGTTTTCCGCGATGAGAATTAAGTATCGTTAGAAATAAAAAAATTTTTTCGGAGGAAAAAACATGAAAAAGTTCAGCAAAGTAATTGCAGTTGTTCTTGCTCTTATCCTTGCGGTCTGCGCTTTTGCAGCATGCGGTAAGAACGACGACAAGGAGCCCGCTTCGGGTGAGAATTCATCCAATAAGGCGGTATCTTCCGACGTTGATTACAGCAAGATCAAGTTCGGTCTCATCTGTCTTCACGACGAGAACTCAACTTACGACAACAACTTCATCCAGGCGCTTAAAGAGGTACAGGCTGAGTTAGGCCTTTCCAACGAGCAGGTTCTTATTAAGACCAATATCGGCGAAGATGATTCATGCTACACTGCTGCCGCAGAGCTTGTTGACGCCGGATGCAATGTTATCTTTGCAGACAGCTTCGGTCATGAGAGCTATATTCTTCAGGCTGCCAAAGAGTTCCCGGACGTACAGTTCTGCCACGCTACCGGTACTCAGTCAAGACTTGCAAATCAGGCTAACTTCCACAACGCATTCGCTTCCATCTACGAGGGCAGATACCTTGCAGGCGTTGCCGCAGGTATGAAACTCAACGAGATGATTGAGCAGGGTAAGATCACCGCAGACAAAGCTGTTATGGGTTACGTCGGAGCTTTCGACTACGCTGAGGTTGTTTCCGGATTCACCTCTTTCTATCTCGGTGCAAAATCTGTTTGCCCCTCTGTTACCATGAAGGTTACATACACGAACTCCTGGTTTGATATCGCTCTTGAGCGTGAGGCTGCTCTTTCTCTTATCGACGCAGGATGCGTACTTATCAGCCAGCACGCCGACTCCGAGGGTGCTCCCAAGGCTTGCGAGGAGAAGGGTGTTCCCAATATCGCTTACAATATCGACACTTCTTCCATGGGTCCCAACACCGCTATCATTTCTTCAAAGATCAACTGGGCTCCTTACTTCAAACTCGTTATCAATGCCGTTGCTAAGGGCGAGACTTTCGCTACCGACTGGATCGGCGATATCTCTACCGGTTCCGTTGAGCTTACCAAACTTAACGAGAAGGCAGCTGCCGCAGGCACTCAGGCTAAACTTGACGAGGTTAAGGCTAAGCTCGAGTCCGGCGAAATCAAGGTATTCGATACCAAGACCTTCACTGTTGACGGCAAAGAGCTTACCGAGTACAAGGCTGACGTAGACGGCGACTTCAAGCCCGACACCAACGTT
>DJRJ01000115.1 GCA_002438865.1 Clostridiales bacterium UBA6363
GCATTAAATAATATAACCGTTCGTTTTTTCTGTTTTGTGCCGCAATCAAAAGACGTTCGTATTCAGCTTTGGTCAGTTCCTTTGATTTATCTGCAAATATACGCCGTTGAATTTTCAATGTTTTCACTTTCAAATCGTACCACCCCATAAATACAAAAAATGCGTTTATGGAAGATAACATTGAATTTACGCTTTTCACCGCATATCTTTGGCACAGTTCTTTTTTGTACTCGATAACAACGGATTTTTCAACGCTCCGCTCTTTTAACCACTTACGGAAGAAACGGACATCACGCATATATTTTTCTATCGTATTATTGCTCCGTTCTTCCTCATAAAGAAACATTTTAAAATCTTCGATAATTTTATCTGTAATCATTTTTTCTCTCATTTTAGTCACAACCCTTCAAAAATATATTCAAAAGGCAAAAATCCAAACCCATAATCCGCATTTGTATATATTCCAGTACTTGCTCTTTCCGGTTCATGGCTTTTCGGCTGTATGCGTCATTTGCCGTATTGCGTTTCTCTGTATTTTTTGGGTGATATACCCATATGCTTTTTAAAACAGTGGCTGAATGAATACACGTCGGAAAAACCGCATTGAACGGCTATATCCGAAATTTGCTTTGACGTATTCAAAAGCAGCGGCTCCGCAGTGTTCAGCCGAAAATCACGCAAAAATTCATGAGGACTTTTATCATATATTTCAACAAACAATCGTCTGAAATGCTTTTCGCTTATGTTTGCTGTTTCGGCAAGCTCCTTAACGGTTAAATCGGGATTTTGATAGTTTTGTTTTAAAAAATCAATTGATTTTTTTAGCTTGTTTACCTTTTGAGTGTTAAGAGTGCTGTATGTACGCTCATTATACAGCATACCTATTATTTGCTGTAAAATTCCGCCGCATATCATTTGCGAGCCGATGCGTTTTGAGGTGTACTCGTCAAGCGCATGCTTAAATAATTTCTCATATTTATAAGGGGTGCTTTTTGAACAAACAGTTTCCAGTGAAAGAGTGCTGTTCGGAGCGGAACTCATTTTGTCAAAATTGAAATTTACCGCAAGGTAAGAAACCTTTGTACAATTGTATGCACTGCTTTTGTCAGTTGAACCCCTTGCAATATATCCGACCTGCCCTTCGTTTATCAGCTCGGTTTTCCCGAGGCGCTCATATGCAAGAGTTCCGCTTGTAACAAAGCATAAACTCTCGTGATTTCTCGGTTTAAACGCAATATAGGGTTTTTCTTTCGTTATGGTATCATAAAAAAATACGGCATCGTCAGTTTTTATCTTTTCCGTCATATTGTTTTCCCTCCTTACTGTTAATATAATATCATATATTATATTAATACACAATGTCCGTTTTAAACAAAAATGTGCTTTTTAATCATTTACATTTTAATTGGGCGGTGCTATAGTTAAAACAAAAAGGAAAAGGAGAATCGGACAATGAAAAAAGCACTGGTTACAGGCGGAAGCCGTGGTATAGGATTTGCAATAGCCAAAATGCTGGCGGATAAGGGTTATACTGTTGCCGTTACCGGACGTAATGCGGCGGCAATTGAAAAAGCCGCCGAAAAAATCGGAGGAAATGTTATACCGATTGTTTGGGACGCATCTCAAATCGATGCCGCAGATAAAAAAATAAACGAAACAGCAGAGATTATAGGCGGACTTGATATTGTGGTGAACAATGCCGGGATTTTCGCTCGCAGAAGTGAGTGGGAAAAGTCGGAATTGTTAAAGACAAGCCCTGAGGAATGGTTATCGGTAATGAATACCAACACGAGTGCGCTGTTCTTTATAATGCAGGCGGCGGTCAATTATATGCTTAAGCATATAATTAAAGGAAATATTCTTAACGTGACATCTGTTGCCGGGGAAGAACCTGTGTTCGGTGCTTACGGTGCGTCAAAGATTGCATCGACGGCATTGACCCGTGGCTGGGGGCGAATGTTTGCCGATGACGGAATTACGATAAACGGAATTGCCCCGGGGCCCGTTGCGACAGAAATGAACAACTGGCATGAAGGGGATTCAATGAAGAATGACAGGATACCATAATGTTTTATAAAGATAAATGCACGGGCTGCGGAAGATGCAAGGGCATTACTCCCGAAGATTCGGATTTTATCTGCTTTAATGACGCAAAAAAGATTTGCGGCAGAGAATACGGCGTTGATGAAATTTTCAGAGAAATCATAAAAGATAAGTCATTTTATGACAGCTGCGGAGGAGGGGTAACCTTCTCCGGCGGCGAATGTATGCTTCAAACGGATTTCCTTGAGGAATTAATAAAAAAATGCAAGGACAGCGGCGTTAATACTGCGGTGGATACCGCAGGAAATGTGCCGTGGGATGCTTTTGAGAGAGTTTTGCCGTACACCGATTTGTTTTTGTACGATATAAAGGTATTTGATGATGAAATTCATAAAAAATATACCGGCGTATCAAATAAATTGATTTTGAATAATTTAACCAAACTGTTTGAAAGAAACGCAAACGTGCATATAAGGACACCCGTAATTCCGGGAGTAAATGATAACGCAGAGGAAATGCGGAACATAAAGCGGTTTTTGTCTGCGTATAAGCCGGTGGAAGTCGAGCTTTTACCGTACCACAAAATGTGTGAATATAAGTACGAAGCGTTAAATATGCAGACAGTAAAGTTTGATGTGCCGTCGAAAGATACTTTGAATGAATTAAAGAGCAATTTAAAAGAGTAATCGTTTAAAAACGATTACTCTTTTTTGCCGCATTTATTATAATGCCGCCGCGCCGATTATTCCGGCATCGTTTTTAAGCACCGCAATGGCAACGTTTGCCGAGTCGGGGAGCTTTTTCAAAAGCGGATTGAGAAGCTTTTCGTTCGCATTTGAAATTCCGCCCGAAATGAGTATAAGCTCCGGGTCAAGCAGATTTATAATGTCTGTAAGTCCCGATGCGAGGTAGTCAAGATATTTGTCAAATACCTTTTTTGCAACCTCACAGCCTTTATCCATTGCCTCAAATACCGATTTTGCCGTAATTTCTTCAAATGACGCAAGAACACTGCCAGGATTTTCCGCCGCCGCTTTTTTCGCACTGCGTATGAGAGCGGCAGCCGACGCATACTGCTCCCAGCAGCCTTTTCTGCCGCAGTTGCACTGCAAACCGTTCTGCTCTATGCAGAGGTGACCTGCCTCGCCGGCAGAGCCTGCGCCACTGTAAATTTTATTGTCAATGATAATTCCCGAACCGATGCCAGTTCCTATCGTTATAAGCACCATATTTTCCACGTTCTTGCCGGCTCCTGCGAGTGCCTCGCCGAAAGCGGCGCAGTCTGCGTCGTTTCCGAGTGCAACGGGAACGTTGAGTCTTGCCGATAATTCATCTGCAAGGGGATAGTCCTTAAACGGCAGATTTACAGCCGTAACACAGCCGTTCTTTATGTATCCCGGTGTGCCGACTCCGATTGATGTAATCGGATATTCCTCGGAGAACTCACGGCATACGTCCGCAATTGATTCGGTAAGCGTAAGAGCGTCGGCATTTTCGTCAACGGGAATTGATTTTCTGTCAATGATTTTGTTTTCGTCAACAACGCCTACTTTAACGCTCATACCGCCGATGTCAATTCCTATCTGCATATCCGCATATGCGGCACGGTCGCAGATAAGCGTTACGTCCGGGTGGAGCTTAAGCATGGTTGACGGATTGCTTGTCGTAATGCCGTCCGATAAAAGCTCACGCACGGCGTCATGCTTTGCACGTCCGTTTGCGAGAAGAAGAATTTTTCTTGCGCTCAGTATGGTTGACATACCCATAGTGATTGCCTGGGTCGGAATAACCTCGTCCTCTTTGAAGAAACGTGAGTTTGCCTCGATTGTATTTTTCGTAAGCGAGGTTACGTGCGTGTGAACAACAAGCGTTTCATCAGGCTCGTTAAAGCCTATGTGACCGTTTCTGCCTATGCCGAGTATCTGCAGATCAACTCCGCCCGCCTCGGAAACGGCACGGTCATATGCAATACATTCCTCCTGCGGCATTTCGGTATCGCCGTTGGGAATGTGTATTTTCGATTTGTCGAGATTTATGTAATTGAAAAGATTTTCATTCATAAAATAGTGGTAACTCTGCGGATTATCCTGCTTTATCGGATAATACTCGTCAAGATTGAACGAAGTTACCTTGCTGAAATCAATCTCCTTTTTTTGGTACATATCAATAAGGCATTTGTATGTACCTACAGGCGTGGAGCCTGTGGCAAAGCCGAGAACGCTGTCAGGCTTTGTATCGAGCTGTTCCTTAAGGAGTTCAGCCGCCTTTTTTGACATTTCTTCATAATTATCGCATACGATTACTTTCATTTTAAAAACCTCCGCCGTTAAATATTTCTCCGCCGATGATTACGGCATTGATATTGAGTTTATCATCTAAAACAAGCAAATCGCAGTCGTATCCCTCTTTTATAACACCCTTGTTAAAGCCCATAAGCTTTGCAGGCGTTTCGGACGCCATTTTAAAAGCGTCGTCTTTGGGTATTCCGAAGCGTATTGCCGATTTTACACAATCAAATAATGTAGAAGTGCTTCCCGCAAGCGCACCGTCCTCGGTACGTGCAATTTTGTCTTTTACAATTATATTCAGCGCACCGAATTCGTAATTTCCGTCGGGAAGTCCCGTGGCACGCATAGAATCACTTATCAATATCAGTCTTTCCGCCGTAAAAAGTCTGTAGAGAATACGTATTACGGAGGGGTGAATGTGTATGCCGTCGCAGATAACCTGCGCATACATATTCTTGTCAAAAGCGGCGCCTACAACAGCCGGCATACGGTGATGCAGGGGCGGCATGGCGTTGAAGATATGCGTTATGCATTTTGCGCCGGCGTCCGCCGCAGCAACGGTTGTATCGTAATCGGCATCGGTATGGCCGATTGAAACAACGGCATTTGCCGCTTTTATAAATTCCATGGAGTTTTCAAGTTCGGGTGCGATTGTAACCATTTTGATATTCTGAAACTTTGAAAATTCCGAAATATCGGGGTTGCGGATATACTTGCTGTTTTGCGCACCCTTGTATTTTTCGTTTATGTACGGACCCTCCAGATGATAGCCGAGAATTTGCGCACCGCTTACTTTCGGGAGCGGTTTGTTGAGTACGGAGGAGAGCTTTTCGTTCGACACGGTCATGGTAGTGGGCAGAAACGAGGTTATACCGTGTTTTGCCTCAAAAACGGACAGCTTTTCGGGAGTATCGTCAAGAGTATCCGCACCGTCCGCACCGTGCGTGTGTATGTCAATAAGACCGGGATATACGGAAAGACCGTGAAAATCCGTGCCGCCAAGTTCTGTTTTGCCTATTTCGGTTATCTTTCCGTCCTCGCAGACAATATCAACCGATTTTCCGTTGAGGTTAAGATTTTTAAATACTTGTGCCATAGTAATTTCACAGCCTTTCCTTTATTTTTTATAATGCGTTTTTGCAGATTTTGAGCATTTCGTCAAACTGCTTTTCCATTTCCGACGCAAGCTTAAACTGCGTGCGGCATCTTACAAGATTGTGGTCGGAATAAGCGGTCTTGAAGTAAACGTCGTTTTCCAGGTAATCCGTAAGGAAACGCATACCGCATTCCATTGTCATAAGATATGCGCTGTAGGGGAGGAGATTAAGTTCCTTTTCCGTGATGTTTTCACGGAGTGCGTCCACGTATCCCTCGGCGTATGCCTTAAACAGCTCAATGTCAAAATGCACTTTGTCAAGGTCTTTTTCGTCCTCTGCCGCAGTTGACGCCCCAAAACGTATGGAATCTCCGAAATCATAGAGCATCGAGCCGGGCATAACCGTGTCAAGGTCGATTATCGCACGTGCCTTGTTGGTGTCACGGTCGAGCAGAATATTGTTAAGTTTTGTATCGTTGTGAGTAATTCTTTCGGGAATTTCCTTTTTGTCAAGTGCGTCCATAACCTTTGAGAAAGTGTCCTTTCTGTCCTTTACAAAGTTCACTTCGTCTCCGCACGAGGAAAGACGTCCGAAAGCGTCCGCTGAAACTGCTTTTTCAAAATTTTCATAACGCTTGGGCGTGTTATGAAAATCGGGAATTATCTCTTTTAAAAGAGTGGTGTCAAATCCCGAAAGACTGTTCTGGAAATCTCCGAAAGCACGTCCCGCAACGTTCATAACCTCGGGACTCGGCGCTTCCTGATATGTAACCGTATTTTCGATAAAATCGTACATACGGAAATATCCGGCGTCCGATTTGTAATACGGTTTTTCGTCTTTGGTGAGAATTATGTGCAGTGTTTCAACGCCTTTTTCGGCAAGGTATTTCGTAACATAATAAATGTTATGCATTACGTTGTCGGGCGACTTGAAAATACTGTTGTTAATTCTCTGTAAAATGTATCTTTTGCCGGTGGTTGTAACCATCATTGTGTTGTTTATATGACCTTCGCCGTACGGCTCGATATTTACCGGCTCAATACCGAACTCTTCGCATATATCTTCATATTCCTTCGTATAATCCTGCATCTATATAACCCCTTATCGCTTCTTTCATTTCGGCAAGGTCCTCACGGTACGTAATGCCAAACCACTTATCCGTATTTTCGTATACTTTTACTGTAGATTTACCCTCTTCTATAGTTTCTCCTACAACGAGCGGAATATAGAATTCGTCTTTCATAATGTCGGCTTCCGCAAGGAATTTTTTGTACTTTTCATCGATTATATCGAATATATCGGGAGTAAGTCCCCACAAGTTCATCGAAACGCACGACTCGGGCGAAAGCTCCTTTGTGCCGTTGTCATAGCGGCATTTGTTGTCGATGTCGGTTATCTCGCTGATTTTTTTGAGGTATCCGTTTTCCGTAACGCATACGCCTCTCGAAACCGTGCCGTTTTCGCTCAAAGTGTTCTTTAGCTTGTACGCCGTCATGGCATATTCGCCCGGCTTTGCCGATTTCAAGTGCTTGCTGATTTCGGTAAATGCATTTGCACCGTAGTAGTCGTCGGCATTGATAATAGCAAACGGCTCGTTCACCAAATCACGGCAGCAAAGAACTGCGTGCGCCGTACCGAACGGCTTTTTGCGTCCCTCTGGCAGACAGGTCATATCCTGAATAACGTATGAAACGTCAATGGTTTTTGCTATGCGCTTTCCGATAAGCTCATGAAAATCTTCTTTCATATCCTCACGCACAATAAATATAACCTTGTTAAAACCCGCCTTTTTTGCGTCATATACAGAGAAGTCCAGAATGCCCTTGCCGTCGTCGGTTACGGGCGCAGCCTGCTTTAGTCCGCCGAATCGGCTTCCCATACCTGCTGCCATAACTATTAATGTTGTGTTCATAACTACACACTCCTTAATTTTTTAGTTGTATTTATTATACCATTAATTTTGAATTAATGGAATAGAAAAAAGAAAAATTTTCGATGATTTTTAATTTATCTCATTATAACACCTAAAATATCGGGTGTCTTTGGAAAAAAAGTTCAAAAATTTATATAATCGGACGGAAAAAACAGTTGAAATATCGGCAGAAACAAGGTATAATAATATGAGATGCTTTTTATAAGGGAGGTTATACATATGGAGAATGTACTTCATTATATACCTGTGATACCTATGCGGGGAATGGTGGTATTTCCGCATATGAGTCTTAATTTTGATGCGGGCAGAGATATATCCATAAAGGGACTTACGGCGGCTTCTCAGGAGGATTCGCTTGTGTTTTTGACCGCACAGAAAAAAACAGACAAGGAAAATCCCAAACTTGAGGATTTGTATAATATAGGAACAATAGCAAAAATTCAGCAGGTTATGAACCTGCCGGGAAACATAGTGCGTGTTATCGTAACGGGAATAAAGCGTGGGGCGGTGCGTGAACTTACTGCGTCAAAGCCGTATTTCAAAGCCGTTGTAGAGGAATTTGATGAACTGCCCAACGAGGATATGACGGTAAACGAGGCGTATATGCGCCAGGTGAGAAAGGCGTATGAGGAATATTTTGCGCAGAATCCGAAGCTTAATGCGGATAATTTTATGAGTATTCTCTCTGCGGAGGATTTAGGTTCGCTCTGCGATATGGTAGCAGGCGGAATGGAACAGCGGCTTGAGGAAAAGCAGAAACTGCTCGAGGAATTTGACGTTCATAAGCGTGCGGAAAAGCTTATGGTGCTTATAAAAGAGAATATCGACGTTTTAAAGGTGGAACAGCGCATTGCAAAGAAAGTCAAAGAGAATATCGACCAAAATCAGAAGGAATACTATCTGCGTGAACAGCTTAAGGTCATAACCGAGGAACTGGGCGATAAGGACGGAATAAATGCGGATGTAAACGATTACAAAGAACGCATTAAAAAGGCAAAAGCCGGAAAAGAGAACACCGAAAAGCTTTTAAAGGAAGTGGACAGGTTCTCAAAAATGCAGGCGGCGTCTGCGGAAAGTTCGGTAATAAGGTCGTACCTCGATACCGTTCTCGATATGCCATGGAACAAGCATACAAAGGAAAAATTTGATATAAAAGAAGCACAGCGCATACTTGACGAGGATCATTACGGACTCGAAAAGGTAAAGGAGCGTGTTTTGGAATACCTTGCCGTGCGCCGCCTTACTAACGGTAAAAACGGTACGGTGCTGTGCCTTGCAGGCCCTCCGGGAGTGGGAAAAACATCAATTGCAAAATCAATAGCGAGAGCATTGGGCAGAAAGTACGTCAGAGTGTCGCTCGGCGGTATTCACGATGAGGCGGATATACGAGGTCACAGAAAGACGTACATAGGCGCAATGGAAGGCAGAATTATGGCGGCAATGAAAGAGGCAAAGGTAAACAATCCTCTTATGCTGCTCGATGAAATAGACAAAATGGGTGCAGATTACAAGGGCGACCCTGCGGCGGCGCTTTTGGAGGTACTGGACGTTGAGCAGAACAATGCGTTTCGTGACCATTATCTTGAGGTGGAGTTCGATTTGTCAAAGGTACTGTTTGTAACAACGGCAAATTCACTCGATACCGTTTCTCAGCCGCTGCTCGACCGTATGGAAATAATAACCCTCACAGGCTATACGGACGAGGAAAAATTCCATATAGCAAAGGATTATCTTCTGAAAAAGGAGATAGTGAGAAACGGTCTTACAGATAAGCAGATAAAAATAACGGACGAGGCAATAAAGAAGATAATCGAGCATTATACACGGGAAGCCGGGGTGCGAAAGCTTGAACAGACGATAGGCGCACTTTGCCGAAAGGCGGCAAAAGCAATACTTGATTCCGAAAAGAAATCGGTCAGAATAACCGATAAAAACATATCGGAATATCTCGGAAAGGAACGCTATCATTTTGAAATGAAAAACGAGCATGATGAGGTAGGCATAGCACGAGGACTTGCATGGACGAGCGTGGGCGGCGAAACGCTTTCGATTGAAGCGAATGTTATGAGCGGAACGGGCAAGGTTGAGCTTACCGGACAGCTCGGCGACGTTATGAAAGAGAGCGCAATGGCGGCAATAAGCTATATCCGTTCAAAATCGGACAAGCTTGACATATCGTCCGATTTCTATGAGAAAAAAGATATACATATCCATGTGCCTGAGGGCGCAGTTCCAAAGGACGGCCCGAGCGCAGGCATAACAATGGCTACGGCGCTTGTATCATCGCTTGCCGGTAAGCCTGTCAGAAACGATATTGCAATGACGGGTGAAATAACGTTAAGGGGCAGAGTGCTTCCGATAGGCGGACTTAAGGAAAAGGCGCTTGCGGCGTACCGTGCAGGAATAAAAACGGTTATAATTCCCGAGGAAAACAGAGCGGATATAGATGATATTCCGCAGGAAATACGCAAAAAGCTGAAATTTATTCCCGTGTCGGATATGGATACGGTGCTTGAAAATGCATTAAGATAGGGAGAAAACGTATGAAACAAATGAATTTGCATAATGCGTCGATAAAGGTATCGGCGGTAAATCCTAAACAGTATCCGACGGACGGCTATCCCGAATTTGCTTTTGCGGGACGTTCAAACGTCGGAAAATCGTCGCTTATAAATAAACTTTTGAACAGAAAATCACTTGCGAGAGTAAGTTCTACGCCGGGAAAAACCGCAACGATAAATTTTTATAATATAGACGATACGATTTATCTTGTCGATTTGCCGGGGTACGGATATGCACAGCGCTCAAAAGCTGAAAAGGAAAAATGGGGCAAAATGATGGAGGATTATCTTGCCGAGCGTGAACAGCTTGTGCAGACGATACTTCTCGTGGACAGCCGCCATAAGCCGACGGCGGACGATATTATGATGGCACAGTGGATACGCCATTACCACGACAGGCTTATAGCCGTTGCCACAAAGACGGATAAGCTTAAAAAGCGTGAGATTGAAACAAATCTTGAACTTATATACGATACGCTTGAAATGACCGAGGATGATATTCTCGTGCCGTTTTCAACGGCGGGTGACGAGGGTAAATTCACTGTCTGGGATATGATAGATATGATGCGAGCAGGCTTTGAATTTCAGGACGAATAAATATGATTGACGTGAGGTGTGTTTGTGAAAGCAATAGGGATTGATATAGGAACAACGAGTGTGTGCGGCATTTTAATCAACGCTGCAACCGGCAATGTTGAGAAGTCTGTTACCCAAAACAGCAATGCTTTTATTGGCGGCTGTGCCGAGTGGGAAAAAATTCAGTCGGTTGACAGAATTATGACGATTGCGGAGAATATTCTCAAAGAGCTTATAAGCAGTGACGTTGCGGCTATCGGCGTTACGGGACAAATGCACGGAATTGTCTATACCGATGCGGAAGGAAATGCGGTAAGTCCGCTGTACACATGGCAGGATAAGCGTGGAGATTTGCCTTACAAAGATACAACATACGCAAAATATTTGGGCAGCTTTTCGGGTTACGGCAATGTAACGGATTTTTATAATACCGAAAACGGACTGAAGCCGGTTAATGCTGCAAGCTATTGTACGATTCAGGATTATGTGGTTATGCAGCTTTGCGGATTTAAAAAACCGCTGATGCATACGAGCAATGCTGCAAGCTTGGGTTGTTACGATTTTGAGAGCAACCGATTTAATTATGCATACGATGCGGAGATAACGGGTGATTACCGTATTGCGGGCGAGTATAACGGAACACCTGTAAGTGTTGCCGTGGGTGACAATCAAGCGAGCGTTTTTTCAACACTTGCAGATGAAAATGATATTCTGATAAATATAGGAACGGGCAGCCAGGTTTCGGTAATTTCGGATAAGCCGTCTGACAGCACAGAGGTTGAAACAAGACCGTATTTTGAAAATAAATATCTTCTTGTGGGAGCCGCACTGTGCGGCGGCAGGGCATATTCACTGCTCAAAAGCTTTTATGCCGAAACATTCGGATATTTGAAAAAAATTGATGATGGCGAAATCTATAAGATTATGAACGATATGCTAAAGAGCGCAGAAAAAAGCTCATTTAAGGTTGATACACGTTTTGCCGGCACAAGATTAAATTCGGAGATAACAGGCGGCATATCCGGGATAACAACCGAAAATTTCACCCCCTCCTCATTGACGTCGGGAGTGCTTTGCGGAATGGCGGACGAACTTCTGAATATGTATAAGCAAATGGGGACTGTAAAAAGCGGTATGGTTGGATCGGGTAACGGAATACGCAAAAATAAGGCGCTCGTTAAAATTTTTGAAGAAAAATTCGGCGCAAAAATGAAAATCCCGGCTCATCTTGAGGAGGCGGCAGTCGGAGCGGCAATGTTTGGTATGATTTCCTGCGGCGAATTTAAAAATGCGGCTGATGCCGAGAAAATTATTTCTTATGAATAAGATGCTTTCATTTGAGGATAAATTCTGTTAATAAAAAACCTTGATACGCAAATGCGTATCAAGGTTTTTTTATCTTTGGCGTTCCTTTAATGCTCTGTCCATTCTGCGTGATGCGTCACGCTTTGCAATATCGTCACGCTTGTCGTAGAGTTTTTTGCCTTTTACAAGAGCAAGAGATACCTTTACGAGCGAGCCTTTAAGATATACCGAAAGCGGCACAAGGGAATAACCCTGCTGAGAAATAAGCCCTGCAATCTTTCTGATTTCCTTTTTGTGGAGCAAAAGCTTTTTCTCACGCATAGGGTCACGGTTGAAAATATTTCCCTGTTCAAAGGGGCTTATGTTCATACTTTTAACAAACACCTCGCCACGGTCTACCGAGGCGTATGCTTCATTGATATTTACTTTTCCGAGCCGCACGGATTTTACCTCTGTGCCGAAAAGCTCTATTCCGCACTCATATGTTTCTATTATAAAATATTCGTGCCTTGCTTTTTTGTTTTGTGAAACTATTTTAATTTTATCCTTTTCGTTGGGCATAATATCACTCCGTTTCTTATTTGCGCTTGTGGCTGTAATATCTTTTTTCGCCGGCGGCGTAAAGGCATTTTATATACGGCTCGTCTATTATTTCGAGCGGCGGTACTTTTGACGGCACTCCGTGCTCATCAACGGAAACCATTGTAAAAAATGCCGTAAGGGCGATTGCTTTTTCGCCCGTCATGGGATTTTCGGACTCAACTGTAACGAACGTTTCCATTGATGAATTTCCGACAAATACAACGTGCGCCGTACAGGTTACAAGATCGCCTATGTGTATCGGCTTTTTAAAGCACAATTCGTCCACACGTGCCGTCACCACATCGCTGTGCGCATACTTCATTGCCGCCGCTCCTGCGGCGGAGTCCATTATTTTTATTATTTCGCCGCCGTGAATGTTTCCGGCTGCGTTTGACTGATTGGGGAGCACTATCTGTGCAAGCACTGCCTCCGAATCGTAAAAGTTCCTTGTGTTCAAAAAAATCACACCTTTCCGTCAGAATTTCCCGTAAGACAGACAACGGATTTCACAATTCTGTGATCCTTTATGTCCGTAACTTTGATTACAAGACCGCTTTCTTCGATTTCAAAGGACGAGCCGTCGTCGGGGATTGAACCGAGAATATCGAAAATAAATCCGCCGAAAGTATCGCAGTCCTCGGAATTTATTTTTACGCCGAGCGCATCTTCGACTTCATCGAGCGGAGCAGAGCCTTTTATTGCCCATGTGCCCGAGTCTATGCGCTTAATATCATCATCATTATCAAAACTTCCCACAAGCTGCTGAACAAGATCGTTCATTGTGACAATTCCGCTCATACCGCCGTATTCGTCAAGCACTACGGCGAAATTGTTTCCGCTCTTTTTCATATTGCGGAACAGGACGTCCGCCTTGACGCTGCAGGGGACAAAGTACGCCGGTTTTACGGCGTTTTTAACCATTTCATCATGTGAACAGTTCCTTAATCTGAAAAAGTCTTTCATATTAAGTATACCCGCAATATCGTCCGCATTTTCACCGCAGACGGGCAGAATCGAATGGCGGCTCTCGTGAATGGTGTTTTCCCACTCGTCAAGCGTTTCGTCAAGCCACAGCATAACGACGTCTTTGCGGTGCGTGGAAATTTCGTCAACCGTTATGTCGTCAAATTCGAACACATTCTGTATAAGCTCTTTTTCTTCAACGTCAATAGCTCCCTTTTCACTGCCGGCGTCCACCATCAGGCGGATTTCCTCCTCCGTAACCTCGTCGTCCTCGGCGTCGGGATCAATGCCGAGAAGCCGCAGTATTCCGTTGGTCGATGCGGTAAGCAGCGAAACAAGCGGTGCAAATATTTTTGATATTATATATATTCCCGAGGAAAGTCCGAGCGCCAGCTTTTCGGAGTTTTTCATCGCAAGCCGCTTGGGAACAAGCTCGCCGAATATAAGCGTAAAGTATGACAGGATTATTGTTATAACAATAACCGAAACGGCGTCAACCGTCTTTTCGGAAAAAGACGGTGCGATTTTCATAACCGCGTCTGTCAGTATGCCCGAGAAATTATCGGCGGCAAACGCACTTCCCAAAAATCCCGAAAGCGTTATTGCAACCTGTATTGTGGCAAGAAATCTTGCCGGACGGCTTGTAAGTGATATAAGCTTTACCGCACGCTTATCCCCGTCCTTGGAAAGCTTTTCAAGCTTTGTATCGTTTAATGCAATAACCGCTATTTCAG
>DJRJ01000020.1:0-3125 GCA_002438865.1 Clostridiales bacterium UBA6363
TATCTGTTTTACAATCACCTAAATTAAGTATAAACTCTGTTACAAATACGGAACTCCAACTGAAATATTCCGCACACAATCCCTCGCCCGTTTCGGAATTGTAATTCTCGTGTATCTTATCGCCGTCATTCTCCACCCAACCGAGAATTGTTTCCTTTATTCTGCCGGCGGTTTTGTCAAAGCCGTAATTTTTAAGTCCCTTTGCCGCAAAGTATGCCACATTGAGCCATGTCGGACCACGCCAGTAATCGGTACTGTATTCGGGATTGTCATACGATACGGTAGGCATACCGTATCCGAACTTTTCCTTTGCCACGCTCTCTGCCGCCTGTGCGTGTTCCTTTGACGCAATCCCCGTATACAGCGGCATAAACGATGCCGGTGAAAGCACGCTTGAAAACGCATTTGTTTCGTAATTCCTGTCCGTATAGCAGTTTAATTCTTCATTCCAGAGCGTTTTCTCAACCGCTTTTGCAAGCCTGTCCGCTTTTTCGGAATAATCGGGATTTTCTATATTGAGCTCCTTTGCCATAAAATCAAGCGAGCGGTATGTCATAATCATAAAGCAGTTTAAATCGACCGCCCACAGCTTATCGGGTGCATTGTCCCACCTTACGGAGTTGTCCCAGCCGCTTTCACAGCCTACGTGATGCATATTCTTTACGCCTTTTTCGGGCAGTGCGTCATAATGGAACATTTCTCCCAACATACGTTTACTTTCCCAAAAGACAACATTCTTTGCAAGCCGTTCATACATTCTTTTGAGAAATTCCTTATCCTTACTGCGCTTATATACCTCCTCGCACGCCCATGCCATGACGGGCGGTTTTGTGAACGTATCAACCGTTTCGCCGTTACAGAACACAACATCGGGGAACATTCCGTCCTCAAGCTGAAATTCACAGAACGCCTCCATATGCTCCATTGCAAATTCCGCATCTATTCTGCTCACACCCAATGCGTGAAACGCCGTGTCCCAGTTCCATATTCCCTGAAAGCGTTCGGCACTCGGCAAAATGCACCGCTTATTACCCCACGGGACATTTGCCGATTTACTTTCGTTTCTTTCAAGTATTCTTACCGCTTTTTGTATCAGCTTATAATCTCTTTCGCTGACATTTAAGCTGTTTAAAAACTCTGCTGTATTGTTCATTTCTCACACCTCTTTTATTGTGTATCCGCCGTCAACGCTTATCTTTCTGCCGTTACCGTCATTTTCGGCATAAAGCGTGCCGTTTGTAAGTCCGATTGAGATTTTGTATTTTCCGTTACAATCGGTCTTGTTTACGGTAATCGTTTTATCCGCCTCGTTTATTTCCGAAATGCCCGTAAGCGATTTTACGATAAACACAGCCGCAACGGAGGAAAGTCCGTGATTTAAGCTTGCAATCGGCGTATCCTGTTCCCAAAGCGTTCCCGTCTGCCTTGCCATCGGTCCGTAAAATTCCATTACTTCGTCAATCAGCCTGTCGTATTTTTTTGCATTTAATAAATACATAAATCTTACCGTAAATCCGATAAACAGATTTGCAAACGCCACTTCGGGGAGACGTCCCTCAAGCTTTCTTCTATAGCCTAACACGTTATAGAAATTATCAAAGAATTTTGCGTATTTCTCATCGTCCTCGCACGCAACTCCCGTAAACGCCGCATAATACTGACACGCCTCGGAAATATCGGGAAGATTTACAAATTCGCCGTCTTTTTTCACCGCTCCGTCACAGAAATACTCGCCGTTAAACGATTTCTCGGCAATAAGCTTCTTTATCTTTTCCGCTTTTTCGTTAAGCTCTGCATCGCCGTAAATATTGCCGACTGCCTCCAATACTCTTGCATAGAGCATATTGGTGGGATAGCTTATATCCGAGTCCTCCACGAAATCGTTTGCGTCCGACCACTCGATAAAGTTCCAGCCGTCAAGTCTTGTTATAAGCCCGTTACCGCAGTCAAATTCCGAGAGATACTCCAAATAATCATAGCAGAATTTCTTGAAATATTCCTTATCGTCCCTCCTGCGCTTTAAGTACATTTCAAGCTCAAGGATATACCACATTACCCACTGTTCTATTACGCCGTTATTCTCCCCGGGATAGCACATAGGCAATGTACGGTTGTCAAGTCCCGGTATGTCCTTTGCCGCTATAAACGCCTTTAAAAACTGCTCCTCGACAACTCCCCGTCCGGCAAATATCTGCTCTGCCTGCGAGGTGAAAAAGCTGTCGCACAGCCAGCCGGCACGCTCTCTGCCGGGGCAGTCCATAAAGCAGTCGATTGTATTTTGGCGGAACGTTTCCTTTGCTGCGTTAAATATCAGTTTTAACTCGTCATTATCCGTTTCAAAAGATGTATTTTCCGTATCGGGATACGAATACTCGCATATTCCCACGCTGTTTACCTTAATATTTCCTTTTGTTATAAGCACGGTCAGATACTTAAACGAATACGTTTCAAAGGTTTGCAGTTTATACGCCTTTTTGCTTGCTTTAAGCTTATACTTCACAATGTTTATGGTATCACAGCTGTAAATTCCGCTGTCGGGCTGACCATCCTTAAGCTTTTCCGAAAAAATAAGGTACACGTCGGAGTCCTCATGTGCGGTTATATCCGCCGTAATAAATCCCGTGTTTACCCTGCCGTAATCATACATTGAATAGCGATTTTCGTTCATATCGGTGAAAGTATCGGCAAAGTATTTTCCGTGTATTTCAGCCATAACATCGTTCTTTATCATATACTGCGGAAAGCCTTTTATTTCATAGCACAAACCCGTTACATGGCGTTTATCATAGTTTGTGAAATCGTCCTTGTGCTTAAAACGTCCGCCCTTTACCCTGTTTGCACCGTCAAGTGTTTTAAATTTGGGATTTTTGAAAGCTCTCGGGATTATTGTCTGCTCATATGTGTATTCGTTTATCTCCTCACCCGTGAAATCCTCGTTTTTCCAGTTTGTAAGCGGTGACGCATTATCGAGATAATACACCTCCGTAAACGCACGCTGATAGCTGTAGCGGTATACTGCACGCTCACGCAGTTTATCGAGCGATATTGCCGAGAAATCTCTGCCCGTGTATGCAACGGATTTGCCGTCCTCAAACACTTCCGCCTGCAAGAATGACTTTATACGT
>DJRJ01000020.1:3145-6540 GCA_002438865.1 Clostridiales bacterium UBA6363
TATAGAACGACGGGCAGTTATACCCCGCAACCTCAACGCACAGGATATTTTCGCCGTCGATTACATCAAGCTTTACCTCGTCAAATCGGATATATCCGTGAGGCGCTCTTGCAGGGCCGTAAAATACAAATTTATTGTTGAGATACACCCGATACAGTGTCGCTCCCGTTATATGCAAAATATATTCACGGCTTTTCTCTGCCTGAAACTTACACTTAAATCCTGCCTGGAAGTTTACCTCCTCACGCTTATTTTTTATAAATATCTGCTTTGCATTTTCAAAACTTTTCATATTTTGTCTCCTTATTTAGTGCAAAAGCCGTTCGGTTTATGCCGAACGGCTCCTGACTGTTTATAAAATTTGATTGGCTGTTACTTATCGGGACTTATGATATAAATCTCCATAGGCACGGCGTAATTTGTGGTAATGAGTATGTAATCCGCATCTGCGCCTGCACTCTTAAATGTTCTTATATCACTGCCCAGAGCGGCTGTTATCTTCTTTTCGCCTCGTCCGCCCCATGTGTATTTATATACGCACGCCTGGCGGAGGAATATTGTTTCGAGACTTCCGACCTTGTCGTTTTCGTCCGAGTAGAAACCGAGTATCTCGTTATTCGCCGTTGTACAGCCGGAGTCCTTAATGCAGTCATACGCTTTTCCGACCGCAACTCTGAACGCTCCGCCGTCCTGCCATGACAAGTTCATATATCCCATAGATGATGACATATTTGAATAGTCGAGTACGCAGCTGAAATCGGTAATATTGCTCTTTGCGTTTATCTTAAATCTTACAAAGTCGCCCTCGTCTATCTTTTCCAGAATATCCTCCTTGCCCTGTTCTATTTCATACTCGTTTTCCTTTGAGGATACAATCATTTTAACCTTTGAGATAATCTCGCCGTCATCATTTACATCGGTATATATCTCATCTATAATACCCAGCGACTGCTCATAATCGTTTGTCGCCTCGCTGTCGTCATTTACAACTGCGAAATATGCCAGCGGAGATTCGCTTCCGAATGTATACAAGTCAAGGCTCTGCTTTGAGTCGTTTCTCATTCTTTCTGTAAGGAACATTTCCTTGCCTGTAGGTTTCATTATGCACAAGCCGTCATAGCTGAGATAATATTTTCCGCCTATCAGATTTCTGTAACCCCAGTATGACATAGTCTTAACACCGAGTTTTTCATCTTCCATTGAGTACCGTTTGGTAAGCGTATTCTTTTCTTCCTTTGAAGAATCATAATACGGCGTATCAATTGATGTCAATTCGCCCGCTTTGTTCAATTCGTATGCAATCGGATATTCGTGCGTTGTGCTGAACTTGTCAAGTCCCTCCATTATATTGCTGTTCTTGTAGCTCTTGCCGTCAATTTTAACCTTATCGGCACACTTTAATGTAACTGCCCGGTCAATCTCCACCGCACCTGTCGGAACAACCTTTATGTATCCGACATCTGTTCCCTTTTCAAGCCATGCGTTAAGCATATATCCCATATCGCTGTCAAGCCTGTCGGGAGTTTTAACGCCTACGAAATAACCTCTGTAGTTTACATAATACGTATAGTCCTTGGAAACGGAAACTGTCATATCCGAGTCACGCATTTCTTTCGAAACGCTGTACTGCTTATCGCCCACGGTAATATATTTGTATCTGCCCGAGCCGTCTGTGTCAACTCTCTTTATTGCGCCCGTACCGCTGCTTCCGCCGACAACCGCATCGACATACTCGCCGTCAAGGCTTGCGATATATGTGATTACATCGCCCTTTTTAAGCTTTTCAAATGCAACGCTGTTTCCCGATGTGTTTTTAATCGACGCAAAGCTGTTGTCCGCCGTGTTAATCTTAAGCGTTGACTCTGCGTCAAACATATCGTATATTGTGTACTGATCGGAATTAACCGAGCCTACAACAATGTTTTTATAGTCTGTTACGATAACGGTATTGCATTTTCCGTTATGCATAATGAGCGTCAGTGTACCGTCGCATATATCGAACAGCTTATCGTTATACTCGCCCGCTTTAAGCTCCTTGCCGTTATAGATTACGGTAGGATTGTCTACCTTCTGCGACTGCTTTTTATCATTCTCATCATAATATGTTACCGTTCCGCTTTTAAAACTGTCAAGCTTATCGCCGTCGATAACGATTTCATCGGTGTTCTTGTCACGCATAAGGTACAGCACTTTCATATCCGCACCGTCAACATATGCATAACCTTTTATGTACTGACCTATAAAACTGTTAAACGCTTTGTTTTCCGAAACGAACTCCAGATCGTTTATGACAATTCTGTCCTCGCCCGCTCTTGCGCCTGCAAGCGATGCAAGCTCGGTTGCGTTTACTCTGCCCTTTATTTTATATATCTTCTTATTCTTTACAAGCACGTTTACTCCGTCATGTACCTCATAATAGAACGCTGAGTCAGATGCTTGAGTCAGTTCGGGAACGTCTATGTCGGTAGCATTGTAAATCATCTTTATTGCACCGTTCATATTAACAAGCCCGTTATCTGTCTTTACTCCCGAAAGTACTTCGCTGTGTATTCTCTCACTTTCGCTCGTTATGCCTGCCGCATACATACGGCGGTATCCCAGGACGCCCTCAAGAACAATTGCTGCAAACTCTGCCGAAAGTTCATTTCCCGACTTAAATTCCTCTTTTTTGTCCGGGAACCATCCGTTCTGCTCGGCATATGCATACTGACCGAAGCACGCCTCGCCAGACTGTGCCAGCTCGCTTGTGCCGCTCGTATACCCTGCGGCAACCTCGGCAAAATCGCTCAGATTAAACGCCCATATGATAAAATCACCGTTCGTAATCTGTATCTCGTCCCAGTTCTTTGCCGTATCGGGTACGTCCATTACCCCGACTGCGGATAATATCTCCGCCTCCGTTACATTATTGTTTGATGTGTCTATCGGTTCCGTTTCCTCTGCAAAAGCATAGTAGCCTGTAGTAAGAAGCATACATAAGGAAAGCAATCCTGCAATAAATCTGTTCCTTTTCACTCTTTTAACCCCTTCCTGCGAAATTACAATACCAATACGTCAATAACGGTGAATAAGCCGTACAGCAATTTTGCGGCTTCCGCTCTTGTTATATTGTTTCTTGGCGCAAAGCTGCCGTCGTCCATACCGTTTATAACGCCCGCTCTTGCAAGCTTGTAAATCTCATTCTTTGCATATGACGCCATATCCGCCTCATCCGTAAAGGTTATATCCTTTTCGGAAACCAGCGATACACCCTTGTATTTTGCCGCACGTGACGCAATGACCGCCGCATCCTGACGTGTTATGTACTGTCCTGCGCCGAAGTTTCCGTCATTGTCGCCCGTTATCAGGTTTGCACGTTCCGCCGCACCGACTGCGCTGTAGAACCAGTCGCTTTC
>DJRJ01000020.1:6599-10245 GCA_002438865.1 Clostridiales bacterium UBA6363
TTTCACAAACTCCTCACGCTTTATCGGACGTGACGGCTCGTATGTGGTATCTGTTGTTCCGTTTACTATAAAGTTATCGACAAGGCTCTTTACCGCCGCACTTGCCCATTCATAGCCTGCCATATCGGTAAATGCCCCCGTCTGCGGTCTTGTTGTTTCACCGTTTTGGTTATCGTCCTGCGGCTTGTCGGGTATGTTGATGCTGAAGCTCTTTTTAACCGTACCCGAGCCTGTTATAATCGTCTGCGAGCCGGACGGATTTTGCGTACCGCCTTTATAATTATCGTTTACGATTGCGGTAAATCTGTTTCTGTATGACGCCATATCCGACACGCTGTTTATTGCGCTTTGCATCTGCTTTTGAACTTCGGCTTTGTCTGACTGAGCATACTTGTTGAGATCGGCTCTTGCAAATCCCCATATATTATTGCTGTCGCTTATTATTTCGTCCATATCCGCAAAATATGTTATCTGTGAAATACGGCTCTTTAAAACGCTGAATTCAAATTCTGATTTAAGCGCATTATCCGCATTCTTTCCTCTGAGCGACTCGGCAATTGCCTTGCGGTTTGCCTCCGTAAGCTTTTCAATATACACCTTCGCTATCGCTTCGTTAAATATGCACGTATGATTACCCGTGCTTGTTTTTATGTATTCGTCTATCGTATCTGCCGACGCTGTTTTAAAGAGTACACTTAAAACGTCCGTACTTTCGGCAAAGTTCCTGAGGTCGTTGTTCGAGTTCATAACGGGTGCCTGCAAAAACTTATTTACAATTGTATTCTGCTCACCGTCCGAGAGAAGTCCGAACACATATGTGTCAAATCCGAACACGCTTCCGCTTTCCGTGATAAAGGTTTTCATCTCGTCCGCATTTCCCGAATTTCGTATATCGTTAAATTCAACATAGCAATTATTTACATAATCAACCGTATATGTTCTCTGTCCGAGCTTGATATTTGAAAGAATAATCTTATATTCTCCCGTTGCGCCCTTAATTCTTACGCTGAACGCCACTCTGCCCGTACTGTCGAGATTAATCTGACCGAAACCCTGCAGACCTCCGTTTGCGTCAACCACTTTATATGACATATATTTGTCATAGCCCTCGTTTAAATCAAGCTGTGAAACATCTACGGTTTCGCTGAAATCAACGATACCTCTTTCATTTGCGGTATAATCGGCAGCGTATGCCGCTGTTGTGGCAGCTGCCGCTGCCGCAATGATCATTGCGGCCAATCCTTTTAACTTCATCCTTTTCCTCCTGTCCGTATTGTTTCCGTTTTACTATCTTAATTATAACATACCCGCTCTTATTGACAAGGGGGATTTTTTATAACCCCTTTTGATATAAAATTCGTATAACCGTCAAACAGGCGGAGTTTCCGCCTGTTTGATGTTTATTTAAAGTAATTCGTTATGCCGAGCTGTTCCAAAAGCACAAGCATTTCCGACGTTGAAGTACAGCCGAGTTTTCGGAGTATGTGTCTTATATGCGTTTTAACCGTATCCTCGGACATAAACTTCTTTTTTGCGATTTCCTTGCGTGTGTTTTTCTGATACAAAAGCTTTAATATATCGTTTTCCATCGGAGTAAGCTTGGAAAATCGGTTTATTATGTACAAAAGGCTCGTTTCCTGCCGTTTTATATGCTGCATTTTCTTTCTTACCGCATCGGTTATCATTTTTCCGAGAAATTCCGTCTGCGAATATACCTTTCTGACGGTTTCGCATATATCCTCCGGCGGCGACGTCTTTTCAAGATAATCCACCACGCCGGCAAGGTACGCCTCGATAATCAGCTCATCGCTTGTATGAATGGTAAGCATTATAATCTTTGTTTTCGGCAGAATTTCGTTGATTTTTTCCGCCGCTCTTATGCCGGAATTGTATTCGTCCATCTGAATATCCATAAGAATTATGTCCGGCTTATATTCCTCCGCTCTCTCAATGCTTTCTTTTTCACAGGACGCACTGCATACCGCTTCCATATCGGGCTGAGAATTTATAAGCTCCGTGAAAAAGTCACGTATGTCCTTTAAATCGTCACAAATCATTACTCTTATCATACTTTCATCTCCTGACAGATATTATCCAGCGGCAAGGTTACCTGAAATTCGGTAAACGAATTCGGAACGCTTTTAAAGCAAACGTCTCCGAAATGCGCAAGAAGGATATTTTTCGTATATGCAAGACCTATTCCCCAGTTCTGATGATTTTGCTTGGTGGAATAAAGCGGTGCAAAAATCTTTTTCTTTGCTTTTTTATCAATTCCGCAGCCGTTATCGGTAATGCTCACGCAAAGATACTGTTTTTCGGAAAACGTTTCTATGCGTATTCTTCCGTCCTCGCGTCCGCTCTGCTTTATTGCGTCACACGAATTTGATATAATGTTTACAAAACACTCCGTTATAAGGCTTTTATCACCGAAAAACATAAGCCTTGTTGCGGAAAAATCCTTTGACAGCCGTATATTTTCGGGGATTACAACGCTTTTTAGCGCACTCTCGATGCATTCGTCTATATACACGCTGTTATAGTTTGGGTATACCTGATTGTAAATATTCAAAAAGCTGTTTATCTGCTCCGACAAAGCCTCCGTCTGCATATTTATCCGCTCAAGCGCCGTTTCGCATTCCTCGTTTCCCAGATTGGCAAGCGCCTTTTCCGAAAGGAGCTTTATCGAAAACAGTGCGTTTTTATAGCTGTGGAACACAAAGCGTATATCCTTTGTAAGCACACGGGTCTTTTTATAGCCGTAGGTACGGTGAAAAAGCTTTTCGTTGAATATGTCAAACCGTCCGAACAATACAGCCGCAATCAAAACGAGCGCAAGCGTAAGCGAAATCCATATAAACGTATTGTTGACGGTCATTCTTGTAAATGAATATATATTGTAATTATTTATAAGATTGGATATGGGCGTAAGCACAAGCATCATAAATACTATAAGATAAATTATGCCCTTTGTCGCAAGAAGAATTTTCGAGTGCGTCTGCTTCAGCAGTATCCGTGTATGCTTTATTGTATACAAAAGCTTTATAAGCGGCGAAAAACAAAATGCCGCAACGCCGATATTAAACGCAGAAACACAGCCTGCCGTCAGCGCACGCCGTCCGTTTGAAACGGTATATTTAAGATACAGTCTTTCTATAAATGACGGTGAATTGAAATACAGTATTCCGAAAGACAGGCTTATTATCAGAAACAGCATAAAGGCGATATTCAGCACAGGTCTTTTTGAGTTCTGAATATCCACATATATAAACATAACCGACGCCGTTAAGAGCAATATCATTGCGGCGTTGATAATTATTTTTATATCAAAATAGCTCAGCGGTATTTTTGATATGGCGCTGTATATTATGTATTCAAACTGATATGTATACTGATAGTTTCCCAAACGTATAAGATACATAACGTCCGCAAACAACAGCAAAAAGATAGATAAAAAATCCAGTGAAAATATAATGGTGTAAAGGCTTTTCGGATTTCTTATAAAAATATACAATACCATTATCACTATGAAAACCAATGCATACAGCATAATACCACCCCACTGCCATTATACCACGCAACTGCGCATCGGGTCAAGGGTTATAAAATGTAATACCTGCGGTAAATATTTCCGACAGGCGAAAAAAGT
>DJRJ01000042.1:0-2100 GCA_002438865.1 Clostridiales bacterium UBA6363
AGCACCTCAAACTCCCAATAACAAAGCAGACAAACCTCAAACGGTTTGTCTACAGTCTGAGTTTTTCTTATTGCCCGTTATTTATTTTCGTTGTTTTCGCAAGCCTGGTTAGCTATACCGCAGCTTGTTTTGCAAGCCGACTGGCAAGATGTCTGACATTCGCCGCAGCCGCCGTTTTTTGCGCTGTCGCAAAGATTGCGTGTTTCAATAGTATTAATGTGTTTCATAAAAAAATGACCTCCATATATAATTATCATAGGAATATTATAACACACCGCGAAAGAGTTGTCAATCGAAAAAACAGACGGCTTCTTTGTGCAAAAATTCCGTTTTTAGCCGTTCGTTTTGGGAAAATTTAATTATTTTGAGCGCAGAAGTCAAAATTGTGCAAAAATAACACCACAATTGATGTAGAAATTTATCTGTAATTTGGTATAATTAAATTAATGACAGTATGTGCAATATGACAACGTACTCGAAAAACATAAAAGGAAAAATAACCCGATTGCATAAAAAAATTTCAACAATCTTGAATTTACCGGCATTTAATTAGAAGAAACCGCTAATTTATTTGTGTACGGGAAATTGGTAATTATTATAAATATAATTATAAATATTTTTTCAAGGAGGAAGAGAAAATGAAAAAAACAATTAAACTTACGGCACTTGCGCTTTGCGCAGTAATGGGAATGGGCGCACTTGCCGGCTGCGGAAAGCAGGAGACGGGCGGAGATGTAACCAAGGTTACATACTGGAACGGTGATTCGCATGCGGAAAAGGTTGTATCCGAACTGATTGACAATTATAATCAGACGCAGGGAAAGAAGGACGGTATCGAGATTGAGTATACGCTCCAGGGCGGCGACAGCCTTACGCAAAATCTTGAACTTGCATTGCAGAGCGGAACGGCGCCCGATATATTCGGCGGCGGAAGTATTACGGCACTTGCCGATAAAGGCTACATAATGCCGTATGACGACATATTCGGCAGTGACATTGACGATTTGAAAAAGAAGTATGACGGAAAACTAAAGAACACGCAGGACTTGTATAACGGAAAGCTTTATTGCGTGCCTGTAACAATCGGAAATGTACAGGGACTTTTGTACAATAAGGATATGTTCAAGGCAGCAGGTATAGTTGATGAAAACGGCGAAGCAAAGCCGCCGACAACACATTGAGGAAATGCGTGAGGACGCAAAGAAGCTTACCGATGCGGATCAAGAGAAGCAGTACGGAATAATTTATCCGAAGAAGTGGGACGGTTGGTTCGGTTCGGACGTAACGGGCCCGGCATCAACCTACAGCGGCGGCAGAGGAGGATACAACCCTGCAGAAGATGATTATGACAATGCATATGTAAAGGATTATGCACAGGTTATTCTCGATATGAGAGATGACGGCAGTGTATACCCCGGCGGCGACAGCATAGATAACGATACTGCAAGAGCGTTGTTCGCAGAGGGCGGCATCGGTATGAAATACGGCTTTAACTTTGATGTCGGCGTATTGAATGACCAGTTCCCGGCAAAATGCGACTGGGGCGTTGCACCTATTCCTATGGTTGATGCAGAGCATGACTATAAGTTGAATTCGGGATATACACGTTCGCAGTTTGTAAATGCGGCATCGAAGGTTCCGAAAGAGAAATTAAGAAAAGCAGTAGAATTCTTCCTCTCGGACGAATATCTTGCAGGCTTGTACAAGGGCTGTGTTGCCGCACCGATAGATTCAAGAATTATGGAGGGTGTAACTCTTGATAATCCGAAAAAGGGCTGGAAAGAATTTATGGAGCTTACAAAGGATACAACCGAAACACATTGGGGCCCGAATTGCGATATGGCAGGTCTTAAAGATATAAAGGTATTATTCCTCGAGGACGTATGGTCGGGTAAAATGACAATCGATGAAGCTCTTGAAAAAGCACAGGCAGACAGAATTAAGGGACGTGAAGCGTATGTTGCAAATCACCCCGATTATGATACAAATCAGTTTGCAGATCCGAACTGGACACCTCAGCTTAAGGAAAGAGCAAAGAATAAATAAAAGTCACATCACAAAGGGGAATAATAAATGCAGTTAAGTAAGAAAAAAACAAAG
>DJRJ01000042.1:2136-2709 GCA_002438865.1 Clostridiales bacterium UBA6363
CCGAAGCCCGCTGGTGTTATCTGATGCTGGCATTGCCGATAATCGGCTTTTGTGTGTTCACGGTATATCCTATTCTTTGGACATTTCGCTGGTCGTTTTACTCGTACAGCGGAATAAAGTCACAAGCAAGCTTTATAGGACTTAGAAATTTCATTTCGCTGTTTACGACAGACCTTACATATTGGAAAACGTGGATAACAACGATTGAGTTTGCGGTTTGCAAAGTACCTATTGAGCTTACGCTCGCAATGATACTTGCGCTGATACTTTCAAAGGATATAAAGGCAAAAGGATTTTTCCGTTCGGCATATTATATGCCTTGCGTAATCAGTGTTGCAATCATAGGTGTTATTATGTCGAACTTGTTCGGCTATTACGGCATTATCAATTACGGACTTGCAAAGCTCGGAATAATACAGGACGGAATAGACTGGTTCGCAAGCAAGGGAACATCACTTGCGGTATTGGTAATAGGTTCTATATGGAACACGTTCGGAACAAACGTAATGTACTTTATGGCGGCACTTGCAAATGTACCGCTCGATGTTTATGAGAGTGCGGCGCTTGACGGAG
>DJRJ01000041.1:0-551 GCA_002438865.1 Clostridiales bacterium UBA6363
AGCGGATTTTGCTTTAAGTCAAGACGGGGCGAATCTATATGCGCACCTGCTATATTAACACCCTCTTTTATATCCTCGCTTCCGATAACCGCCATAAGCACGTTTTTGCCACGGTTTACCGCATAAACTTTATCGCCTGCTTTAAGCGTTTCCTTTTCCGAAAGCGGTGCAAAACCGTTCTTTTCGGCATAATCAGTAATGAGTTTTACACACTCACGCTCTGTTTTTCCGTTATTCAAAAAGTCTATGTACTCACGGCACAGTTCTGTCATTTCGGACTTTTCCTCCGCCGTTGTTTCCTTATAAACATTACGCCTTTTAAGCGTCAGCTTTTCATACAATTCTTTATCGTTCATAATACCCTCCGTTACCGCCTAATGCAAAAGCAGTCCGCCCACAGGGGCATACTGCTCTTTTGCATATTATTTCAATTCATATCCGCCGATAGGACGAATTGACAGAACGTAGCACATTCCATCACCCAATACAGCTTCTGTTTTTTTCTTAAATTCATCAAGCATATCAAGCGGAACAAACGCCTGCACCGTACC
>DJRJ01000041.1:557-1499 GCA_002438865.1 Clostridiales bacterium UBA6363
CAAATCCGCCGCCGTGAACACGGTACGAGCCTCTGTCACCCAATATCTCATCGCAAAGCGCAAGCGCAAGCGACACAGCCTGCGACTCGGGCATACTTGCGGCATATATGTTCTGCAGATACATATATGAGCTTCTTCCCGATTCCTTGTTAAGCTTTAAGAACTTGTCAAAATCGTCTGCTTCAAGCGCTGCAGCCTCCTCCTGTGCTTTTTGGTTATCACCGAAGAAGTGTATTGCTCTCAATATCGCACGATCATTATTCAGTGCCGCTCTTACCTGTTTAAGATTTGCGAAAAACTCGTTTTCGTCAACGTCACGCAAAAACTCTTTTCCGAAATATGCCGCAACGGCTTTCATATCAGCCGGAATAGCCGCATACTCGTGAGTAAGGTCTGCATGGTCTGCACCGCTGTCTACTATGCAGAGCGCATAGCCGTGCTTTGCAAGGTCAAATTCAACCTTTCTTACCACAGGTTTTTTAACGTCTTTAAAATCTATTGCAACAACCGATCCTACCGATGACGCCATCTGATCGAGCAATCCGCTCGGCTTTCCGAAATAAACGTTTTCCGCAAACTGACCTATCTGAGCAACCTCGACAACGCTCACCTCATTATTTGCAAAAAGGCTGTTTACGATAGTGCCGACAAGCACCTCAAAAGCCGCCGATGACGACAATCCCGAGCCTTTAAGCACACTTGAAACGGTGTATGCGTCAAATCCGCAAAGCTTGTATCCTCTGTCCTTAAAGCTTTTTAAAACGCCTCTTATAAGCGAAATTGCTTTTCCGTACTGGTCTTTATGTATTTCCAGATCGTCAAGGTCTATTACATCCATATCATAGCCCTGCGATTTTATTCTTACTTCATTTGTGCCGTTTAACTTAACAGCGGCGATAACGTCAAGATTTACACTGCCCGCAAGCACACAGCCGTGCTGAT
>DJRJ01000041.1:1505-2579 GCA_002438865.1 Clostridiales bacterium UBA6363
GGTTTCCGCCTATTTCCGTTCTGCCCGGTGCGCTGAACAGTGCTACCTCGTCGGCCTTTCCGAATATTTCTTCAAGACCGTCTATAACTTCTATGTATCTGTCGGCATACTTTTTTGTGTCTGCTGCGTCGCACACATAAAGATACGCCAGCTCATCGCCGAAAGCTCCGTCGGCAAGCTTTTTCTTTAATTCTGCCGTATTATTCATAAATCCTCCTGTTATTTCGCAAAACAAGGAAACCGCTTTAAATTAAAGCAGTTTCCTCATTGTGTTTAAAATTTATTCTATCATCAAAAAGTCGCTTACTACCTGCTGCATCTGCTGTTTTTCACACACCAGATTATATATGGGTGACTTATCCTTAAGCTCATACAATGATTTTGGAATATTCATTCCGCTCTTTTCGGATAATTCTTCAAGCAATGTAAATTCGTCTTTGCCTGCAACGAAATTATGATTTTCCAATGCTATAAGCACGCTCTGATTAAACTTGAACGGACTTGCGGTTGATGCGATAACGGTTTTTGTTGTATCGCCCGTTTCTGCGGCATACTTGTCATAAACCGATTTTGCAACAGCAGTATGCGTATCCATTACGTAATCGTATTCGTCTGCGCACTGCTTTATAGACTGCATTGTTTCCGCATCATCGGCACAGCCTGCCCAGAACAAATCCTTAAGTTTTGCCTTTACAGCGTCCGTTACTTCATATTTTCCTTCAGTGTTCAGAGACTTCATCCATTCCGAAATCTGCTTATCGTCCCTGTCCGTAAGCTCATACAAAAATCTTTCGAGATTTGATGAAATAAGAATGTCCATAGACGGAGATATTGTTGTGTGGAAATCACGCACTTTATCATAAACACCCGTTCTTATGAAATCGGTAAGTACATTGTTCTCGTTTGACGCACAAATAAACTTCGCAACCGGCAATCCCATTCTGCTTGCATAATACGCCGCCAGAATATTACCGAAATTACCTGTCGGAACCACGATATTTATCTTATCGCCGCATTTAATTTCGTTATTATTAAGCATATCTGCATAAGCGGAAAAATAATATACAATCTGCG
>DJRJ01000041.1:2720-6501 GCA_002438865.1 Clostridiales bacterium UBA6363
CTTCCCTTTTACCGCCGCAACGGAAACGTTGTTGCCCTCCTGTGTTACCATTTGCAGTTTCTGGATTTCGCTTACGCCGTCAGCCGGATAGAACACGATAATTCTTGTTCCATTGACGTCCTTAAAGCCCTCCAATGCTGCCTTTCCCGTATCGCCCGACGTTGCAACAAGTATAACTATTTCCTTATCTTCATTCGTTTTCTTCATGGAAACAGTCATAAAATGCGGCAAAATCTGAAGCGCCATATCTTTAAACGCACATGTGGGGCCGTGCCACAGCTCAAGGAAATATGCCGAGTTGTTCAGCTTATACACAGGTGCGATTGCATCTGTTTCAAATTTTTCCTTAGTGTACGCACTGTTCACGCATTTGTCAAGCTCCTCCTCCGTAAAGTCGGTCAGATACTTTGACAATACAAACTTTGCACGCTCCGTATATGTTTTCTGCGCAAGCGACTGAATTTCATCTAAACTTACCCGGGGAAAGCTGTCGGGGACGAACAAACCGCCCTCTGCGCTCAAACCTTTCTTTATTGCCTCGGCTGAGCTTACCGATATGCTTTTATCCCTCGTGCTATGATACTGCATTTTACAAATAACCTCCGATAATATGGATTTACGCCAGCTTCTTAATATATTCGGGAGCTGCGTCTGCGTCGATGCTTACCGACAATACAAACGATATGTTGAATTTTGTGCTGACTTCCTGAAGTCTGTTAAGAAATTCTTCAAAGCCGTCAAGATTATCGCTTCCGACAATTTTAAATGTACCGTCTACAAAGATATTTGTAATATCGTAGTCACGGCTTATGATACCGCAGATAAATCCGAGGAATTCGCTGTAGGTCTTGATTTCAAAATCAGATGTATCAGCCATTCTTACCTTTGAGCTGATGTCATACATATTTGAAGAAGTATTGTTGCTGATAAATACAACATTACCCTTTGCTACCGACAAAGCATTATTCACCTTTTCAAGCAATGACTTTGTCTTTCCTGTGCCTTTTTTGCCAATTAGAAGTTCAACCATAGTTAATCTTCCTCCTTTTTATAATATTTTTAAGCCGATTTCATCGGCTGTCTTTCAGTTATTCGGACAGTCTTTTTTCTATTTCTGCCTTCATATCTTCGTAACCGGGTTTTCCCAAAAGCGCAAACATATTCTTTTTGTATGCTTCAACGCCCGGCTGATCGAACGGATTTACTCCGAGAATGTATCCCGAAATACCGCAAGCCTTTTCAAAGAAATATACCATATATCCGAAATTGTATGCGTCAAGCTTGGGTACTCTTACCGCAAGATTGGGAACACCGCCGTCAACGTGTGCAAGAGCAGTACCCTGAGCCGCCTTTGAATTTACGTAATCAACCGTTTTGCCCGAAAGGAAGTTAAGTCCGTCGAGGTTATCCTCCGTTGACTTTATTGTAACATTCTTTCTCGGTTCGTCAACCAATATTGCCGTTTCAAACATAAGGCGCTGTCCCTGCTGGATATACTGACCCATTGAATGCAAATCGCTTGAGAAATCTGCGGCTGCCGGGAATATTCCCTTATGCTCCTTGCCTTCGCTCTCGCCGTAGAGCTGTTTCCACCATTCGCCGAAATAATGCAGTGCCGGCTCGAAATTAATCATCATTTCAACCGTCTTGCCTTTTCTTGCAAGAATGTTTCTGATTGCGGCATACTGATAACACTCGTTTTTGTCAAGTTCCGGCTCGGCATACTTATTCTGAGCGTCACGTGCGCCCTTCATCATCTCATCTATGTCAATGCCTGCTGCGGCTATCGGCAAAAGACCTACCGCCGTAAGAACGCTGAAACGTCCGCCGACATCATCGGGAACAACGAATGTTTCGTAGCCTTCTGCGTCCGCAAGAGTTTTTAATGCGCCCTTTGCCTTATCTGTTGTGGCATATATTCTGCCCTTTGCTTCTTCTTTTCCGTACTTTTCTTCAAGAAGTTCCTTGAAAATTCTGAATGCTATTGCCGGTTCGGTTGTAGTACCCGACTTTGAAATTACGTTTACCGAAATGTCCTTGCCCTCGCAAAGCTCCAGCAAATCCGCAAGATATGTCGAGCTGATGCTGTTTCCCGCAAACACAACCATAGGCGCTTTTCTCTGTTCCTTTGTGAGTGCGCCGCTGAATGAATGTGAAAGCATTTCCACAGCCGCTCTCGCACCGAGGTACGAACCGCCTATTCCTATAACAACCAAAATATCCGAATCACTGCGGATTTTTTCGGCAGCTTTCTTTATTCTGTCAAATTCCTCTTTATCATAATTTGTCGGAAGCTCAACCCAACCGAGAAAATCACTTCCCAATCCCGATTTGTCGTTAAGCGTATCATGAGCCGCCTTTACAAACTTCGCCATACTGTCTATTTCCTGTTTGTCAACAAAAGGCAGTACTCTTGAATAGTCAAACTTTAACGTATCCATTTACTTTTTCCTCCTAACTGTATATACCTATATTCTAATACATTTTCGTTCATATTGCAATACCATATTAGAAATTTTATAATTTTGTCATAAAATCTTCGCAAATTATATGCATTTGCACACACATAATTTATACATTTTATCACTAAAATCCTGATTTATAAGCAAATAGCGTTTTCCGTCATACGTTATTTTATCGTCCGTAACGGGTATTTCGCCAAGCGGAAGCATAAGTCCTTTGCCGACTGCTTTTGCAAAGCTCTCCTTGCGTACCCATAATTTGTAAAACTCACTCTTTTTATCCGCCGCATTTTTAACCGTTTCCGCCTCCGCACAGGTAAAACACCTGCGCATAACAGAGTCGTTAAAATCACGCATATACTGTATATCAACGCCTATTTTCGCATCGGACAGGGCGCACACCGCATAATCGCCCGAATGCGCTATACTTATATGCAAATCGGGATAATCCGTAAGATACGGCTTTCCGTACTCGCCGCAATCCCACAAAACGGGAGTTTTTATCTTCCCCATCTCCTCCGACACTGCTGTATTTAACAGCAGTTCCGCTCCTATTGACTGCTTCTTTGAGCGTTCGTTTTTGATTTTATCAACCTTTTCACGGCGTTTTTCCGACAGTTTTTCATAAACCGAATTATCGGACGTATCTATACCGCTCACATTCATAGTGTATATTTTCAGCATTTGTTTATATCGCCTATCTCGTACATAACCATCGCAAGCACCGCCTCTCCGGCAGTTTCCGTTCGGAGAATACGTTTTCCGAGAGTCACTGTCGGTATACCTGCGCTCCTTATCTTTTCTATTTCCGAAATATCAAATCCGCCCTCCGGGCCTATTATAAATCCGACCTTGTGCGGATTTTCACAAGCGGTGAGTACACTTTTTAGCGAGGTCTGTTCCTCACATTCGTAGGGGACAAAAACAATATCGCACTCGCCGAGTGCTTTTATTGCCTCATCAAGCGTATGCGGTTCGCAGACTTCGGGAATAACTCCCCTCCCCGACTGCTTTGCCGCCTCGGTGCTTATTTTTCTCCAGCGCTCCGTTTTCTTCTCCTCGGCTTTTTTGTTTTCAAGCTTTACAACACACCGTGCAAGCGTACACGGAATTATCCTTGAAATGCCAAGCTCTGTCGTTTTCTGAATTATATAATCCATCTTCGCCGCTTTCGGCAATCCCTGCACAAGCGTAACCTCTATGTCCGCCTCGGTTTTGCTGTTTTCACGTGATAAAATCTTGCATATTATTTCTTTATCGCTTATTTCTTCTATGGCGGTTTCGTAATCAATTCCTCTGCCGTCACAGAGCGTCAGCCT
>DJRJ01000041.1:6562-10538 GCA_002438865.1 Clostridiales bacterium UBA6363
TTTTTCCTCTACGATATTTTCCCTCGGTACAAAAAACTTGGGCATTATATCACTCCCGTCATTACTCTTTCAAAATTTTTATGGCTTATTTTTTCCACGGCTTCCTCGCTGTAATTCAGTTGTAAAAGCCTGTCGAACACCTTATATGTATCTTCACATCCGCAAATCCCCTCGGGCAGACAATCCACGCCGTCAAAATCTGCGCCTATTCCTACTCCGTCCTCACCGCCGAGCGATACAAAATGCTCTATGTGCTTTATTATATCGTCAATATCCGCCCTTCCGCTTTCATTAAGAAACAGCGGATAAAAATTTATACCGCAGACACCGCCGCTTTTGCAGATTTTAAGAAACATATCGTCCGTCAGGTTACGCCTGTGCGGACATACTGCTCTCGAGTCGGAGTGTGTGGCTATTATCGGTTTTTCGGACATTTCCCAAACCTCGTAAAATGATTTATCGTTAAGGTGCGATACATCGACAATCATTCCGAGTTTGTTCATCTCACGCACAATCTTTTTACCGAAGTGCGTAAGTCCTTTTTTTACGTCTTTTTCGTCCGCTCCTGCGGCAAGACGGTTTGTATTGTTCCACGTGAGCGCCGCTATGCGCACGCCCTCCTCGTAAAACTCACGCAGTATTTCCGCACTTTCTATGCACTCTCCGCCCTCTATGCTTAAAATCCCGTTTATTTTGCTGTATTTAAACACATCTATCAGGTCAAAGCACCGCTGTGCGGCACAGTGCCTGTATTCGGGCGCAATAAAACACGCAAACACCTGCGTATATTTTTCGTATTCATTCATTCGGGTCAAATCAATATGGCAATCGTTTTTCTTTATGCTTTTTCCTCGGTCAAGAACGGCGCACAGGGTGTCGCAGTGTGCGTCAAATACAGAATATTTCATAACAAGCACCTCTTAAAACGCATTTTTAATATGATTGATTTTTACTGTCTTAAACACGCCGTTTGAAAGCGTATAAAACACTTCTATAACGTCAAATCTCACTTCACGGTTCATAACGTCCGTATAGCACATTGCCGTTTTGATTATCCGCTGTTGCTTTTTATAATCAACATACTCGGACGGCTCGCCGTAATTGTTGTTTTTTCTTGTTTTTACCTCGACAAACACCGTACATTCATCATCACGGGCAATTATATCTATCTCACCCGGTCCGGCGCTGAAATTGCGCTCCAGTATATCGCAGTCGCAATCGATAAGATAAGCGCACGCCGCCTGTTCGCCCCAGTCGCCTACCTGCTTTGCCGTAGTCATACTTCACCTGTTATTTTCTTTAAGAATGTCCTGCGGTGTATCTCGCACGGACCGTACTTAAGTATTGCATCGCAGTGCGCCTTTGTGCCGTAGCCTTTGTGTTTGTCAAAACCGTATTCGGGATATTTTACGGCTTCCTTATACATCTGTCTGTCACGGCTCACCTTTGCCAGTATTGACGCCGCCGCTATGGAAATGCTTTTTGCGTCGCCCTTAACTATTGTTTCGTGAGGTATTTCCATTCCTTTTATTCTGTTTCCGTCTATTAATACATAATCGGGACGTATTTTAAGACCCGATACGGCTTTGTTCATCGCCTCAAAGGTTGCGTTTAAAATATTTACCTCGTCAATGCGCTTTTCGGACACATCGGCAATACAATACGCCAACGCCTTTTCGCATATAACGTCAAACAGCTCCTCACGCTTTTTTTCCGTAAGCTTTTTGGAATCGTTTATTCCCTTTATCATGCAACCTTCCGGCAGTATAACCGCCGCCGCATACACCGGTCCCGCAAGCGGGCCTCTGCCTGCCTCGTCTACCCCTGCTATGTATTTGTATCCCATTCGGCGGCAGGCTTTTTCCGTTTCGCACATTTTTAAAAGTCTTGCATTTTCTTCCTCTTCGGTAAGCTTTGCCATACGTAAGCACTCCCTTTCATTAATAGATTTTATCACAAATTTGCGGTTAAATCAATTATTTTTATAAATTGGTATGGTATTATTGCAAATTTTGTGCTATAATATAGCACAGGTATTAAATCGGGAGGTATTTATATGCTTTATCAAAAGGAAATTGACGATTCTGTTCTTATACAGTTTATAATTTTGTTTACACTCAACAATGCCGACAGCGCACTGCCGTACAACGAGCTTGTAAATCTTGTGCTTAATAACTGCAATATTAATTTCAACGACTTTCAGATAGCGCTGACCAATCTTGTCGATACCGAGCACGTCCGTGCATATCTTGAGGAGCCGCATCTTCAGAAGTTTGAAGTTACCCAAAAAGGCGCAAATGCGGGCGAGTTTTTTAAAGTGCATATTCCGATATACATACGTGAGCCTATTCAGCAGTCGATAAAGGAAATGTACCGAGAGGAGCGTTTAAAGCACGCAATCAGAAGCAGTATATATCCCGTAAAAAAGGATGAGTTCAGTGCGGAATGCGAACTTTATGATGATGATAAAACACAGCTTATGCACCTGTCGCTTTATGCCGGCTCACGTGACGAGGCGGAAAAACTGGCAGAGCATTTTAAGCATAACGCATATGATGTTTATGCAAAAATAATTGATATATTCGAGCCGCAGAAAGAAGAATAAAAAAGAAACATCTCAATGAGATGTTTCTTTTTTGTGCTGTTCCTGCACGCTCGGTACACTCAATTAATACTGTCGAGAATTTTTATGAATTTCTTATCCGAAAGGATTTCGTGCGTTACAAATTCACCGTTGTAAAACAGGCTGTATGCGGTAAACGGCGACGGTGCATTCTGCGCCTGTTCCGTTGTTTCTATTTTCACCGTTTTAAAATCCAGTCCTTTTTCTTTTGCGATATTTTCAATCACGGGAACATATTTCGCCGTAAACGGGCATTGGTTTGTATAGTACAAAACAAAACCTTTTTCGGCTATGCAAGGCTCTTTTGCCTGCTTGGCAAACTGCGGTACGCCTGCATCATCAGAAAACGGCAGATACCACAGCTCGAAATACGGCTCTGCTTTATCGGCAAGCAAAAAGCCTTTGTGCTTAAGATATGCCGAGTCCGCAAGAAATCCTCTCTTTTTATCCGATGATAAAATTACAAGTCCCTTTTTGCCCTTATCTTTACTGTCCGAAATACAGCTTTCGAGCAAAGCATTCGAGTATCTCATACCCTTGAATTTACCCGAAACCCACAGGCAGTCTATGTACATATATCCGTCGGCACAGACAGGTGCCCAAGCCTTTTCGGCAGGAATGTATTCTATAAAGCATTTTCCACGCTCGTTAAGCTTTCTGAAAACAAGTCCGTCGGCAAATCTGTCGCTCAGCCACTTTTTCTTTGACATCACCTGTATGTCGCGGTTATTTGAAATCGCACAGCATATATGCTCATTCTCAATATTTTCGGCATTTACATTTATAAACTCCATTTATTGTAATGCTCCTTCCAATACTCATTATCTTGTTTCCACATCTTGTCTTTCAGATGCAGATTTTTAAACATTGTATAAAGCCATCTCACTTTGAGGGACGGCGTCAAATTCCTTTTATGCTTTTCGATTTTCTTTGCCGTTTTATCAAGCTTTTTGAACAAAGCATTTTTAAACTTATCGGGCATATCGTTCCACGAATACCCCCATACCGAATGAGTTACGGTATATGTTCTTGCAATGCCCCAGTAATCCATACTGTCCTTTATGTCCTTTGATGCGGATTTGAGTCCGCCGCCCCCGGCGGTCGTAATCACAACCGCCTGTTTATTTTTCATATCAAAATTCGGGCGGTGTACCAGCCACCTGAAACCGTAATGGTCCAAAAATGACTTTATCTGCCCCGGTGTATGAAAACACCACACCGGACTGCAGAAAACAATCAGCTCCGATTTTGCAAAGGCTTCGTTTATCGGTTTTAAATACTCATACCCGCCGCATTTGTCCTCTTTGCCGTCAAGACACATATAACAGCCTCGGCATATGTGCGGCATATCGT
>DJRJ01000041.1:10552-10703 GCA_002438865.1 Clostridiales bacterium UBA6363
CTTCATATACTTCGTTTACGTCATCAAGCTTTGAAATCAAATACTTCGCCGCATTGTACGTACTGCTGTTTTTGCGCTTTGTGGCACGTATTATCGTTATATTCATATTATCACCAAATCCGTATTCTTTCCTGCGGAGCTACCCACATTC
>DJRJ01000096.1 GCA_002438865.1 Clostridiales bacterium UBA6363
ACGAGAGTATGACCTGCGGCATGGTAACCGCCGTCCTTATTTCCGTAGAAGCCGTGAATCGTGTACATCGGAGTGCTCTCGGAAATCGCGCGCGGCCATGCGCCCGCATAGCGGAGACCCTCTGTCTCGTCATAATTCATGCTGTTCCAGCCCGTTGTCTGACCGGCAATTATGTAGTTTTTCTCATTATACGCACCGCTCATGTTTGAATCAGAGGTGTAATGAGTATCAACTCTGAAACCGGTACGGCCGGAGTTATCCGCCATATACCAGTTGCCGGTGCCTCCCTTTGAATCTTCATCATCCGTAACCATCATACCGACAGCAAGCTGCGGAATATCTTTGAGGTTTGAATAACGGCTCGAGTCGATCGCAATGCTCGCAACCGCGTCGGATGTAACAATAACGGTACAATGCTTACCGTTCTTTCTATATTTACCCCATTCAAGGTTTCTTATAGAAAATGTGCTTGAAGACTGTGAATTATTACCCCAGGCTCCGCCGTTGTTGTTGTTTCCCTGTGTCGTCATATGCGCGGCGGCACTTGTTGCGGTACCTCCGTATACGACGTACTGCATATCCGCGCCGGCGGTTGAATCCGTCCAGCTTGAAGAAGCTATCTTAGCCCGGGTACCGTTTGTTACCTTGGTCGTACCCATATAGGCGGGGGTATCTTTCTGAATAAACGCGGAGAAACCTCTGTCACCGGAAATATTCGCAAAATAGTCGCCGTTATTATCATACTCTTCTTTGCTTGTGCCGTTGCCGGAAACGTATGCAACGCTGTGTGCACCGGATATCCATGTGATATTACCTGCCCAGTTTGCACCGCTTGCACCCGAACCTGCGTCCGCACCGCCCGCTGCGGGCATTACGTTGGGCTTATATACATATGTATACGCAATCGCATTCTTTGTCTTGTTCGAATCCTTTGTATCGGTAAACTTCAGCGTCCACTGAATGTAGCATCCCGTTACGCTCGAAGCAAGAGACGGAGACGTACCGGCAGTAATCGTACCGGCAGTTCCGCTTGTAAGAGAGGTCGTATGTGTAATACTGCCCCCCGACATAGCGTTAAGGTCTTTGCTGAGGAATTTGTACGTCAGCGTCGCGTTCGACGCGCCGTCGTACTTATAGTACACGCGTCCCGTCGTGCCCGCCGTCGATTCGGGGGCGCCCGTGACAGTATTGTTTACATAATACTGGAATGACGACGTTGTCGCGCTCGTAAGCGACGAGCTGTTGGGCGCAAGATAAATCGCCTCGGGTACAACGAATGTCAAATCGGTAAGAGCCGGATCCTGCACCGCCGCCGAAGCCGCTATGGGCGCAAGGAAGCTGATGCATGACACAGCTGTCATTACGACCATGACGAAAGCAAGGAGCTCCAGAACTCTTTTTCTTGTTTTTCGCATATCAATACCTCCGTTTTTAGTTATGAGTAACATAAAACACTGATAGTTAAGACCATTTTAGTTTATTTTATTATGAAAATAAAGGCGTTTGAAAATATTTAACATTTTATTTACAATTAGCGTACCTTTACGTCACATTCTAAATCCATTTTTATCTGATTTATAGGATATTTTTTATAATTAAAACGGATAAACACGTATATTTTTCATCAAATACGGGAAAAATAGCGAAAAATCATTTACCTATTGACAAGGTAGGTTGACGGTGCTATACTAACCTATGAAAAAGATAGGTAAATGCCAATACGGCATTTGACCTTTATATATGACAGGAGGATTTATCATGAACGTATATGCAGACAACGCCGCCACGACAAAGATGAGCCGTACGGCGATAGACGCTATGCTTCCCTATATGGAAACAATTTTCGGCAACCCGTCGAGTCTCCACACAGTCGGACAGAAAGCAAACGAAGCTCTCTGCGACGCAAGAGAAAGAGTCGCAAAGTGCCTCGGATGCGAAGCAAGAGAAATATATTTCACCTCGGGCGGAAGCGAGGCGGACAACCAGGCAATCATATCCGCCGCGATGATAGGCGCGAAAAAAGGCAAAAAGCACATCATATCAACGGCATTTGAACATCACGCGGTTCTTCATACGCTTAAAAAACTCGAAAAACAGGGATTCGAAATTGAGCTTCTCGACGTCGGAGCAAAGGGAAACATCACTCCCGAGCAGGTCGAAAAGGCGATAAGAGAGGACACTTGCCTCGTTACGACAATGTTCGCAAACAACGAGATAGGCTCGATTCTCCCCATCCCCGAAATCGGAAAGGTCTGCAAGGATAAGGGCGTTCTGTTCCACACCGACGCTGTTCAGGCTGCGGGTCACGAGCATATAAACGTTAAGGATATGAATATCGACATGCTCTCGCTGTCGGCGCATAAATTCCACGGACCTAAGGGTATCGGCGTTCTCTATGCAAGAAAGGGTATCAACCTTACGAATATTATCGAGGGCGGAGCCCAGGAGAGAGGCAAGAGAGGCGGAACCGAGAATATCCCCGCAATCATGGGCATGGCGGCGGCTCTCGAAGAGGCATGCGCAAACATTGACAAAAACAACGCCAAGGTATCCGCTTTAAGGGACAAACTTATAAACGGACTTAAAAAGATTCCGTATTCGACGCTCAACGGCGACGAGGTACACAGACTTGCGGGCAATGTAAGCTTCTGCTTCGAGGGCATCGAAGGCGAGAGCATACTTCTCCTGCTCGACGCCAACGGTATATGCGCTTCATCGGGTTCCGCGTGCACGTCGGGTTCGCTCGAACCCAGCCACGTTCTGCTCGCTATCGGCAGACCGCACGAAATCGCTCACGGCTCGTTAAGACTCTCGCTGTGCGAAAACAACACCGAGGAGGAAATCGACTACATGCTCGAAGTAATCCCCAAGGTTATCGACAGACTTCGTAACATGTCACCCCTGTGGCGCGAAAAGGTAAACGGCGAAAAAGAATTTATTTTAGCTAAGTAAAGAGGTAATTAAAATGGCATTATACAGCGAAAAGGTAATGGATCACTTCACAAATCCCCGTAACGTAGGCGTTATCGAAAATGCCGACGGCGTAGGCGAGGTAGGCAACGCCGTATGCGGAGATATAATGAAAATATATCTTAAAATAGACAACGATATTATAACGGACGTTAAATTCGAGACGTTCGGATGCGGTTCCGCAATCGCTTCAAGCTCCATGGCGACAGAGCTTATCAAGGGCAAACCCCTGTCGGAGGCTCTTACGCTTACGAATAAAGCGGTTGCCGAGGCTCTCGACGGACTTCCCGCGCATAAAATGCACTGCTCGGTTCTCGCAGAGGAAGCAATCAAGGCGGCTATCGAGGATTATTATAAGAAAAAAGGCATTACGCCGCCCGTAACGGCAGAGTAAACAATAATTTACCGCTCTGAAACACAAACAAAATATGTAGGGGAAGACATTGTCTTCCCGGGGTAAAGGCAGAAAATTTTTTATTATGTTTTTTGCCTTAGGAAACCCGGAAATTTCATATTGCTGACGCAATGTTATTATTAATATTCCTGCAAGTCTCATGCGGGAAGACAATGTCTTCCCCTACAAAAAAATGTTTGCGCTTTATGAACAACAAAATCCGCAAGAATTTACAACTTTACTTCTTACTTTAAAAAAATAATTTACACCCGTAAATTATTTTTTTCGGGGTGTTTGTCATGATGGTATCAACAAGAGGCCGGTATGCTCTGCGCGTGCTTCTCGACCTCATAATACACGACGACGGCGGTTACATCCCGATGAAGGATATAGCCAAACGTCAGAGTATATCGCAAAAATATATGGAGCAGATAATGCCCGCGCTCACAAAAACCGGACTCGTCGAGGCGGTTCACGGCAAGGGAGGCGGTTACAAGCTGTCAAAAGCTCCGTCGGAGTACTGCGTGGGTGAAATTCTGCGTGTAACCGAGGGCGACCTCGCGCCCGTTGCGTGCGTTTCCGAAAAAACGGAGCCGTGCGAACACCGCGGACAGTGCAAAACCGCGAAAATGTGGGCGGAATTCAACAGGATTACGAACGAATATTTCGATTCGGTTAAACTTACCGACCTGCTCGAAAAATAAATTGAATAAAATATAAAATCGGAGCCGTATTAAAACCGACGGCTCCGATTTATTTTCGGGAATTTATATAGTTTTCGATTCTTGCAACAAACTTTTCGGCATTTTCATATTGTTCAAGTACTTCGCTTTTTGAAACAACATAAAAATCCGAATAATCGCTTTGCGTTCTTACCGAAAATGCGCTTTTAGCAATGCGGGCATACTCTTTTTCAATCAAACCATCTTTAATATAATTCAAATTAAAATCCGAAAGTACGCCGGCATGTTTTTTATACCCAACACCTCTCAGAGCACAAAGAGCGTTCATAGAGTGAAAAACTGCGTAATACGATCTGTTTGCACTGTCCGCGTATAGATTATCGTCAAGAAGAATTTTCGACGCTTTCAGACAATCCTTTGCCTTTTCGATTCTGTATTCGGCAA
>DJRJ01000047.1:0-1512 GCA_002438865.1 Clostridiales bacterium UBA6363
TAATCATTGTAAACGCATCTGTAGGGGTTGATGCCCACATCAACCCGAAAGCAAAATCAAAAACAAACGGGAAAATGGTATTCATATAAACGAAAAACGCCCCGAATTAATTTGACTTTTATTCGCAAAAGCAGTATAATTATAATATAAAAGAAAAGTTTGCACAACACGCATAACAGTCGGTTTTTATGCAGAAATTATCAATATATTGCAAGGAGGTAATATAAATGAAAGATTTAAAGGGAACAAAAACAGAAGCAAATTTAATGGCGGCGTTTGCAGGAGAGAGCCAGGCGAGAAACAAATACACCTATTATGCAAAAAAAGCGAAAAAAGACGGATATGTTCAGATAGGAAAAATATTTGAAGAAACCGCCGCAAACGAAGAGGAACACGCCAAAATATGGTTTAAGCTTCTGCACGGCGGCAGCATAGGCGAAACAGCGTCAAATCTTGAGGACGCCGCAAACGGTGAGAACTACGAATGGACGGATATGTATCCCGAATTTGCAAAAACAGCCGAGGAAGAAGGCTTTACGGAAATTGCGGCGCTGTTTAAAATGGTTGCGGAGATTGAAAAAGAACACGAGGAAAGATTTAAAAAGCTTCTCGGCAACATTCAAAAGGGACTTGTATTCTCAAGAGAGGGCGACACCGTCTGGATATGCTCAAACTGCGGACGTATCCACGTGGGAAAGAAAGCTCCCGAGGTTTGTCCGGTATGCAAGCATCCGCAAAGCTATTTTGAAATAAAAGCGGCTAACTATTAATACGGCGGTTACTGATATGAAAATACTCGGATTACAGAAGATGACTCTGCTCGATTATCCCTCAAAGGTTGCCTGTACGGTGTTTTTGGGCGGCTGTAATTTCAGATGCCCGTTCTGCCACAATGCCTCCGTAGTATTTATGGCGGACTGTGAGGAAATAAGCAAAGAGGAATTATTTGCATTTCTTAAAAAACGTCAAGGCTTGCTTGACGGTGTATGCATCACCGGCGGAGAACCGCTCATAAATGATGATATTTATGATCTTTTTCGTGAGATTCGTGCCATGGGTTATCTTATAAAGCTTGACACAAACGGCAGTTTCCCCGAAAAACTGAAATATATCATTGACGAAAAAATGGCGGATTACATTGCAATGGATATTAAAAGCTCACCCGAAAATTATTCCGCCGCCGCAGGAACGGACATTGACATCGGAAAAATAAATAAAAGCATAGACTTTATTATGTCTTGCGGTATACCGTACGAATTCCGCACAACCGTTGTAAAGGGCATACACACGGCAGAGGATTTTGCAAAAATAGGGGAGCGGATAAAAGGCGCAAGGGCGTATTATCTGCAAACGTTTAAAAATTCGGGGAATTTAATCGGCGGAGGATTTGAAAGTTTTACATCAGAGGAAATGAACGGGTTTAAAAATTTGCTTTTGCCATACGTCCCGAACACGCAGATACGTGAATGAGGTTACAGCATATGTAAAGCGATTTAGGGACGATGAGGGCAT
>DJRJ01000047.1:1658-7263 GCA_002438865.1 Clostridiales bacterium UBA6363
AGCAAGCCCCTGCCCTACGGGGACATCGGGGCAAAATATGCAAAAAAAATCAAAAAAACTATTGACAACAAAGCCGTATTATGGTACAATAAATTTGCTTATGAACAAGCTCTTTTTTTTTGATGTCGATTAAGATTATACGCCGCAAAAAAAACAGAGCGGAGTATAAAATCGGAGGTGTTTTAGATGAGAGTAAAAATCACATTGGCTTGTACTGACTGCAAGCAGAGAAATTACAACACAATGAAAAACAAGAAGAATGACCCTGACAGACTTGAAATGAAAAAGTATTGTAAGTTCTGCAGAAAGCACACTCTTCACAAGGAAACCAAGTAATTTAGTTTGTTAAGAAAGTAAGGATGTGTAGATATGGCTGATAACGTGACAAAAAAAGCAGGTTTGGGTACAAGAATGAAAAAATTCTTTAAAGAAAGCAAAGCTGAGCTTAAAAAGGTAACCTGGCCTACAAAAGAACAGCTCGTTCACAATACTTTGGTTATTATTGCATTCGTTGCGATTGTAACGGTTATTTTGTCTTTGCTTGATTTAGGCTTCACAAAACTATTCTCATTACTGACAAATATTCTTTAATTGTCTGTAGATTTTGTTTGGGCGAGTGTGGAATATTATTTGGGACGATGAGGGCATCGTCCCCTACAAAGCGCAATGCAAAAGGCGAGCGGGAATCCGTTCGGGACGATGAGGGTATCGTCCCCTACAAAGCGCAATGCAAAAGGCGAGCGGAAATCCGTTCGAGACGATGAGGGCATCGTCCCCTACAAAGTGCAATGCAAAAGGCGAGCGGAAATCCGTTCGGAACGATGAGGGCATCGTCCCCTGCAAAGCGCAATGCGAAATCCGTTCGGGGCGATGAAAGATTTCAGCCCCTGCCGTATGCGCAGTATCGTATTTTACAAACGCCGTATATTCATTAGGAAGGAGAACGGTTATGGCCGAAGAAGCAAAATGGTATGTGGTTCACACATACTCGGGTTATGAAAACAAGGTTAAAGCCAACATAGAAAAGTCTGTTGAAAACCGTGGTATGCAAGACTTAATTCCTGATGTCAGAGTCCCGACCGAGGACGCCGTTGAAAAAAAAGGCGAGGTCGAGAAAATTGTAAAACGCAAGGTTTTTCCGGGTTATGTCGTAATCAAAATGGTTATGACCGATGAAAGCTGGTACGTTGTCCGCAATACGCGCGGTGTTACAGGCTTTGTAGGTCCCGGCTCGAAACCCGTTCCGTTAAGCGACGAGGAAGTCGAGAGAATGGGCGTTGAAAAAATACGCATGGCTGATATTGACTTTGCACCCGGCGATACGGTAAATATCAAATCCGGTGCTATGGAAGGCTTTGTCGGTAAAGTTGTAAGCATTGACACCGAAAGAAGAAAGGTCAATGTAACTGTTATGATGTTCGGTCGTGAAACTCCCGCCGAAGTGGATTGCTCACAAATCGAACACGCAGATTAATTTGTTATAGACGGGTTTTTTCCTGTTTATATATCCCTCTGGTGACAGTGGGAGGGCGCAGTGCGTCCGCAAATACCACATTATACAGCTTTTGCTGTAATTATTTAGGAGGTGGCCATTATGGCACAGAAGGTTGCAGGTTATATTAAATTACAAATTCCTGCCGGAAAAGCAACCCCGGCTCCCCCTGTTGGTCCTGCTTTGGGTCAGCACGGTGTAAACATTATGCAGTTTACAAAGGAATTTAACGAAAAAACAGCGAAGGATGCAGGTCTTATAATCCCTGTTGTTATTACAGTTTATGCAGACAGATCCTTCTCATTCGTAACAAAGACACCGCCGGCTGCTGTTCTTATCAAGAAGGCATGCAACATTAAGAGCGGTTCGGGTGTTCCGAACAAAACTAAGGTAGCTACAATTTCAAAGGCTGACGTTCAGGCTATTGCCGAACAGAAAATGCCTGACTTGAATGCCGCTTCGCTTGAAGCCGCTATGAGTATGATTGAAGGTACTTGCAGAAGTATGGGCGTTATTGTTGGCGACTAATCCGGAGTTTTTGTAATTTTGTTAAGAAAAAAGTGGGAGAGAATACTTTCTCGTCTGACCACGAAGGAGGATTAAAATGTTTAGAGGAAAAAAATATCAGGAAAGCGCAAAGCTTGTTGAGAAATCAAAGCTGTACGACACAGCCGAGGCTATGGAGCTTGTGACAAAAACATCAAAGGCTAAGTTTGATGAAACTGTTGAAGCTCATATCAAATTAGGCGTTGACTCAAGACACGCAGATCAGCAGGTAAGAGGCGCGATCGTATTACCGAACGGTATCGGTAAAAGCGTTAAGGTACTCGTTTTCGCTAAGGGTGCTAAGGCTGACGAAGCTAAGGCAGCAGGCGCTGACTATGTCGGCGAAATGGATATGGTTGAAAAAATCCAGGGCGAAAACTGGTTCGATTTCGACGTTGTTGTTGCAACTCCCGATATGATGGGCGTTGTAGGCCGCTTGGGTAAGGTTCTCGGTCCTAAGGGATTGATGCCGTCACCGAAGGCAGGTACTGTAACTATGGACGTTACAAAAGCCGTAAACGAAATCAAAGCAGGTAAAATCGAGTACAGACTTGACAAAACCAACATTATTCACTGCCCGATAGGCAAGGCTTCATTCGGTGCCGCTAAGCTTCAGGAAAACTTCGAGGCTCTTATGGGCGCTGTTATTAAGGCTAAGCCGTCATCGGCAAAGGGTCAGTATCTTAAGAGCGTTGTTGTAGCTTCAACAATGGGACCCGGAATAAAAATCAATTCAGCTAAATTAGGCTAAAAAAACACTTGACATAATGACACGTTTGTGTTATTATATATAAGTATCCGTAGACAGCAGGCTGTGCTTATGCACGGAAGTCCCGCCGAGGGTGATTAGTTTACTAAACAAACTATGGCTCTTTGCGTCTGCGGCAAAGAGCCTTCTTTATTGTTAAGGCTTAATCAGCGATTATGTTTTGGCATAAATCGAAGGCATATATAATCCGTGGATACGGAATCATATTTCAGGAGGTGAAACATATATGCCAAGCGCAAAAGTATTAGAAGCAAAAAAGGCACAGGTTGCCGAGGTTGTTGAAGTGCTTAAAGCAGCTCAGACAGGTATACTTGTTGACTACAGAGGTTTAACTGTTGAAGAGGATACTGACCTCAGAAACAAGCTCAGAGCAGCAGGATGTAAGTATTTTGTTGTTAAAAACACTCTTTTGAAGTTAGCTACACAGGAAACAGGTCTTGAGGCTCTCGATGATGTTCTTCACGGCCCGACAGCTCTTGCAGTTTCAGATTCAGACCCCGTTGCTCCGGCAAAGGTTATGGCTGATTTTGCAAAGGGAAACGAAAAGCTTGAAATCAAATCAGGCTTCATGGACGGCGCAGTTATGTCACTTGACGAGGTTAAGAAATTAGCCGCTACACCGAACATGGAAACTATGATTGCGAAGATTATGGGAAGCTTGAATGCTCCCGCATCAAACCTCGTTCGTTTACTTTCAACTATTGTTGACGGCGGCGTTGAGATTGCAGATTTAATCGCAAACAACAGCAAGGAAGAAGCATCGGAGGAAGCAGCACCCGCTGCTGAAGAGGCTCCGGCAGAAGAAGCAGCACCCGCTGCAGAGGAAGCTCCGGCAGCTGAAGAAGCTCCCGAGGCTGAATAATTAATTATTTTACTTAAACAGGAGGAAATAAAAATGGCAGATTTGAATGCAATTCTTGATTCAATCAAGGAATTAAAGTTATTGGAAGTTGCAGAATTAGTTAAAATGATGGAAGAAGAGTTCGGCGTAAGCGCAGCTGCTCCGGTTATGGTTGCAGGTGTTGCTGGCGACGGCGCAGGCGCTGCTGAAGAAAAGTCAGAATTTGACGTTGTATTGGCAGACGCAGGTGCTTCAAAGCTCGGCGTTATCAAAGTTGTAAGAGGTATCACAGGCTTAGGCCTTAAGGAAGCTAAGGAATTAGTTGACGGCGCTCCCAAGACAATTAAGGAAGCTGTTGCTAAGGAAGAAGCTGAAAAGATTAAGGCTGAACTTGAAGAAGCAGGTGCTAAGGTAGAATTAAAGTAATTTTACTCTGATTAATCCTAAAGCACGAAATCCGGAGAAATAATAATGATTATTGACGTTTCATCTATACTCAAAGAACTGGGCGGAAAGATTGATATTTCCTCGGAAATATCTCTACCCGACACGGATTTTTTGGGTGAGCTGTATCATTTCGACAAGCCTGTTAATGTAACGGGCAGTATCTTCAATAACGGGCAGTCGCTGTCCTTCAGAGCCGTATGCAAAGGTGTTATGCACACCAATTGCGCTCGCTGTATGAAGGATATTGACGTTGATGTTGAATTTGACATCGACGAGGCGCTTGCTCAGGACGACGGTACGGTTTCGGACGAGTCCGACATCATACTGTTTGAGGGAAGTACGGTTGATATTGACGATATTATTTTAAATAATTTTCTGATGAATATTTCGGGAAAGTATTTATGCAAGGACGATTGCAAAGGTCTTTGCGAGATATGCGGCGCAGACCTCAACGAGGGCGACTGCGGCTGCAGCCATGAAACGATTGACCCCAGGTGGCAGGCTTTAGCCGATTTAATGAAGGATAATAATTAGAGTGATTTTATGGAGGTGTAATCGATGGCAGTACCTAAGAATAAAGTATCTAAAGCCAGAAGAAACAGCAGACGTGCAAACTGGAAGCTGACTGCACCGAATATGGTGGAGTGCCCCCAGTGCCGTGAATTTAAAATGCCTCATAAAGTTTGTAAAGCTTGCGGTTATTACGACGGCAAGGAAATTATCAAAGTTGAGGATTGATTTGGCTTTGTTTAACAGACCTCTGCGTATGCAGAGGTCTGTTTTTGTGTGCGAATAATTCGGAAAATTTTCGGATTGAATTAAAGCGGGTTCTATGCTATAATTAAAATAAAGGCAGGTGATACAAATGCCGTTTTTATTGGGCAAGCAGAGAATTTAATTTGCTTACGATTAAGCAGATGATAGAAAATCAAAAGGAAAAATATAATTGGGAGTTTTTATTCCTGGGAGCAAATATAGACACAGTACAGACGGCAGGTACATTCGGCATAAATGCCGATAGGGCGGTAACATATCAACCCGACGCTGTCGGAACAAGAACAAATTTTGATGCAGTGAGCGAAACCGTGGCTTGTATGAGAGCGGAACGCCCGATTGATAAATCATGGAAAGACAAGATTGAGAAATATATGAAAAAAGGACAAAAATAATTGTTAAAAAACAGGTTTCAAAATTTTTTTGTCAGTGTACGGATTTTTGTACACTGAATATGATATTATTGTAAATGAAGGAGGAAACACGCTGTAGGGAAGACCCCAAAGTCAAAGAAAAGAATATTTTATTAAGGAGGAATTTATTATGTTTGAAGGTCCATTTGATGATATGTTTGATATAAACGGTGACGGAGTAATCGATCCCGGAGAAAGAATGTTGGAATACATGGTGTATCGGGATATAAACGACAGTGAAGACGAAGACGAGGACGAGGAGTTCTGAAAAAATCCACCCGCTGTGCGGGTGGATTTTTTTCGTATCGGAAAATTCATATATT
>DJRJ01000047.1:7358-7544 GCA_002438865.1 Clostridiales bacterium UBA6363
TAATTGGTGATGAAAGATGAAATCCAACAATTCGTATTTAAACGGACTTAACAAGGGGATACCTATTGCGCTCGGCTATTTGTCGGTTTCTTTCGGGTTCGGTATAACGGCGATGGGCAAGGGTTTAACGGGACTTCAGGCAATACTGATTTCCATGACAAATATGACCTCGGCAGGGCAGATTGC
>DJRJ01000047.1:7561-8341 GCA_002438865.1 Clostridiales bacterium UBA6363
GGCATAGGGATAATAGCCGCCTGCGGACCTATAATAGAAATGCTTCTGTCGCAGTTTGTTATAAACATACGCTACTGCCTTATGGGAATAGCGCTTACACAAAAGCTTGACAACACGTTTACCACGCCGCACAGGCTCATAACATCATTCGGCATAACCGATGAGGTATTTGCCGTTGCGGCGTCGGAGGACGGGCTTATAGGCAGACGGTTTATGTACGGACTTATAACGCTCCCGTATATCGGCTGGGCGCTGGGAACAATGCTTGGTGCATATGCGGGACACATTCTTCCGCCGTCCGTGTGCTCCGCATTGGGAATTGCAATATACAGTATGTTTATTGCAATAATAATCCCTCCGTCAAAGACGGATAAGGGCGTTCTTGCTGCTGTTTTAATATCCTCAGTGATGAGCTGCTGTTTTTACTTTATACCGCTGTTTAAAGGTATCTCGCAGGGATTTTCGATTATTATATGCGCATTTGTAACCTCGGCGCTTATGGCATGGATAGCTCCGAAAAAGGAGGAAGACGATGAATAAGGAATTTTTTATGTATCTTGCGGCTATGGCAGTTGTAACGTATCTTATACGAATGATTCCGTTCACGCTTATGCGCCGCAAAATAAAATCGGCATATATAAAAAGCCTGCTGTATTATGTACCGTATTCGGTACTTGGTGCAATGACATTCCCGTACATATTGTACTCGACGGGAAATATTGTCACCGCCGCTGTCGGAACGGCTGCGGCATTTGTGCCGGCGTATATGAACAAATCGCT
>DJRJ01000102.1:0-734 GCA_002438865.1 Clostridiales bacterium UBA6363
GACGATAATTTTGCCACTATAGTGAGTGCCGTAAAAGAGGGCAGAAACATATTTGCAAATATCAGAAAGGCTGTTCAGTTTCTGCTATCCAGTAACATAGGCGAAATACTGACCGTTTTTGCCGGACTGATGTTCGGATTTTCCGCACCGCTCACCGCCGCACAGCTTTTGTGGGTAAATCTTGTCACAGACTCACTCCCCGCAATCGCCTTGGGACTTGATCCTCCCTCGCCCGATATTATGTCGCACCCTCCACGTGATCCCAAGAAAAGCCTTTTTGCGGACGGATTATGGTTTTCCATTATTATGGAGGGACTGATGATAGGCGCACTGTCGCTTTTGGCTTTTTCGGCAGGCACAAACATTTTCGGCTCGCTCAAATGTGGAAGAACAATGGCTTTTGCCGTGCTAAGCCTCTCGGAACTGGTACACGCTTTCAATATGCGCAGTGAAAAATCGGCAATAAAGGCAGGCTTATTTAAAAATCNNAATCTGTACCTCGTAGGCGCATTTGTACTCGGACTCGTACTCGAAATTGCCGTTATAACAATTCCGCAGGCGGCAAATATATTCGACGCCGTACCGCTTAATTTTATGCAGTGGCTTACGGTAATCGTTTTAAGCATTATGCCTTTATTAATCGTAGAACTGCAAAAATGGGTTACTTCACTCGGGAGCAGAAAAAATGACGCTTAATGAATTGCACATAGGGGAATCGGGAACAGTCACGGCGG
>DJRJ01000102.1:785-7607 GCA_002438865.1 Clostridiales bacterium UBA6363
CGGAGGATGCAATGAAACGGCGGCTTGCGGCAATGGGAGTCGCCCCCGGCGTTTCCATACGGCTTTTGCGCACAGCGCCGTCCGGCGACCCATTGGAGTACAGGATTATGGGGTATAATCTTGCACTCAGAAAGCGTGACGCCGAAAAAATAATAATCGAAAAGGACGGTGTGAAAAAATGAACGTTGCACTGGCAGGAAATCCGAACTGCGGCAAAACCACTCTTTTCAATATTCTTACCGGGAGCCGCTGTGAGGTCGGGAACTTTGCCGGTGTAACGGTTGAGCGCAGACGTGGGATTTGCTCTTATAACGGAATAAAATTTCACATAACGGATTTGCCCGGAATATATTCCCTTTCCCCCAACAGTGCCGAGGAGATTATCGCACGTGATTTTATCGTAAACGAAAAACCCGACATTATCTTAAACATCACTGACGCAACAAATCTGCGCCGAAATCTGTATCTTACAACACAGCTTGCTCAAACGGGTACGCCTGTACTGATGGCGCTCAATATGACGGACGCACTTGAAGAAAACGGTTTAAGAATAGATACAAAAATCCTCGAAGAAAAGCTCGGCATACGCATTATACCGATTTCCGCAAACAAGGAAACTGGCATTAACGAACTCCTCACCGCTATGAGCGAAAAGATATATCCCTGTAATAAAGCATTTAAAAATGATGATGAGCGGTACAGGTTTATAAATAATGCCGTATCGTCCGCCGTGTTCACTGTCGGAAAGAACAAGCAGGCAGAGCGCACCGAAAGGATTGACTCAATAGTAAGCCATCCGATTTTTGCACTGCCGCTGTTTCTTACTGTAATGCTTTTTGTGTTTTGGGTCACATTCGGCTCGTTCGGCGGCGCTCTATCTGATTTTGCGGACAATATATTCAATGTAAAATTCGCCTCAATAATAAACGCACTCCTATGCAAACTCGGCGTCGGGATTTTTATAAAAGGCTTGATTATTGACGGCATAATTGCCGGTGTCGGCGGTGTTGTAAAATTTTCCCCGCAGATAATGCTTCTTTTTCTGTTCCTTGCATTTCTCGAAGATTCGGGATATATGGCACGCACCGCCTTTATTACTGACAGCTTTTTTTCACGGCTCGGTCTGGGCGGAAAATCGTTTCTGCCCCTGCTTACGGGATTCGGCTGCAGCGTGCCGGCGGCAATGGCTGTAAGAACGCTCGAAAACGAGCGTGACAGGCGGCTTACACTGTTGCTTATTCCGTTTATGTCATGCAGTGCAAAGCTTCCCGTATATACGATATTTGCCGCCGCACTGTTTCCCGACAAGGCATGGCTTGTTATATTTTCTCTGTACATTACGGGAATCCTTATCGGAGCGGTTTCGGGGCTGATATTTTCAAAAACGGTATTAAAAGGTCAAAATCCGCCGTTTGTGCTTGAACTTCCACCGTATCGTATGCCTTCTTTAAAATCCGTTTTTCGGCATATGTCGGAAAAGGCAAAGGACTTTGCCGTCCGTGCCGGAACGGTTCTGCTTTTGGTAAGCATAATAATATGGCTGTTTGAAAATCTTAATTTCAATCTCCGCATAGTTTCCGACAGCAGAAACAGTATTCTCGGAGTTTTGGGAAATATTATCGCACCCGTATTCAAACCGTGCGGTTTCGGCACTCCCGAAGCGGCAATAAGCCTTTTGTCGGGCGTTGCCGCAAAAGAGGCTATTGTATCAACCCTCACAATTCTCGCTCACAAAGACCCGATTTGCGCCGTGTCGGCACATTTTTCTCCGCTTGGGGGATATTGCTTTTTGGTATTTGTTCTGCTGTATGTACCCTGTGCCGCCTCACTTGCCGCATTGCGCACAGAGCTTAACTCACGGCGGCTGCTTGCTTTTTCGGTATGCTGGCAGTTATTCGCCGCATGGTGCGTATCGGCACTTATATACCAATCGGCATCGCTGTTTTTATAAAAGGAAATATTTTTAAAAAAATGCTTGCAATCTTATAAGAAGTGTGGTATAATGCTATAGATTACGGATGGTCCTCTGCCTTATGGCCGGCACGAACATCTCAGAATATAAGGAGGAATTAATGATGAACAAACAGGAAATCATTAACGCTTTGACAAAAGACCAAATCAGAACAGACCTGCCTGAATTAGTGGTTGGTAACAACGTAAAGGTTTACCAGAAGATCGTCGAGGGTTCAAGAACAAGAACTCAGATGTTCGAAGGTACAATCATTAAAAGACAGGGCGGCGGTATTGCCGAAACCTTCACCGTAAGACGTATTTCCTACGGCGTTGGCGTTGAAAAGACATGGCCCGTAAACTCACCGAACATCGAGAAAATCGAAGTTGTAAGAAACGGTAAAGTTAGACGTGCAAGACTTTTCTATCTGCGTGACAGAGTCGGTAAAGCCGCAAAAGTTAAGGAAAGAATATAATTCCTTAATATACAAGGGAGATACTTATTATCTCCCTTTTTTAAACGATTATTAATTAAATATATACGGAGGGTATTGTTATGAACGAACAATCAAACCGCCCCGACATTGCCGAAGAAGCCGAGGCAGAAAAAAAACCTGACAAGAAGATGAACAGCGTGGGTAAAGAGATTTTTGAATGGTTTTACACAATAGCCATTGCACTCGTTATTGCATTTGCAATAAAGGCGTTTTTATTTGACGTTGTGCGTGTTGACGGCTCGAGTATGTTCCCTACTCTTGAAAACAACGACAGACTTATTGTTACAAAGCTCGGATACGAGCCGAAACAGGGCGACATTATAATCCTTGACAGCTCTTATAAAAACCGTGAGGAATATTACGATAAGCTTGCACAGTACAAGAACAAGGAAAAGCTGTCGGCAATGGATAAATTTTTAAATCTCAAGGATTTACCGAAAAATCTTAAAAAGAGATATTATGTCAAGAGAGTCATTGCGCTCCCCGGTCAGACGGTAGACCTTAAAGACGGCAAGGTATACGTTGACGGCGAACTGCTTGACGAGCCGTACTACAGCGGCATAACCCAGTCGATTGACGCAACAGTGGAATATCCCGTAACCGTTGAGGACGATATGGTATTCGTTATGGGCGATAACCGCCCCCATTCAAAGGACAGCCGTTCTTCGGAGCTTGGTCAGGTGCCGTACGAGGCGGTACTCGGAAAAGCACAGCTTCGCATATGGCCGTTGAATGATATAGGTTTGACAAGATAAAAAGCAGGGGCTGTAATTTTTACAGTCTCTTTTTTGCAAAAGGAGATTTTTATGCAGAATAATATACAGTGGTATCCGGGGCATATGACGAAAACACGCCGTATGATTGAGGAAAACCTAAAGCTTATAGACGTTGTTGTGGAAATACTGGACGCACGGCTGCCGTATTCGGGCAGAAACCCCGCTTTTGACGATATATTGAAAAACAAACCACGTCTGCTCGTTATGAACAAATCCGACCTTGCGGATAAAACCAAAACGGACGAGTGGATAAAATGGTACAAGGAACACGGGCTTACCGTTATTCCCATAAGCTGCAGTACGGGAGCGGGTATCAACAAGGTTTTAAACTGCGCCAATGACCTTATACGTGACAAAATAGAGCGTGACCGTGAAAAAGGACGCAACAGAAGCCTTAAAATTATGATGGCAGGTATACCCAATGTCGGCAAATCAAGCCTTATAAACAGACTTTGCGGCAAAGCAAGCGCAAAAACAGGCGACAAAGCCGGCGTTACACGAGGAAAACAATGGATAAGAATACAAGGCGGAGCCGAACTTTTTGACACTCCCGGTATGCTTCCTCCGAAATTTGAGGATCAGGAGATTGCAAAGCGCCTTGCATACACCGGAGCTATAAAAGACGAAATAATAAACACCGAGCTCCTCGCCTATTCTCTGTGCGAGTATCTGCGTGACGAATACCCCGACCTTTTATGTGCACGGTACAAGCTTGACACCGTAGAAAATCTTGAGGGTTATGAAATACTCGAAAAGATAGGCAAAAAGCGTGGGTTCGTAATTTCCGGCGGCGAAATTGATATGGAGCGTGCCGCAAATATGATAATAGACGAGCTTCGCTCTGCACGTATAGGAAACATTACTCTCGAAACTCCGCCCGAAGAATAAAAAAAACGGAGATTATCAAGTCCTTTGATAATCTCCGAAAAAAAATCGGTTTTATTTAACGATAAATCTGTCGAGATCCTGAACAAAGCTGTCACAATCGTCACTGTGTATCTCAATTTTTATCGGCTTAGATAAATCCAAGCTAAAGATACCCATAATTGATTTAGCATCTATAACGTATCTTCCAGATGTTAAATCTACATCGAAATCATACTTGCTTACGATGTTGACAAAATCCTTGACATCATTGATTGAACTCAATAACAGGTTAAATGTTTTCATAACAAATTCCTCCTAACCTTTTGCTTTCTGTAATCGTCACCTTGTATGATTTTTGATTACAATACTATAATATCCCTTTTGGGGCAAATAGTCAATACTAATTTTTATTTTTATATAATACTACTAACAAAATCAAGAGAAAATTTTACAATATGTAGAATTTTTTATACACGAAAGGCTGATATGCAAAATGAAAAAAGCTGCGTTTTATACTCTCGGCTGTAAAGTAAATCAATATGAAACCGAGGCAATGGAGGAACTGTTTTCCGATGCCGGATACGAAATCTGCGATTTTTCCGACCATGCGGACATTTACGTTATAAATACCTGTTCGGTAACGCATATGGGCGACAGAAAATCACGCCAGATAATACGCCGTGCCAAGAAAGCCAATCCCGACGGCGTTATCGCCGTTACAGGCTGTTATTCGCAGACCGCTCCCGAGGAAATACTTAATATAGACGGCGTAAACCTTGTTTTGGGAACGCAGGGTCGGCACAACATTGTTGAGCTTTCAAAAAATCTGACATCATCTTCAAAAGTAAACGGTGTGTCGGACATTATGCACACGCACGATTTTGAACAGCTCAAAATCAACCGTTACGCAGACCGCACAAGAGCATATATAAAAATCCAGGACGGCTGCAGTCAATTCTGTTCGTACTGCATTATCCCCTATGCGAGAGGTCCCGTAAGGAGCCGACCCGAAAATGAAATACTTGAGGAAATATCGGAACTTGCAAAAAACGGCTACAGCGAGATAATTCTTGTCGGAATACACGTTGCATCATACGGAAAAGACATCGGCACAACGCTTGAAAATCTTCTGATTAAAGCAGACAAAACGAGCGGAATAAAAAGAATACGTATGTCATCAATCGAGCCGATGACTCTTAACGGCGAATTTGTGGAGCAGATAAAGCACACAAAAAAGCTTTGCCCTCATTTTCATATTTCGCTCCAGTCGGGCTGTGACGAAACGCTCAAGCGTATGAACAGGCACTATACCGCAAAAGAATTTGCGGATATTGTCGGAGGACTTCGCAGTGCTTTTCCCGACGCCGCAATAACAACCGACATTATGGTCGGTTTCCCCGGCGAAACCGATGAGGAGTTTGAAAAAACGGCGGAGTTTGTAAAGTCCGTTGACTTTGCTGACGCTCACGTGTTTATGTATTCCCCCAGGCGAGGTACACCGGCGGCAAAACGTTCCGACCAAATCGCCCCCGAAATAAAAGAAATTCGCTCAAAAAAAATAATAGAGATAACAAACAATTCCCATATCGAATTTTTAAAAAAGCACATAGGCAAAACCGCCGAAGTGCTGTTTGAGCAAGTCACAAAAGACGGATACTGGGAGGGCAAAACCGCCAATTACATTACCGTAAAGCTGAAATCAGCCGAGCATTTAAAAGGCGTGTACAAAACAGTTTTGCTTAAAGAAATCAAAAACGGCGAAATAATTGCCGAAAATTGTGATTGACTGCAAACAAAATCGGATATATAATATAAATCAAGGAGGTGCTGTTATGAAATTCAAATTACCCGATGATGTTACATACATTATCGAAAAGCTTCACCAAGCGGGATTTGACGCATTTGTCACAGGCGGCGCCGTCCGTGATATGATGATGCACAAAGAGCCGCACGACTACGACATTGCCACATCGGCACTCCCCGAGGATACAAGACGGCTGTTTTCACGCACCATAGACACAGGCATAAAGCACGGCACGGTAACGGTAATCATAAACGGCGTCGGTTATGAAATAACCACTTTCCGCACGGACGGAATTTACCTTGACGGACGCCACCCTGAGCATGTGCGCTTTGTAAACAGCGTTTACACCGACTGCGCACGCCGTGATTTCACCATAAATTCAATGATGTACGGCTCGGACGGCGAAATTATAGATTTTTTCGGCGGTCGTGCAGACATTAAAGAAAAGCTTATCCGATGCGTCGGCGAAAGCGAAAAGCGATTTAAAGAGGACGCTCTGCGTATGCTCAGAGCGGTGCGTTTTTCGGCAGCGCTTTCGTTTGACATTTCACCCGAAACGGAAAAAGCAATAAAAAAATGCTCCATGCTCATCAAAAGAGTAAGTACGGAACGCATATTTGAAGAATTAAACAAAATACTTCTTTCGGACAATCCCGATTATATCCGCACCCTGCACAATCTCGGGCTGTTGCAGTATATCATACCTCAGCTTGACGTTTGCTTTTACGAGGAACAGCGGAACAAGTATCACATTTACAATGTCGGCGAGCATATTATGCAGACCGTTAAAAACACACCCTGCAATCTCATTCTTCGCTGGGCGGCACTTTTGCACGATGTCGGCAAACCCTGCTGTTCAAGCGTTGATTCACTCGGCATAATACATTTTTACGGGCATCACAGGGAAAGCGTAAGACTTGCCGGCGAT
>DJRJ01000049.1 GCA_002438865.1 Clostridiales bacterium UBA6363
AACAAAGCAGACAAACCGCTTGCGGTTTGTCTGCAATCTAAACAGGCGGCACAGCCGCCTGTTATTTTATTTTGCTTTTACCGAGTCGCTTCCGCATTTCAGTCCGTCCGCTTTTACCATAACGGTAACCCAACCGACATTTTTGCTTCTCACTGCAACGAGCGCACGTCCCTCAAATGCATGGCATTTTCCGCTGCCGTATTCGTCCTCGTTATTCGGACAGCCGCTCCAAAATCCCATAAGTTCGCCGCCGTACACCGTACACTCCAGTTCATTTGCCGCCCCTGTTACAAGTTTTCCGTCGGAGTCCGTTATTTCAACCTCAAAGAAACATATATCACGGTTATCCGCCGAAATTTTGTCGGTTTCGGCTTTTACGGAAATTCTGTCCGCAGTGCCTGTTGTGCAAAGCGTAAAACGCTTCTGCTCCTTGCCTTTTTTGAACGATACCGCCGTAAGCTCGCCCGGCTCATACGGGATTGCCATACTTGCAATCGCTTTTTCAGGCTTAACCTTTCCGAGCTCCTTACCGTTTAAGATAAACAGTATTTCGTCTGCGTCCGTATAAACCTCCGCCTTTACGGGTTTGCCTATATATTCGTCCTCAAACGTCCAGCTCTCATGCGCATCGTACCAATGCCATTCCGTACCGCTGAAATCCTCGCCGAAATGCTTGGGGTGAGTTGTGAATATTCTCGGCTCAATACCGCCTATCCACACCGCCTCACGGAAATAGGACTGCGGTCTTCTGTATCCGCACAAATCAAGGTCGCCCTGATAGCAATTGCGCCACGGATACTCCGCTATGGATATACTCGGAACAAATCCCTCGCCTGCCCATGCGCTTCTTCCCGTGCCTGCCTCGCCGAGGTTATCATATGCCGTCCACGTGAAATCGCCTATCACGTTTTTATGCTTCATTACCTCTTGCCACGAGTCGTAAAACTTAAGAGCGTGCGTTTCACTGCCCCATATTACACGTTTAGGGTATTTTTTGGAGTTATCCTCATAATATTGAAATAAATAATTGTATCCTGCAATATCAAGCGGTTCGAAAAATTTGTCGGTTTTTTCATTCCAGTACTCCATATTATCACCACAGGTGGCTACTCTATCCCTCTTGCAATACTCCTCATAATCGGAGGGTGCGTCATAGTCAGGACCGTTCCAGAATTCGCACACACCCGAAGTAACGGGGCGTGTCGCATCATATTTTCTGATTTCGTCCGCAAGCTTTTTTGCCCACGCATATCCGTCCGAGCTGCCGCCCCTTTCGGGGATTTCGTTTCCTATCGAATACGATACCACGCAGGGGTGGTTTCTGTCACGCAGTACCATATAGCTTATATCTCTGTCCCACCAGTCACGGAAGAACAAGCTGTAATCGAGTCTTGTTTTCGGAACATTCCACATATCGAATGCCTCGTCCATAACAAGCATACCGATACGGTCACATTCCTCCAAAAGTGCAAGTGACGGCGGATTGTGTGCAATTCTCAACGCATTAAAGCCTGTTTCCTTAAGCCTTGATATTTTTCTGTGTACCGCTGCAGGGTATTCCGCAGCACCCAATGCGCCGTGATCATGGTGTATACAGCCGCCCCGAAGCTTTATTGATTTGCCGTTTAAAAGAAATCCCTCTTTTGCGTTCACCGCAATCGTGCGTATTCCGAACGCTGTTTCAAACGTATCCGTTACTTCTCCGTCCGCTGTTATAGTTGCTTTTACCGTATAAAGATACGGATCGTCAATATCCCAAAGATGTGCGTTTTTAATCGAAATAACCGTTATATCGTTATTCTTTCCCTTTGAGGCGCTAATCATCTTTTTCTCACTGCAAACGTTTTTTCCGTCCGCATCGCATATTTCAAACGCAAGCTCGGCACGCTTATTCTCGTCCGAGGTTATCGTTGTATTTATCTCTATCGTATTTTCATCGGGAGTTTTTACAAACATATCCCACGGCTCTATTCTGATGCTTCCGCCCGACCACATAAACACGTCACGGTAAACGCCTGCACCCGAATACCAGCGCGTGGACGGCTGAAGATTTTCCGTTGTCAGTTCGATTTTGTTGTTTATTCCTCTGTACACGTGCTCCGAAACATCAACAAGATACGGCATATATCCGTGCGGATGCATACCGAGAAGCTCATCATTAAAATAAATCCTTGTACACATATACGCTCCGTCTATATCGAGTATGTAATGCGCATCGTTTCCGAGCGGCACATACTTTTTATATCTTCCTGTTGTGCCGTCAAAATATCCGTTTTCTCCGCCGCCCGCCGACTTCGGATTTCTCGGCTGATTGATAAGAAAATCGTGCGGAAGATCAACCTCCGTTACTGTTTTAAAATCGGGCGATGAAAAACTCCATTTTTTTGAAATACATATTTTTTTCATATTGTAACCGTTCCTTTCCGACAATGTGTTGACACTGTCTTAAATCATTGCTATAATGGTATTATATTATAGCATCGACGCACAGTCAATATAATTATTATTGATTTTATATAATTATATTCCATACAAAGGAGGTCAATATGAAAGTAAAGCTGTATCAGAACGAAAAGCATAAGCTGTTTCCGCTCTACCCTCATACATTATCTGTAAACTATCCGCAGGAGCAAACCTCCCGTCTCGGCGGAATTGATTTTAACCAGATTTTCATTATATCCGAGGGGAGCGGCGTTTTGCGTTTTTCGGGCGAAACGTATATGCTTGAAAAAGGCGATATGTTTTTTCTGCCGGCATACTTACCGCACGAATACAGCGGAACGGACGATTTTAAAACATATTTTATGGGATTTGACGGCGGAGATGCACTGTTTGAATATTTCGGCGCAGACGGCGGAGCGGTATACA
>DJRJ01000095.1:0-1122 GCA_002438865.1 Clostridiales bacterium UBA6363
ATAATCGGGCGTTATAAACCTTATACCGTTTTCCGCGTTATGCAAATGACCGTCAAGCCATTTTTTTATATAGCAATAACAATAAAGGTTATATTCGCCTTTGTGCGGGTTGAGCCTGCAAAGATAAGCGTAATTTTCAGAATCTACACGAATCCCGAATGAGCGTTCATCGTTTTCATAATTCAAGGCCTTGTCATGACAGAATTTGTTCAGAGTATCCCTATCCGCAAGAAAATTTCCGTCCTTGCGGTAGGTGTTGATCATATCGTCAAATTCAGCCTTAAACTCGCTTGTTTTCAAATCCTTACGGTAATCGTTCCATGTGCTGAAAAAGCCTTTGCCGCTTGAATCCATATCCGCACGGAGATAGCCTATAAGACCGCACTGCATAGAAATCTGTGTGCTTTGCCGGTAGGTGTATTTTTGTTCGGATTTCTTCATTTTGTTAAGAACAAAATTCATTTTTCTTTTTCCTTTCTTATCAAAGCAGCGTTTCAATAATCACATATGTATCGTTAAGCGCGCGGTTAATATCCCTAAATGTCATTTTTTCCGTCCTTGCAATATCGTGCATACGAAAGCCCGCGAGCTTCATACGGATTATGCGCATTTGCTTTTCAGTGATTGCAGACGCTAAGGAATGGAGCAGCAGGCTGAAATTCAAATCTTCCAAAAGCCTGTTTTCCGCCGCTGTCTCATTCGTTTTCAAGGAAGTGTCATTTCCGCTCTTAATATCCGAAAGGCTTACGGTTTGGAAATCCCGTTTTTTGCGTTCAAGATATTTCGTATGATTAGATAACTCCCTTCGCATTCTTTTCCAAGCAACCGTTGAAAACAAATACTTTTGCAATTCGGGTTTCTCGCAATACTCCTGCACCGCGCAAAGATAACCGAATATAACGACATCATAATATTGCGATTCGGGCAGATTGTATTCGTTTAAAAACTCAAAAACGAGGTCGTGATTTAGCTCTGCTATTTGACTTTGCTCTGCTGTTAACGGTTTCATCTTATATCTTTTCCTCCTAAAATAAAAAAGAGACGCCGTATTGCCACAGCATCTCTTTTAACACATTGCGGCAATGCCGCACTTTCTTTTATGCTACGCTGAACGAATCGCCG
>DJRJ01000095.1:1183-3650 GCA_002438865.1 Clostridiales bacterium UBA6363
CGTTCCTCGGTATTTATTGCGCGCTGCTCAAGCATTTCTTTAATGCCTGCACGTGCTTCAATCGCATATCTTTTTATTTCCGCAAGTTTTTCGCCGGTAAAATCTCCTAACAGCTTAAACACCGCAACCGCGTAATTATTCGGACCGTTTGTTTCTTTTCTGAGTTCAATATGAATAAGTGAACCCCATATCGGTCGGTTTCGCATTAAAAATGCCGATTGTACGAAGTTTGAGTATGCTTTAAGACTTGTAGGCGACAGCAGGAGGTTTATAGGCATCGGTTTTCCGCTTTCAAGAATATACAGACTGCGCATATTCTTACAAGCCTTGCCTTTACCGCCGTTCGGGTCCGATTCGTACTGATTGTACGGACAATCCACACAGGCGCCTCCGGGGTTGCCGTAGCCTGTTTTGCCGTCCGGTGAGCTGCACACGGGTGATGTGTTCATATCGTACTCCGAGCCTTCTTCCCAATATGCGTTGGTATTATGGTTGTATATTAAAATACCCTCGATTGCGGGGACATAATCCGGTTTATCCGGACTTGCTCCCGGAATTTCAAACAGCGTTGACCCGCCGCCCGGAATCTTAATTCTGGGGAAGGTCATCATAATACCCTCAAAATCGTTGAGATCGTCAATCTGCTGTTCTGCTTTTTCTCCGATCATAGACGGAAGTACGAAGCTATCCAGCGTTGTTAAAGCGTTTTCATTTGTCATTTATTATTCCTCCGTTTTTAAGGCAGCGGTTACGCCGCCATAGAATTTATTCTGCTCCATTGTTTTTTAGGCATTGTAAGAATTTTATAACCTATGCTTTCAAGATCCGTTGCACGGTCATAGCTGTCTACATCCTGACTGAACCGCGTTACTGCGTTTGCAAGTCCGTAAAGCGATAAATCTCCGCCCTCTATAAGATGCTGCAAGACTCCCTTTTCCTCATTTTCGGTAATACCGAAGGTACGACTGGTAAGCCTTACAAACTCAGGCACATCAGCGGTATTCATCGGCGTAGACTTTGCGATACGCATATCCTCTACCGCCATTCTGAATCTTGTCTCGTCAACAGCCGCGCGCACAGAGTCCTTTATTTTTAATAAAAAGGCTTTATCGTCGGTTTCTACCGTTTCCTTTGAATAATAGAAAATTTCATTATCCGAAATTGTAGGGCCGAGGTGTGTTTTGCGGTTTACCGCGTCGTTTATAACCATTCCGTTCTTGCAAACGAGCCTGTATACAAGCGGCTGAATGTTAACCGCTCCGAGGCCAACCTCGCTGTTGCTTATGATTATTCCCGCTTGAACCGTATCGCCCGGACAAACATCGTCAAACAACCGTGGGTTTAATGCCTTTATATACATCTTGCCGGGCGTCAGGTTACAGCTTACAATCTGCACATCCGGTATTTCGGAAATAATCGGCAATGTCGCCTGTGCAATATCGTAGTTATCTATGCGCTTATATCGGTCGCTCAAAAAGGCGCGTGCCTCGCCGTCAAGTGTGCGCAGCATTCGTCTGTCCTTAGAGCCTGCAAGCCATTCGTTTACATTTACGCTTAAAAGCTCCGGCTTTTCTTCCAGCATAAGATTATAATAATTCTGCGGTATGGATAAATAGCTCGCTAATTGCCTGTGAGCGTAAACGCCTATTCCGAGCGGAAGTATGCGGTCATTGCCCTCTCCGTCAAATATTCGGATAAGGGGGCTGCCGTTTTCCGCGTCCATATACAGCTTTGAAGACTCTACAATATAGTCCTCCATAACCTTTTTCTGTCTGAAAATTTCGGCGGCTAATTCGTTAAGTGTTATTCCCTTTTTCATAGAACCACCTACCAGCTTACCGCCAAACCGTTATCTACGCTCTTTGCCGCTATTCCCGCGCCTGCGAGTACCTTTATAAGCCTCGGATAATACACTCTTTCGGGGAAGTCGGTAAGGTGAGATACCTCTACGGTTTTATCTCCCTGCTCTACAACGCAGCTACCGTCGTCCCTTACGGTCAGAGTGTTATGCCCTCTTGAGCTTAAATCCGCTATAAGGTTTTTAAGTATAACGCGACCGCTCTTTTCAAACCATACCTGCGGATCGGTTTCGTTTTTCGGTTTTTCCGCCGTTTCATCTCTGCATTCGGTCTGTGCCGCCCCCTTAAAGCTGACGGCTTTAAGAAAGGTACATTCTATATTTGCAGAATTATCAAACGAAATATCCGCAAAGTTGTAGTCATCAACATTGAAAAGCCTTATTTTGCCTGTCTCACCCTCGGTTATAACCTTTTCGGGCGCGGCAGTTTCCCACTTCCATACAGCCTCCGGGTAAATACTTTTTATGTATCCCGTTATTCTATGGTTTGCATTGCATAAAAGCAGGTAATAAAGCCTTTGCAGCTCTGCGCCGTTACTTCCGCTGTGATTTTGCGGCTTTTTGCGGATTTTCCTTAAATTCCTGCGGTACTTATACCGTTTTATTATC
>DJRJ01000021.1 GCA_002438865.1 Clostridiales bacterium UBA6363
GCCGTTTATCTCGGCGGATTGCACGGATTGAGGACAAACCGTTAAGGTTTGTCCTCTTTGTTATTGGGAGTTTGAGGTGCTGACCTCAACTTTAATCGTTTCTGACGACAGGTGCGTCAGAAATGGCTTAAAATCAGAAGTTTCAGATTTTGATGCTTCAAAATCCAATCAACGGAACTTCTGATTTTTCCATACAGTAGTTTTGAAAAAAGTGATATATCACTTTTTTCGCCTGTCGGCAATACTTCGTCGACAGGCTCAAACTGCCGCCCTTACGGGCGGCAGTTTTATCTTAGTGTCGGATTGGGGTTTAAAATATGATTCATCAATATAAATTCTGCGGCTGTAACATAGTGCTTGATATATGTTCCGGCTCCGTACATATCGTGGACGATATAGCTTATGACATTATCGCCGCATTTGAGTCGGCGGACCGCAGTACCGTAATTGAAAATACCGCTCAAAATTACAAAGACATACCGAAAAGCGAAATTGAGGAATGTTATGATCAGATAGAGCAGTTAAAGCTTGACAAAAAGCTGTTTACGGAGGATACATTCGAGCCGGAGGCGGGAACGCTCAAAGCGAAAACATCCGGCGTTATAAAGGCGCTTTGCCTGCATATTGCGCACACCTGCAATCTCAACTGTTCCTACTGCTTCGCAAGCCAGGGAAAATATCACGGCGAGCGTGCGCTTATGAGCTTTGAGGTGGGAAAGCGTGCGCTTGATTTTCTTGTGGAAAATTCGGGAACACGCCGCAACCTTGAGGTGGATTTTTTCGGCGGCGAGCCGCTTATGAACTGGGACGTGGTAAAAGAGCTTGTTAAATATGCACGCAGTATTGAAAAGGAAAAGAACAAAAATTTCCGTTTTACGCTCACCACAAACGGTATGCTTGTCGATGATGACGTTATAGAATTTGCAAACCGTGAAATGAGCAATGTGGTGCTTAGTCTTGACGGGCGAAAGGAAGTACACGACAGATACCGTGTCGATTATGCCGGCAACGGCAGCTGGGACGTTATTGTACCGAAGTTTCAGAAGTTCGTGGAAATGCGTGGCGGCAAAAATTACTATATGCGTGGAACGTTTACACACGCAAATCCCGATTTTCTTGAGGATATTAAGACTATGCTTGATCTGGGATTTACGGAGCTCAGTATGGAGCCTGTTGTTGCGGCGGCGGATGACCCGTCCGCACTCACGGAGGAGGACAAGGAAATTGTCTTTAAGCAGTATGAGGAGCTTGCAAAGCTGATGCTCAAGCGTGACCGTGAGGGAAAACCGTTCACTTTCTATCATTATATGATTGACCTTAAGGGCGGTCCGTGCATATACAAGAGAATTTCGGGCTGCGGTTCGGGAACGGAGTATATGGCGGTTACGCCGTGGGGCGATCTTTACCCGTGCCACCAGTTTGTCGGCGATGAAAAATTCAAGCTCGGCGACATATGGAACGGCGTTGAAAATAGCAAAATACAAAACGAGTTCGCCGAATGTAACGTATACGCACGCAGTGAATGCCGTGACTGCTGGGCAAAACTTTACTGCTCGGGCGGCTGTGCGGCAAACGCTTACCATGCGACAGGCTCCGTTAAAGGGGTATACAAATACGGCTGTGAGCTTTTCAAAAAGCGTATGGAATGTGCGATAGCCGTTGCGGCGATACGTGAAACGGAGAATATGCAATGAGCGCACCAATATGCGATTTTGTCAAAAAATATGCGCAAAATCACCCCGTAAGAATGCATATGCCGGGGCACAAAGGGAAAGAAATCCTCGGCTGTGAGCCGTTTGATATAACGGAAACCGACGGAGCGGACGAGCTGTTTGCTCCGAGTGGTATAATCGCCGAAAGCGAAGCATATGCAAGCGAAATATTCAATTCGCACACGTTTTATTCGACTGCCGGCTCAACGCTCTGTATTCAGGCTATGCTGTATCTGACGGTACTTTATGCAAAATCAGTCGGCAAAAAGCCGCTAATCGCCGCAGGCAGGAATGCGCACAAGGCGTTTTTAAACGCCGCCGCACTGCTCGGAGCGGACATAGAATGGATATTCCCGAAAAGCGGCTCGTATCACTGCTGTGACGTTTCGGCGGCTGAAATTGAAGATGTAATTTTAAAAAATCACCCGACAGCCGTATATATCACCAGTCCCGATTATCTCGGAAATATTGCGGACATAAAAAGCATTGCGGAGGTTTGTCACAAGCACAGCGTACTGCTTTTGACAGACAACGCTCACGGAGCGTATCTTAAATTTTTAAGCGTATCGCTCCACCCTATCGACCTCGGTGCGGATATGTGCTGTGATTCGGCACATAAAACGCTCCCCGTCCTTACGGGCGGAGCGTATCTGCATATTGCAAAAACCGCTCCGAAAATGTTTGCTGAAAAGGCGAAAACGGCTATGTCGCTGTTCGGTTCGAGCAGTCCGTCATATTTGATATTGCAGTCGCTTGATGCGGCAAACAATTATATGAAAGACTTCCGCTATGCGCTTGATGACTTTATACCGAAAGTAAGCCGTCTGCGTTCCGAAACGGAAAGGCACGGTATTGAAACAATCGGCAATGAACCGCTGAAAATAACGCTGAAACCGAAAAGCTTCGGTTTCAGCGGAATACAGATTGCGGAAATTTTAAAGGAAAACAATATATATACTGAATTTTATGATTTGGATTTTGTTGTGCTTATGCTCACACCGCAAAACAGCCAAAAGGAGCTTGACAAGCTTTGCGAGGTGCTTTTGAGCATACCGAAGCGTGAGCCGATAAAGGCACTCCCCCCGCAATTGCCCGTACCCGAGACGGCTGTACCGCCAAGGCTTGCGGTTTTTTCGGACAGCGAGGTTTTGCCCGTCCGTGAATGTACGGGGCGGATATGTGCGGCGTCGGTGATAAGCTGTCCGCCGGCAATACCGATTGCCGTATGCGGCGAACGGATTGACGAAAAGGTTATCGAAAATATGAAATATTACGGCATAGATACCTGTACCGTATGCAAATGAATACCGGTAGGGGTCGATGCCCATATCGACCCGAAATAATATCACGTGTGGTGTGTGGTTTCGGCAGGAGCAAGCCCCTGCCCTACGGTGTACGGTTTCGCAAAACTGTATGGGTCGATGCCCGCATTGCACCGCAACAGCATGCGTGTTCACAAGAGATAAAAAAAACGAACCCTCGGCGTATAAAAATACGCCGAGGGTTTGTTTTTTGTTCCTGTCATTTTACGCACGGGGGTGCGCTTTTTCATACACGTCCTTTATATGGCTGTTCATAAGGTTTGAATACACCTGTGTTGACGATATATCCGCATGACCCATCATTGCCTGTATGGCACGCAAATCGGCGCCGTTTTCCAACAAATGCGCCGCAAACGAATGTCTTAACGTATGCGGAGTTATATCCTTTTCAATTCCCGCACTGCTCTGATAATGCTTGATTATCTTCCAGAAACCCTGTCTTGACAGCCTTACTCCGCTGCAATTTACAAACAGCGCCTCCTCCTCGGGTGACTTTATCATAACATTGCGCACATTTGCCATATACGCCGTCAGCGCCTCATACGCCTTGTTTCCCATAGGCACAATGCGCTCCCTGCGCCCTGTACTGCATCTGATAAAGCTCATTTGCAGATTTACATCATTCACATTAAGATTTATCAGCTCCGATACACGTATGCCCGTTGCATAAAGCAATTCGAGCATTGCTTTATCACGTATGCCTTTATTGTCCGTACAAACGGGCTGTTCCAATAACAGCTCAACCTCCGCACTCGTCATTATCTGCGGCGGCTTCTTTTCCACGTGCGGAGCCTCAAGATTAGATGTCGGATCCGTCTTTGCATTACCCCTCTGTATCATAAATATGTAAAACGAACGCAGCGACGCAAGTGTTCTTGATACCGTAGACGCCGCACGTCCTTGCTTTTGCAGTGCCAAAAGATATGATAATACCGTAGTTTTTGTTGCTGATGTTAAATCCGTAATGCCCGTATTGTTCAGATATGTAATGTACTGCTTTATGTCACGCCCGTACGACTCCACCGTATTCTCCGATTTGTGGCGCACATTTGCCATAAAGCTGGTATACTCATCGACATATGTCTGCTGCATTACTTCATTTCTCCCTTCAAAATATATCTGTTATATTTCTTCTTTGTTACATTTTTATGTCAACACTCTTATTATACCACAAATTTTGAATTTGTATAGTCTTTTTTTTGATTTTTTTCTTCCACTATATGTATCAGCTTGCATTTAATTTTATTATTGTATTAATTTAGGCGAGAGCCATTTCATAAATATTGTGGTCAGGTATCCCTCGCAGATTGCGGCTACACAAAATATAGTTAAAATTAAAAGCGCAAAAAAAATATAAGAAATTATAATTTTTTTTTGTCTTTTTTCGGGATTCAGCGCCAAATCTGTGCTAATTGACGAAAATATAAGGAATGACGGTATCATAACGGCTATCCCGGGCAGCATTGCAGCTGTTACCCAAATGCCTTTTAAACCGAAAATCTTTATACAGGCGGCGGCGGTAAATCCCATTACAAAGCCTTTTTTCACTATTGCATATGCCGCCAGCAATGCACCGGCACGGAAAAAGCCCGATACAAATACCAAAAGCAGATACACCATATTTCTGCCGAGTGCCTTTTTCATCACCGCCGCTTTATCCATACCGTTCTGCGCACCCGAGATATATGATGTCAGATAACTTCTGAGCCCTGCGTCCGCATTGGCGTCGGACTTCATAAGATAAACACTGCCCAAAGCTATCCCTGCCGCAAGCACAAACAGCGAAACAACAAGCATTATGTTAATATCACGCTTTGAAATGCAATCTCCCATTTATTACACCCCCTACGCTATTACTATGCTGTGTACAGGCAAAAAAAGAACTTATCATAGCAATATAAAAAGAGCTGTGCAAAGCGGTTACGCTTTGCACAGCTCTTTCATTAGGAATAAAAGATTATATGCAGTTATTTAATCACACGAACGGTTATAACGCTGTCCATTCCCTCCAGCTTTGAAACAGCCTCCGTGGGGATTTCGTGGTCGGTGTTGATAATCGAATATGCTACATCGCCTTTCGATTTATTTATCATACCCGATATATTTACATTGCCGAGCGCCTCGGTATATTTTGCGATTGCGTTCGGGATATTCTTGTGCAGTATTGTTATTCTGCCGACGCCGCTGTCGGGGAGCGAGCAATTCGGGCAGTTTACGGAATTTGTGATGTTTCCGTTTTCGAGGTAGTCCTTTAACTCCTCTGCCGCCATAACGGCACAGTTATCCTCCGACTCCTCCGTTGATGCGCCCAAATGCGGAATGGCGATAATTCCCTCGCAGTTTACTGTTTCCGCGTCTGGGAAGTCAACCACATATTTGCTTACTTTGCCGCTCTTTAATGCCGCTTTTATATCAGCCGCATTTACAAGACCGCCTCTTGCAAAGTTAAGAATTTTTACACCGTCTTTCATCATAGCGATTGTTTCGGCATTTATGGTATTCTTTGTATCGTCCGTCAGCGGAATATGCAATGTCAGGTAATCTGCCGCCTCATAAACCGCTTTCGGGTCGTTTACGCATTTGATATGTCTTGAAAGCTGCAATGCGCTGTGTACGCTGAGATACGGGTCGTATCCGATAACGTCCATACCGAGTGCGTGCGCCGCATTGGCAACAAGTATACCGATTGCGCCCAAGCCTATTACGCCGAGCGTTTTACCCGATATTTCGTTTCCGGCAAAATTTGACTTGCCCTTTTCAACCTGCTTTGCAACATCGTCACCTGTAAGTGTATTTGCCCATGCGTTTCCGCCTATAATATCTCTTGACGAAAGCATAAGTCCCGCAATTACAAGCTCCTTAACGGCGTTTGCGTTTGCACCCGGTGTGTTGAACACAACTATGCCCTTTTCGGTGCATTTGTCAATCGGAATATTGTTTGTTCCGGCGCCTGCTCTTGCAACCGCTTTAAGCGACTTCGGAAGCTCCATATCATGCATTTTAAAGCTTCGGAGTATTATTCCGTCCGCATCTGCCTTTTCATCATCCGTAACAGTATAATTTTTGCCGAGCTTATCAAGTCCGCATGCGGCAATTTTATTTAATGTTAAAATATTAAACATTTCGCTTACCTCTTATTATAAATTATTCTTTTCAAATTCAGCCATAAAGTCAACAAGCTTCTGCACGCCCTCAATCGGCATTGCATTGTAGATTGATGCTCTCATACCGCCTACAGTTCTGTGTCCCTTAAGATTTACAAGACCTGCCGCTTTTGCCTCTGCAACAAACTTTGCGTCAAGCTCCTCGTTACCCGTAACGAACGGCACGTTCATAAGCGATCTGTCCTCGGGAACAACCGTTCCCTTGAACAGCTTTGAATTGTCGAGGAAATCGTAAAGCAGTGCGGCTTTCTTTTCGTTCAGTTTCTGAAGCTCTGCGATACCGCCCTTTGATTTTATCCATTCCATAACAAGCTTAAAGATATAGATTGCGTATGTCGGAGGCGTATTGTAAAGCGATCCGTTATCCGCATGAGTTTTATATGTGAGCATTGTCGGAGTTATGTCCATAGGCTCGCCTATAAGGTCCTCACGTGCTATTACGAGAACTACTCCGGCAGGGCCGAGGTTCTTCTGCGCACCTGCAAAAAGCAGACCGAATTTTGAAACGTCTATTACCTCTGACATAGCGTTTGACGATATGTCGGCTATAAGCGTTGCGTCTGTTTTCGGAAGCTCGGTATATCTTGTTCCGTAAATTGTGTTATTATAGCAGATGTAGCAGTAATCCACATCGTCCTTGCTTGAAAATGCGTCTTTATCAGGCTTCGGAATGTATGAGAATGTCTTATCTGCCGACGATGCAACTCTGTTTACCTTTATAAACTTTTCAGCCTCTGCAGCGGCTTTCTTTGCCCACTGACCCGTGATTATGTAATCGGCTGCCTTATGCTTTGTTGCCAGGTTTAACGGCACCATTGCAAACTGTGTTGAACCGCCGCCCTGTAAAAACATTACCTTATAATTATCCGGCACATTCATTAATTCACGCACCAGCTTTTCGGCGTCGTTTATAATCTCCTGGAAATCCTTTGAACGATGGCTCATTTCCATTACGGACATACCGCTTGTGCCGTATTCAAGCATCTCCTCCTGTGCCTTTTTAAGCACTTCCTCCGGAAGCATTGACGGACCTGCCGAAAAATTATATACTCTCATCTTAAAATCATTTCCTTTCCTGTATTAAAGAGAAAATCCCCCTGTATTTTTCAGTTAATAATTATTATACACCCAAACACCGTATTAAGTCAATAGCTGCAAAAATTTGATTGTTAGAAATTTAACGTCTTTTTTTGTTGTTTTTACACTATTTTGCATATCACCGCCGATAATACGCCTCAACGGCGTCCGCTATCGACCATGCGATTTTCGCCTGATAGTTCTCATCGTTGAGCTTTTCCTCCTCCTGCGGATTGGTGATAAAACCGCACTCCACCAATACCGACGGCAAGGGCGGATTTTTCATAAGAAACAGCTTTTCGTCCGCCGCCTTGACCGCATATGCCTTTGCGCCCGTTGTTTCGCTTATTTTATCCTGTATGCTTTTTGCAAGCTCCTCCGTTTCGGGATAATTTTTCGCAAAAAACACACGCAGACCACTCACGTTTTCCTTGGGGAAAGAATTCATATGTATGCTCAAAAACAAATCCGCATTGCTCTCACGCATAATTTTTAAGCGCTTGTTCATATCGGACACTTTCATCTTTCTTATACTGCCCTCGCCTCCGTCCTGCAAGCCGCTATCACCCTCACGGGTGTAGAGCACACGTATGCCTTTTCCCTCAAGCACCTCTCCCGTTTTTTGGGCTATGGCAAGGTTTATGTCCTTTTCTATCGTTCCCCGTGCGCCAACCGCACCGCCGTCCGGCTCGCCGTGGCCGGCATCAACGAGTACCGTCAGTACGGATGAATTAAAGGCAGGATTTACGGGCGTGTATTTTAATACTGCGCCCGTAAGAAGTCCTGCCGCCGCAAGCATAATTACCGCAATCGTCAGCTTTTTATTCAGCATATCAACATCTCCGTCATAAATATTTATTATTCATTAATATGTTTTGATGTTGAAAAAAATGTGCTTATAATCAGACTTTAGACAAACCTTTTGAGGTTTGTCTGCTTTGTTGTTGGGAGTTTGAGGTGCTAACCTCAAGTTTAAATCATTTCTGACGACAGGTGCGTCAGAAATGGCTTAAAATCAGAAGTTTCAGATTTNNCAAAATCCAATCAACGGAACTTCTGATTTTTCCATACAATAATTTTGAAAAAAGTGATATATCACTTTTTTCGCCTGTCGGCAATACTTTGTCGACAGGCTCTTATAATACTTTTTGCCGCACTGATATACACTCTAAAACCCTGTCGGTAATAATTGCTCTGTCCCTCGGAGAATAAAATTCAAGAATAGGAATAAGACACTCCTCTATATCCTTTCTTGTTAAAACGGGCATTGACAACTGTTTTCCGTACAACTCCCTTGCAGTGTTCCGCTGCCGTGTAAAGCTCATATTGAACGGTCTTGCACGCAATGCCGATATAAGCGCTTTCGGCTCTATATCCATAGCGGACGCTCTTGTATCCGAAAGCAATCCCGCACCGTTATCAAAAATCGGGCAATAATCATATTTACTGCCTGTTTTCAACACTGCAATATTATTAAGATGTCTGTCATCATTCAAAAACAAAGAGTCGACCTCAAAAAGCAATGTCAGATATTCCCCGAAATAATCAAGTCCCGTGTATTCGCTCGTTGCTTCGGCGAGGTAGGATATTCGTTTTTTACAGCTGTTAAGCGATGACAGCTTATCCTTAAGCGGACAGCCGAGAAATTGTGACAAGAGCCGATTAATCGTAATAAGCGATTGGTCCTCGTTTAAGAAATTTTTGCTTATACAGCCTGTCCGTTCACGGTTATGCACCGCAACTCTTACAGGCTTGTACCGCACAAACGTAAAAGGCGTGTCCGTTTCAATATTGCTTTTTTCAAGCAATATTGAAATCAAAGTTTCGCTCAACGCTTCATACCCGAATTGATCAAGCTTGTACCAGTTTTCGCCGTCAAGCCATTTTTCCTGATTTCCCTTTGATGAAGTTTCCGCAATTTTTTTATCTGTTACAAGCTTTATATTTCTTCCGTTTCTATCCATTGATTGTCCTCCGCCGTTTTTCCCTTTGTTTTTTGTATAATTTCAATCGGATTATATTCCGCAACGCCGATTGCCTCAAGATATTCTCTTATGCCGCTCCTCTCTTTCGGAATACAGCGTTCCTCCAAAAAATTCATAAAATCCTCCCACATTAAATTCTTATTGTTACCGAAAGCGGTTTTAACAACGTCCTTCGTAAAATTTTCCGCTTTAAGTATTTTATCGGTAAAATCCGCATATATTACGGTACAAAGCTCTTCGCCGTCATAAAAGCTCAATTTTTTAATCTTATGCCCCATATTTTTTTTCTGCAATACAAATTCGTCGGCTGATTTCTCCGATTCAATATATATACGTTTTCCGTCAAACATCAATTCGATATTGCGTTTGCTTTCATCAATGCCCATTTCCTTTATCCATGATGACGGAACAGACACCTTATATGTTTTCGACCCTGCCGACGCTGTTCCTCCGGCAGAGCTTATTATAACTTTTCCCGTTCTGTGTTCCATTGTGTTCACCTCTGCGATAAATATATCATATTCGTACCGAATTGTCAAATATATAAATACTATTTAATAAAAATGTATTAAAGCACTTGCAAAGTCCGCATATTTGTGATAGAATTAATGTGTTGTACGCACACATAGCTCAGCTGGATAGAGCATCGGATTCCGATTCCGGAGGCCGCGGGTTCAAATCCTGTTGTGTGCACCACGTCAGAGCAGGCGGCAATCCGCTTGCTCTGATTTTTTATAAAAAGGAGTTTTTTTAATGATTATAGATTTTCACACGCATTGCTTTCCCGACAAACTTGCCGAAAGAGCCGTTGCACAGCTTTCGTATGCGGCGGGCGGAATAATAAATTACACCGACGGAACGATTTCGGGGCTTAAAAAATCAATGGCAGAGGAGGGCGTAAGCGCCGCCGTTGTGCTTAATATTGCAACGAACGAGCATCAGACGGAAAGCGTAAACGACTTTGCCGCCTCTATAAACGACAACAAAGAAATATTTGCTTTCGGCTCGGTTTTTCCTCATTCGGAAAAAGCCTTATATGAGCTTGAGCGGATAAAAGCGCTTGGGCTTAAGGGAGTAAAATTCCATCCCGAATATCAGAAATTCTATGTCGATGACGAATTTATGATACCGATTTACAAAAAGATTTCCAAGCTCGGACTTATAACGGTGTTCCACGCCGGCAAGGATTACGGATTTATGCCGCCGTATCACTGTATGCCGAAAAATATGAAAAATGCGCTTAAATATCTGGACACTCCCGTTGTTGCCGCACATTGGGGCGGTATGAACTGTGCCGAGGAGGTTTTGGACGAACTGTGCGGACTTAACGTGTATTTTGACTCCTCGTTCGGCTACGGGCAGATGTCACGCATTGCCGCCGAGAAAATAATCGAAAAGCACGGAACGGACAAGCTTTTGTTCGGCACGGACTCGCCCTGGCACACTCCGTCCGTTGAAATGCGCCTTATCGACACTTTGGGGCTTGCCCCCGCCGAAAAGGACGCCGTATGCTTCGGCAATGCAAAAAAGCTGTTGGGAATATAAACTCAAGCGGTTTGTCCGCTTTGTTATTGCGAGTTTGAGGTGCTAACCTCTATTTTAAATCATTTCTGACGACAAGTGCGTCAGAAATGGCACAAAATCGAAAGTTTCAGATTTTGACACTTCAAAATCCAATCAACGGAACTTTCGATTTTTTCATACAGTAATTTTGAAAAAAGTGATATATCACTTTTTTCGCCTGTCGGCAATACTTTGCCGACAGGCTCAAATGACCTGCCGTACTTCGGCAGGTCATTTGTCATAACAGTGCAAGAATTGTATTGCATTTTTTTCAAAACGGTTGTAGAATGGATATTGAGAGGAGTGTTTTTTATGAATAAAACAGTTTTAATTACAGGAGCAACAAGCGGTTACGGACTTGCCACGGCTAAAAAATTCAAGGCTGACAGCGATACGGTAATAATCGCTTCGAGAAATGCGGAAAAGGTGAAAAACGTGGTTTCGCAGTACGGATTTGACGACGGTTTTGCAATAGATGTTACGGACTACGAAAAGTGGGTTGAACTGAAAAAGTACGTTACGGACAAATACGGACATATAGACGTACTTGTAAACAACGCCGGCTGCGGTGTTAAGATTGCCGACACCGTGGAGCAAACGCAGGAAACCATAGACAAAACCATTGCGGTAAACTTAAACAGCGTTATATACGGTTCAAAGCTGTTCGGCGAGGTTATGAAAGAGCAGAAGGACGGAATTATAATCAATATTTCCTCCGTATGCGCACGCCACTGCTGGGCAGGCTGGTCTGTATATGCGTCGGCAAAGGCAGGCGTTCTGAACTTTACAAAGGGTCTTTACATTGAATTACAGCCGTACGGCGTACGTGCAACGTGCATTATTCCGGCATCGGCAAGCACGGGATTTCAGAAAAACGCCGGTATCGACGAAGTTGTGCAGTCGCTTTCGGCAGATGACATCGCAAACGCCGTATTCTATGCGGCTAATCAGCCAAAGGGCGTAGTAGTTGAGGAAATGACCGTATGGGGAACGGCGCAGGAGGTTCAGCCGCTGTAATGAATAACATAAACAGCTTTAACGAGGTTATCGAGTATATCGAAAAAAACCTTACGGAAAATCTTGATATAGCCGTTATGGCAAAAAAGGCGAAAATGTCGGTATATGAATTCAGACGCATTTTTTCCTTTGCGGCAGGTATTCCCATAAGCGAGTATATAAGAAAGCGCCGCCTTTCGGCTGCCGCCTCGGAGCTTATCGCAAAAGAAAGCTCCGTTACGGATATTGCCGCAAAATACGGCTACGATAACGTATCGTCGTTTTCAAGAGCGTTCAAGGAGTTTCAGGGATTTTCGCCCAACGAAATCTCCAAAAATCCCGTTAATATGTTCACCAAGATAGGATTTGATTTCGGCATACACGGCGGTGCGGACATTGCGTACAGGATTATTTCGGAGCCTGATTTCTATATATGCGGTATGACGGGCAATTCCGGCATTAACGATACGGAATGTTGTGAAAACGTATGGGATAGCTTTTACAAAACCGACATTCCCGATACGTGCGGCGATGAGATTTATGCCGCATACGTAAACGGCGATAACTCGGTAAAATGCACCATAGGCAAGCGGTGTGCCGAAAATGCGGACAACTCGCTGCACATTCCGCAGTCCGACTGGGTATGCTTTACAATGCACGGCTCGGAGGATTCGGAAGTGAACAAATTTTACAATGATATAATTTTTAACTGGTTTGATTCAAGCACATATACAAGAAACTACGATATACCGAATATCGAGGTATTTCCTGCCGATATGGAAGATGACGGCTTTGAATGGGAGATACGGATACCGGTACAATAAGCCGATTTCGGCGGATTGGAGAGAAAAATGGAATTATTTATTGAGGCGGAAAGCTTTGCGCAAAAAGGCGGCTGGGTTGTCGATCAGCAGTCTATGGAAAGCATACATTCTTCATATATTATGGCTCACGGCATAGGCACTCCCGTGGAGGACGCCGTTACGGAGATAAACGCCGAGAGCGGTGAATATAATGTATGGGCGCTCACACGTGACTGGACAGCCGTATGGGGCGTTAAGGATTCGGCAGGCAAATTTGAGCTTATAATTGACGGAAAAAGCACGGGCGAAACGCTCGGTACAAACGGCGCAAAATGGGCGTGGCAGTTTGCCGGGAAGGTGAAGCTTGAGAGCGGAAAGCACGAACTGCGCCTGCATGACCTTACGGGCTTTGACGGAAGATGCGACGCATTGTATTTTACAACCGCCGCCGACAAGCCGTCGGACAGCATAGCGGATATTGATAAAATGCGCCAAAGGCTTAATTGGAAAGAAGTGCGCCAATGCGATAAGGAATATGATTTAATTGTTGCAGGCGGCGGCGCCGCCGGTATATGCACAGCGCTTGCGGCTTTGCGGAGCGGTGCAAAGGTGCTTTTGATACAAGACAGAGGTGTTCTGGGCGGCTGTAACAGCTCCGAAATACGTGTATGTATGGGCGGAATGACAAATCTTGACCCGTACCCCAACCTCGGAAATGTGGTTAAGGAAATTGCGCCGGTTATGGGCGCTCCGTCTATTTTCAAAGGCGAATATTACGAGGACAACCGAAAGCTGTTTGCTTTTGAGGCAAGCCAAGGCGATTACGATATTGCACTTAACGAATGTGTTACCGACATAGAAAAAGACGGAAACAAAATAACTGCGGTTATAACGACTCACACGCTTACAGGTATGAAAAAGCGATATACCGCAAAGCTGTTTTCCGACTGCACGGGTGACGCCGTAATATCACGTCTTGCCGGTGCGGAGCTTATGTACGGACGTGAGGCGGAAAGCGAATTTAACGAATCGCTCGCTCCGAAAGAGCATGAAAATCTCGTTATGGGACATTCTATCCGCTGGTACACCGAAAAATCCGACAATGCGGATTTCCCCGATATAGACTGGGGAATGAATTTCAGCGATGAAACGTGCCTTAACGTTTTTAACGGTGACTGGGAGCAGGAAACGGGATTTCGGCGTGATATGGTGAAAGAAATAGAGTACATACGTGACTTCGGGCTGCGTGCAATATACTCAAACTGGTCATATCAGAAAAACCACTACTGTGACAAAGAAAAATTCAAGGATTACAAGCTTGTATGGACATCGGCTCTCGGCGGAAAGCGTGAAAGCTACAGAGTAAAGGGCGATTACATAATAACGCAGAACGACCTTGAGGAACACATTCCGCACGAGGACGCAACCGCCTGCATTACCTGGAGCATAGATATGCATTTCCCCGAGTGCGACAATGACGCCGCATTTGACGAGCCGTTCCGTTCCTGTGCATATCACAGAGGGATCGGAACGCCCTACCC
>DJRJ01000069.1:0-11998 GCA_002438865.1 Clostridiales bacterium UBA6363
CATACAGTAGTTTTGAAAAAAGTGATATGTCACTTTTTTCGCCTGTCGACAATACTTTGCCGGCAGGCTCATTATATTTATTTTTTTATTCTTTTATCGGACTTAACGGCAAGCTTTGTTCCCACGCTCTGGAAAATCTGCACCAGAATGATAAGGAATATAACCGCAACTATCATTACAAGGTATTTATATCTGTAATATCCGTAATTTATCGCAATTTTTCCGAGTCCGCCGCCGCCTATGATACCGCTCATTGCGGAATATCCGAGTATGGTGGTTATTGCAATCGTAAGATTGGAAAGCAATGACGGTATGCTTTCGGGTATCATAACCTTGATGATTATCTGAAACGGCGTTGCGCCCATACTCTGCGCCGTCTCTATTATATTATGATTTATTTCTCTTAAGCTGCTCTCAGCCAGTCTTGCGACAAACGGAGCGGCGGCTATGACAAGCGGCACTATTGACGCCGTTGTTCCGACAACCGTTCCCACGATAAGACGTGTGAGCGGAAAGACGAGTATCATTAATATCAGAAACGGTACCGACCTCAACAGGTTTATAACAACGTTTATAACCGCCAAAACGGGTTTGGGGAGCGGCAGAACGCCGTTTTCCTCGCCTGCCACGATAAGCACTCCGAGCGGCAGTCCGATTATAACCGAAAAGAGAGTTGCCACAAGAGTTACGTACACTGTTTCCCATATTGCGAGCAAAAATTCGCTCTGTATTATTTCCAAAGCCTCCGCAACATCGGGGTTTGATAAAATCTGACTAAGCATTTATTACGTCCCTCCTTACAATTATATTCGGCGTCTTTTTGAGGTAGCTTACGGCACGTTCCGTCTGCTCCTCGCCGCCGTCTATTCCCAAAATCATACTTCCGTACACCTTATCGCCTATGCACTTTGTCTGCGCACCGAGAATATTTGCGGCGATGTTTTCCTCAATCGCCATTTTGGCGATAAGCGGTGTTCCGGCAACGTCTGCGCCGTTATAAACAACGCATATCACGTTCTCGTTAAGATGCGAAAGCTCGGTGCTTTCGGGCGATTCCGAATACACAAGCTTTTTTGCGGCGTCCGATTTCGGCATTGTGAACACCTCGCTCACATCGCCCTCCTCGGCAACGCTTCCGCTGTCGAGAATTGCAACTCTGTTGCATATCTTTTCCACAACGCTCATCTGATGCGTTATAACTATCACCGTTATGCCCATTTTTTTGTTTATTTCCTGTATAAGGTCGAGTATGGACTGCGTTGTTTTCGGGTCAAGCGCACTTGTTGCCTCGTCGCAAAGAAGAATTTCCGGGTCGGTCGCAAGCGCACGTGCTATTGCTATTCTCTGCTGCTGTCCGCCCGAAAGCTGAACGGGATACGCATTTTCCTTATCGGGAAGTCCGACCGTTTTCAAAAGTTCTCTCGCTCTTTCACGTGCTTTGCTCTTTTTCATACCGCCCAATTCAAGCGGAAAACATATATTGTCCAGGCACGTCCTCTGCATAAGCAGATTAAAGCTCTGGAAAATCATTGTGACCTTACGGCGCACCTTTCTCAATTCCGCATCGGAAAGCGCACCTATGTTTTCGCCGTTTATATACACCTCGCCCGATGTGGGGCGTTCAAGCATATTTATACAGCGGACGAGCGTGCTTTTTCCCGCACCGCTCATACCGATTATTCCGTAAATATCTCCGTCATTCACCGTAAGCGATATGTTTTTTAACGCCTCGACCGTTCCGTCAGCGGTATCGAATGACTTTGACAGATTTTTTATCTCAATCATATAAAACCTCCGTATAAAACATCTCCGTATAACGTGAATTAGGAGCAGAGGCAAGCTAACGCTTTGCCGCTGCTCCTTTGGGCTTCCGCCGTATTATTATTTCTTCAATGCGTCGAGTGTTTTCTGCTTTCCGCCGTAAAGTGCAATCGGCTCTACGTGGATTGCTCCGACAGATACTATATGCGTGTTGTTTTCCTTATTGAAGTCATCAAGGTACGGCTTGTGCTGGAAGTAGTTCGCATCAACCTCGCCGCTTTCAACAACGTTGTTCGGCTGAACATAGTCCGTAAATTCCTTGATGTCGAGAGTGATTTCTTTCTCGGCAAGGATTTCCTTTACAACCTTTAAGATTTCGGCATGAGGTGTGGGTGATGCGGCAACCGAAATTTTTGTTCCCTTTAATGCGTCGTAATTAACCGATGCGTCAAAACCGTCGCCGGGGTTTTCAACAGTGCTTACAACTGCGCCGTCATATTTCTCTTTGATGAAGTCCGCAACCTTTTTGCTCTCAAGAGCCGCCTTTAATGCCTTTATCTTGTCACTGTTTTCCTCGCCCTCTTTAACGGCTAAAATGTTGCCGTATTCTGATGATGAACCCTCAACCAAAAGCGAGTCCTTAACCGGATTAAGGTTTGCCGGAATTGCATAGTTTGAGTTTATAACCGCATAGTCAACATCACGGAGAACGTTCGGCAGCTGTGCCGCCTCAACCTCTTTAAATTCGATGTTGTACGGGTTTGACTCAATATCCCTTACCGTTGCGGTAATTCCCGCACCGCTCTTAAGCGTGATATAGCCGTTGTCCTGTAAAAGCAGGAGCGCACGTGCTTCGTTTGTTGTGTCGTTCGGGACTGCCACGGTTACGTTTTTACTGCCCCCGCAAGCCGTTACGAGTGATAATGCGGACACTGCCGCTGCCAATGTTACCAATAATTTTTTCATAATAAATTTCCCCCTTAAATTATTTAACTGCTTCGAAAGCTTCATCAAGAGCTTCCTTTAAGTCTTCAATGTTTTCGATACCTATCGAAAGTCTTATTGTGTTGGGCTTTATACCCTGTTCCTCAAGCTCCGACTCGGTAAGCTGTGAGTGTGTTGTGCTTGCCGGGTGGATTACGAGCGATTTTACGTCCGCAACGTTTGCCAGAAGCGAGAAGATTTTTAAGTTATCTATAAACTTCTGCGCCGTTTCCGCACCGCCCTTTATCTCAAAGGTGAAGATTGAGCCGCCGCCGTTCGGGAAGTATTTCTTATAAAGCTCGTGGCTCGGATCGGACGGGAGCGACGGGTGATGCACCGCCTCAACCTGCGGATGATTGTTTAAGTATTCAACAATCTTCAATGCATTGCTTACGTGGCGTTCAACTCTTAACGACAGCGTTTCGAGTCCCTGCAGGAACATAAACGCATGGAACGGTGAAAGCGTTGCGCCGGTATCTCTGAGAAGAATTGCTCTGATGTACGTTACAAACGCCGCCGGACCTGCCGCATCGGCAAAGCTTACGCCGTGGTATGACGGGTTGGGATCGGAAATCCACGGATACTTGCCGGACTTTTTCCAGTCAAACGTTCCGCCGTCGACTATAACGCCGCCGATTGCCGTACCGTGACCGCCGATAAACTTTGTTGCGCTGTGAACAACTATGTCTGCGCCGTACTCTATCGGGCGTACAAGATACGGAGTTGCAAATGTGCTGTCAACAACAAGCGGTATATTATGCTTGTGCGCAATTTTTGCAACCGCCTCAATATCTATGATGTTCGAGTTCGGATTGCCTAAGGTTTCAATAAAAATCGCTTTTGTGTTCTCCTGTATGGCATTTTCAAAAGCGCCCTCCTCCTCGGGGTCTACAAACGTTGTTGTAATTCCCGACGAAAGCGGAAGAGTATGTGCCAAGAGGTTGTACGTTCCGCCGTAGATTGTTTTTGACGCTACGAAATGCTCGCCCGATTTTGCAAGAGCGTTAAATGTGTAGTTTATCGCCGCCGCACCGGAAGCTGCCGCAAGCGCCGCACTTCCGCCCTCAAGGCTTGCTATTCTCTTTTCAAAAACCTCCTGCGTAGGATTTGTAAGTCTGCCGTAAATATTGCCGGCGTCCCTTAAACCGAATCTGTCCGCCGCATGCTGTGCATTGTGGAACACAAATGATGTTGATGCATAAATCGGAACGGCTCTTGCGTCGGTAACGGGGTCTGCCTCCTCCTGACCTACGTGTAACTGTAATGTTTCAAATCTGTATTTTTTATCTGACATTGTAATCACTCCCTGAAATTATTATAAAAATGTTTTTTCTCTCTTTTTATTAAGCGTCACATTCGTGTGATACATCGTCTTTTCCAAATAACCGCAATACTCATAATAATCTTACCTCCGCATCTCTGCTTTGTATGAATACATTATAGCAGAGTATTTGCTATTTGTCCAATACATAAAGATTATAGTTTGTTATAAGTTTTATTTATAACTCATTCAGGTACTTTTTCATTTCGGCAATATATGTTTCGCCTATCTCGCCGAGTACGGCGTTCTTGCGGATAATATAGCCTATTTCCATTTTACTGCCGGGGTTTTCCTCCTCGTCCTTAAAAGGCACGGCAACATAATCACTGCCGTTAAGGTCCTCGCAGATTATGCCGGAGCAGAGCGTATATCCGTTAAGTCCGACCATAAGATTAAGCATGGTTGCACGGTCGGTAGCCTTTATAGTACGCTTGTATTCGCCCGTGCTTAATATCTCCTCGGCAAAGTAGAACGAGCCGCTCTCGCCCTGCTCGAACGACAGGCACGGGTAATCCATAAGCTGAGGAAACGTTATGAACTCTTCCTTTGCAAGCGGATGGTTTTTCCAAAGATACACATACGCACTGCAATCAATAAGATGATGAAACTCCAGATCGTTATCACGAAGAATTTTTACGATTACTTTTCTGTTGAAATCGTTCATATACAGTATGCCGATCATACTCTTTAATGCGGCAACGTCCTGTATAACTTCAAGCGTTTTTGTTTCACGCATTGCAAAATCATATGTAAGCGTGTCAAAATGCTTGACCGTTTCGACAAACGCCCTCACCGCAAACGAATAATGCTGTGACGACACGCCGAATTTCCTCTTTATATTCCCCGTTTTGCCATACTTGTCCTGCAAAAGCTCATACTGCTGATAAAGCTGACGTGCATAAATGAGGAACTCCTCGCCCTCTTTGGTGGGGATTGTACCCTTGCTTGTTCTTTGGAAAACGGTTATTCCCAATTCGCCCTCAAGCTCACGCACGGCGCTTGTCAGCGACGGCTGTGACACAAACAGTGCCTCCGCCGCCTTGTTCATCGAGCCTGTTTTTGCAATGGTGAGTATATATGAGATTTGCTGTAAAGTCATAGCTATCCCCCTAAATCAGATTATAATGCTCCAGTGCAAAGCTTACTCCCTCATCGGCAACCGATTTTGTGACAAAATCGCACACGCCGTCAAGTGCTTCGTCATGCACGCCCATTGCTGTGCGGTGTCCGACAGCTTGCATCATACTTACATCGTTCGCTCCGTCGCCGATTGCATAAGCATTTTCGGTGTTGATACCGAAATGCTTTATAAATCTTCTCACGCCGTCGCCCTTGCTGAGTCCGCAGCCGTATATATCGGCGTACATAAACCCGTGCTGTATATCAATACACAAAACGTCTTTGTACTTTTCTTTAAGATACAGTATCTGTTCTTTGTTTTTAAATATTGCGCCTATTTTCTGAACTTTTTCGGGGAAATCCTCTTTTTTGCCCGAAAACACGCCTTTATCAATTTTAAAGCGCTCAATCCAGTATATAAATTCCTCCAGGTCTGCACCGTTGCTGTAACAGCGATTGGGATTGTCAAGCATATATATTATGCCGTTTTTGTCCATAAAATCAATCAGTTCACGCACAAGCTCCGTATCAAGCGAAAAATCGAAAACAACCTCATTGCCGCAGATTGAATATGCGCCGTTTGACAGTATCGCCGCATCAAAATACTTTGCCGTACCGGCATACGGGAGCGCACGCCCCGTGCAAAGCACCGGCAAATATCCGTTTTCCTTTAATTTGTCCAGCGCATGGCGAGTTGCCGCCGTAGGCTCGAATATATCCGCCTTATCGTCCGTCAGCGTTCCGTCACTGTCGAAAAATACCGCACCTTTATATTGCATATTCCCAATCCTTTCAGCAAAAAATGTCAAGGATATTATAGCACAGCGCAACTAATTAGTCAACGCAATAATTTTCTGTACGTATGCACTATTACCGCCGCAGACGCAATAAATGTCAGAATATCCGCCGCAGGCATAAAGAAAACAATTCCGTTAAGCCCGAAGATAAGCGGAAGAACAAGCGGCAGTCCCGTTCCGAAAACTATCTCACGCAGCATTGACAGCGCCGCCGCCGTTTTTGCATTGCCTATTGCCTGCATAAAGATTTCCGTACCCTTATTCACGCACGAAAGGACGGTCATTGAAAGGAATATGCGTATGCACCGCACGGAAAAATCCATATAATACGCACTTTCGTTTGCCGCTCCGAAAAATCCCGCAATCTGTTTCGGGAATATCATAAACACCAAACATGCCGCCGCACCGAACAGCGCCTCCGTGCAAAGGAGCATTTTCATAAGTTTAATTACCCTGTCGTTTCTTCCTGCACCGATATTATACCCGAAAATCGGGATACAGCCTGCCGAAAGCCCTATCGCAACGGACATTATAATCTGAAAAAACTTCATAACAATTCCCATTACCGCCGTAGGGATATGCGCATACTGCGCAAGAGAAAAAACCGGGTCTGCTTTTCCGTATTTTGTTACCATATTCAGCACTGCCGCCATTGAAAAAACAATCGAAATCTGAGCGAGAAAGCTTGACAGTCCGAGCGGAAGAATTTTTCTCATCAGTCCGAAACGGAATTTAAAGCTGTCACGGTCAAGCTTTAGTGCTTTCATTCGGACAAGATAAACCGCCGACATAACAGCCGCAACAAACTGTCCGAAAATAGTTGCGATTGCCGCTCCCGTCATTCCGAGAGGGATAATAAAAATAAGTATCGGGTCAAGCACTATGTTGATTGCCGCACCGACAAGGAGCGTTGCCATGGCAAACCTCGGCGAGCCGTCGGAGCGGATTATCGGGTTCATTGCCTGGGAAAACATATAAAAAGGAATACCAATCGAAATCCAGAAGAAATATTCCTTTGCCATTTTAAACGTTTCGCCGCTTACCTTTGCGCCGAATAAAGCAAGTATACCGTCGGAAAATACAAGATATACAACCGCAAGAATAATGCCTGCCGCCGTCACGCTTATTATTGAGCTTCCGACTCCTCTCCGTGCACAGTCCCGCTCGCCTCTGCCCAGGCTAAGGCTCACGAACGTACAGCACCCGTCGCCTATCATCATAGCCAGCGCCATTGCGATTACCGTCATCGGGAAAACCACGGTGTTTGCGGCATTGCCGTACGAGCCGAGGTAATCGGCGTTTGCGATATAGAGCTGATCCACCATATTGTACAGCGCCGCCGCAAGCAGTGATATTACGCACGGAACGGTGTATTTCCGCATCAGCCTGCCCAAGCCTTCCTTTTCAAGAAAATCATTTGTTTTTGTCATTATAAAATCCTCCTTAATAAAAAAAACGATACAAAAAAGCACAGCACTCCGTATCGTATCAGAGTTCTGTGCCTCTTGTATCGTTTCAAGTCTTTAGATATTATAGCACACTTTTACGTGTTTTGCAATTGTCAAATCAGCCTAAAATCATCTTCGCTTTTAAGATTGCAATAGCTGTTTTTGCATCGTTTATCTTGTTTTCCATAACCATATTGCAGAGGTCGTCAAGCTTATATTTTTTCACATTCAGAAACTCGCCCTCGTCAAGGTGCTGACCGACAAATTTCAGCTTGCGTGCAAGATATAAATGAAGCTTTTCCTCGCAGTAGCCGGGCGTTGCGTAATATGTGCCGAGATAAGTAAACTCCTCCGCCGCATAACCCGTTTCCTCGATAAGCTCACGCTTTCCGCACTCAAGCGGTTCTTCGCCGTTATCAATCTTCCCCGCCGGGATTTCCATCATCATTTCACGTGCGGCAATCCTGTACTGGCTCACCATAAACACCTCGCCGTTTTCATCTACAGCAATAACGCCCACTCCGCCGCCGTGCGATATAAGCTCACGGGTCGCCGTTTTTCCGTCAGGTAGTTCAACCGTTTCCACACGAAGCTTTATTATATTTCCGTCAAAAATATTCTTTACCGATTTTGTCTTTTCCTCGTAGTCCATAACCTCTCCTTTACAGCTCAAGTGTAAGAGTTCTGCCCGATTTTTCGTATTGTCTGTACTTTATTCCGACCATATCGAACATCTTTTTTGACACAACGGTGCTGTCGCTCGACGCATATTTATCGGACAGATACACAATCTCCTTTATGCCCGACTGTATGATTGCCTTTGCGCACTCGTTACATGGGAACAGCGTTACATACACCTTTGCGCCCTCCAAAATACCCCTCGGGCAGTTTAAGATTGCGTTCATTTCGGCATGGCACACGTACATATATTTAGTGTTCACCGGACTTCCCTCACGCTCCCAGGGCATAAAATCATCATCACAGCCGACCGGCATACCGTTATATCCGAGCGACAAAATTTTGTTTTCGTCGTTCACGATGCAAGCGCCCACCTGTGTGTTGTTGTCCTTGCTGCGTTCGGCGCTGAGCATGGCGATACCCATAAAATATTCGTCCCAGCTTATATAGTCCTGTCTTTTCATATTATATCCTTTCCCTCACTTCACGCCTATATCCGTTCTGTGAAATTCGTCTGTAAACGAAATCTTTTCCGCGCCGTTATATGCTTTCGCTATTGCTTCGTCAAGCGTTTTTGCCGTTGCGGTAACACCCAGAACACGTCCGCCGTTTGTAAGCACCTTTTCGCCGTCAAGCTTTGTGCCGGCATGGAACACGGTAATGCCGTCAACAGCCTCCGCCGCCGCAATACCGCTTATTTCATAGCCTTTTTTATAGCTTACGGGGTATCCGCCCGACGCCATAACAACGCACACTGCGGCGTTATCCTCCCATTCGATGTTTATGCCGTCAAGCTTTTCGTCTATGACCGCTTCCATAATATCTGCAAGATCGGTTTTTAATCTCGGAAGTACCACCTGTGTTTCGGGGTCGCCGAAACGGCAGTTGTATTCAATTACCTTTACGCCTTTTTCGGTCATCATAAGTCCGAAGTACAGCACTCCCTTAAAAGGTCTGCCCTCTGCCGACATTGCCTTGATTGTGGGCAGGAATATATTTTTCATACATTCCTCCGCCTTTGCCGCATCATACAATCTGCTCGGCGAGAATGTTCCCATTCCGCCGGTGTTCGGACCTTTGTCATGGTCATATGCACGCTTATGGTCCTGTGCGGAAACCATAGGCTTTACCGTTTTGCCGTCCGTAAACGCCAGCACGGACACCTCGGGGCCTGTGAGAAATTCTTCTATTACGACTCTGTTTCCGCTTTCGCCGAACTTTTTATCGTCCATTATTTCCTTTATACCGTCAACTGCCTCCTGCTCGTTCTGCGCTATTATAACGCCTTTGCCCAGAGCCAGCCCCTCCGCTTTTATAACGGTCGGGAACGTGCCTTTTTTAACGTATTCGATTGCCGATTTGCTGTCGGTAAACACTTCATAGCCGGCTGTCGGAATACCGTATTTTTTCATCAGTTCTTTTGAGAAAACCTTACTGCCCTCTATTATTGCCGCATTTTTTCTCGGGCCGAAAGCACGTATGCCCTCTTTTTCGAGTGCGTCAACCATTCCCAAAACGAGCGGATCGTCGGGAGCGACAACCGCCAAATCTATTTCCTTTTCCTTTGCGAATTTTACAATGCCGTCAATGTCCGTTGCCGATATATCAACGCACTCGGCAAGTGCGGCTATACCGCCGTTTCCCGGTGCGCAGTAGATTTTTTCCACCTTTGGCGACTGCGAAATTTTCCATACTATCGTATGCTCTCTGCCGCCGCCTCCGACTACCAATATTTTCATTTGCTTATCCCCCAATCAATGATGGAACAGGCGTATTCCCGTAAACGCCATTGCCATACCGTATTTATTGCACGTTTCTATAACGTTGTCATCTCTTACCGAACCGCCCGGCTGTGCTATGTATTTCACACCGCTCTTATGCGCACGCTCCACATTGTCGCCGAACGGGAAAAATGCGTCCGAACCGAGAGAAACGTCCGTATTTTTGCTTATCCATTCTTTCTTTTCCTCTGCCGTGAGGACATCGGGCTTTACCTTGAATATTTTCTGCCATGCGCCGTCCGCAAGAACATCGTCGTGTTCATCGCTTATGTAAACATCTATTGCATTGTCACGGTCTGCACGGCGGATACCGTCAACAAACTCAAGTCCCAGCACTTTCGGGCATTGTCTTAACCACCATATATCCGCTTTGTTTCCGGCAAGGCGTGTGCAGTGTATTCTCGACTGCTGTCCCGCACCTATGCCGATTGCCTGTCCGTCCTTGACATAGCACACGCTGTTAGACTGCGTGTATTTAAGCACTATCAGAGAAATCAGCAAATCTCTTTTTGCGTCCTCGGAAACAGATTTATTGTCGGTAACAACGTTTTCCAAAAGCTTTTCGTTTATATCAAGCTCGTTGCGTCCCTGCTCGAAAGTCACGCCGTAAACCTGCTTTCTTTCTATGGGAGCGGGAGTATAGTTTTCATCTATTTTCAAAACGCAGTAATTTCCCTTTTTCTTCTGTTTTAAGATTTCGAGCGCCTCCTCCGAATAAGACGGGGCGATTATGCCGTCCGAAACCTCTTTTTTTATAAGGAGCGCCGTTGCCTTGTCGCACTCGTCCGACAGGGCGATAAAATCGCCGAATGAGGACATTCTGTCCGCACCTCTCGCACGTGCATACGCACAGGCGAGCGGAGAAAGCTCCGTATCGTCCGTGAAGTAAATCTTTTTGAGCGTATCGGAAAGCGGCAGACCCACAGCCGCACCTGCCGGAGATACGTGCTTAAAGGACGTTGCCGCCGGCAATCCCGTTGCTTTTTTCAGCTCTTTCACAAGCTGATAGCCGTTTAATGCGTCAAGAAGATTTATATATCCCGGTCTGCCGCAGACTACCTCTATCGGCAGTTCGCCGCCGTTTTCCATAAAAACTCTCGACGGCTTCTGATTTGGATTGCAACCGTATTTTAACTGCATTTCATTCATTCTGATCCTCCTATCCTCCGCCGTACGGCGGTATGGAATGCGCAGGCGGATTTATCCTGTTAAGGGGTAAAACGCACAGCGCATTTTTCACATTAGTTGTTTTTATTGATTATTCTTGTGTCCGTTTCTCCCGTTTCAAGGTCAATGTATCTGACAAACAGCGACACTTTATTGTCCTCGTTAAGCGCTCTCCACAAGCCGTCCGTGAAATCGTCGATCGAGCCGTCTATACCTACGGTTACCGGCTCTCCCTCAAATGACGGCAGAGGATTTCCGTCGCCCATATACGTGTGGATAAAACGTCCCTCTCCGCTTTTGGGATTTTTGTATGAAAATGTGTACCTGAGGCACGAGGACGGGTCGCCGTTATCGCTTTTTAAAATCGACATTGCATAATTAAATCCGCCGTCGGAGGTTTTTATTATTCCCGATATTCTCGGCGTGTAGTTCGGTGCGTCGTCCTCAAATTCCCTTGTGCGCAGTGACTGCTCAAAGGTCATTTGCTGGTTCATAAGCTCATATATCGTGTCGGTCTGATCACCGTTTGTGACTATGGTTTTGTTTCCGAGCACCCTTACCGGAGCATATATTATAAGATGCGGATCGGTAAGCTTTGACGGGTCAAACGCCTGTGTGCGTATGCCGTCGCCGTCCTCGGCAAATACACGGTTGCGGCTGTTTTCGCTTCTGCCCATTATAAAATATGCGCTCACAGCCGATTTGCCGTCCGCAGACTTGCCGATTATTATCCCACGTCCGGGATAAGCGTTTGCCTTTAAAATATCATACACGTTTTGTCTTTCCATATTAATCTCCTTATACAACCGTCACGTAAAAAATATGCAAGCATATTTTTTACGTTATTTTATTTTTCCGCTGCATACTAATTCCACTGCCTCGGGTAGTATCTTCCACTCAGCCTCCTCCATAACACGCTTTTGCAGTGTTTCGGGAGTATCG
>DJRJ01000069.1:12013-23053 GCA_002438865.1 Clostridiales bacterium UBA6363
TTTCGTTTATATATACCGCCTTTTGCAGAATTATACGTCCGCCGTCCGTAACCTCGTTTACGAAATGCACCGTTGCGCCCGTAACCTTTACGCCGTAATCGAGCGCCGCCCGATGTACCTTAAGTCCGTAAAATCCGTCACCGCAGAACGACGGTATAAGCGANNACGGGTGTATGTTTATTATTCTGTCCTTATATTCCTCGAGAAATTCGCCCTCAAGTATTGCCAGAAAGCCTGCAAGAACAATTATATCCACCTGCTTTTCACGCATATATGCGCACAGCGCCGCATTAAATTCACGGCTGCCGCCGCATTCCTTTTTTGTTATTACTTTTGCGTCTATCCCTGCGTTTTTTGCTCTTTCAAGAGCAAAAACGCCCTCTTTATTGCTCACAACGGTTACTATTTCGCCGCTTTTTATTATGCCGCTTTTTTGTGCGTCTATGAGCGCCTGTAAGTTTGTGCCGCCGCCCGACACAAGCACGCCTATTCTTTTCATAACGTCCTCCCGTGCCGCAGATTTTTTACACAATCTCCACTGTTTTCTCGCCTTGTTCCAGTTTTCCTATTATATACGCCTTTTCTCCAGTGTTTTCAAGGCATTTTACGGCTGCGTCCGCCTTGTCGGCGTCAACGGCAACAATCATTCCGATACCCATATTAAAGGTATTGTACATATCATGCTCCGAAACGTTTCCGAGCTTTTGGAGCATATTGAAAATCGGGAGAATATCCCATGTGCCTTTTTCAATAACCGCCTTTACGCCATCGGGTAACATTCTCGGCACATTTTCGATAAATCCGCCGCCCGTTATATGCGAAACCGTGTTTATGCCGACTTCATCGATAAGCTTTAAAAGCGGTTTTACATATATTTTTGTCGGTGTGAGGAGCGCCTCGCCGACAGTCGTTCCGAGTTCGGCGCTGTATTCTTTAAGTCTTTCCTCTGCGCCGTCCTCATTAAGCTTGAAAAGCTTGCGCACAAGCGAGTATCCGTTTGAATGTATACCGCTCGAGCCTATTCCGACAAGCACATCGCCGGGTTTGGCGTTTTTGCCGTCCGTTATTTTGTCCTTTTCCACTATTCCCACGCTGAAGCCTGCCAGATCGTACTCGTTTATCGGATAAAATCCCGGCATTTCCGCCGTTTCGCCGCCTACGAGCGCACAGCCTGCCTTAACACAGCCGTCCGCAACGCCTTTTACAATCTCCGCAATTTTTTCGGGAACGTTTTTGCCGACCGCAAGGTAATCAAGGAAGAAAATCGGCTTTGCGCCCGAGCATGCAACGTCGTTCACGCACATTGCAACGCAGTCCTGACCGATTGTATCGTGCTTGTCCATCAAAAACGCTACCTTAAGCTTTGTTCCGACTCCGTCCGTTCCGCTTACAAGCACGGGATTTTTGTAGTCCTTTGATATTTCAAACAAGCCGCCGAAGCCGCCTATTCCGCCCAAAACTCCCTTTATTGACGTTCTTTTTACATCGTCCTTTATAAGTCTTACCGATTCGTATCCTGCCTCGACATCTACGCCGGCTGATTTGTACGCATTTTCGCTCATTGTTGTTCTCCTTATATAAACTCTACCGCTTCTTTGACTTTTTCGTTCTTTTTGGAAACTCCGTCCGCCATTTTTATGCGGCTTTCACGGAGCATATCCTTAATATAATCATATTTTATCGACAGCATCTGCGCAGCTAAAATTGCAGCGTTTGTTCCGTTGTCGATACCGACCGTTGCCACAGGTATGCCCGGGGGCATCTGCACCGTTGCGAGAAGGGCGTCCATACCCTCCAGGGTTGATTTTATGGGTATTCCTATAACCGGCACTACCGTATATGCGGCGATAACTCCGCCGAGATGCGCCGCCATTCCCGCCGCACATATTATAACCTCGATACCGTTCTTTTCCGCATTTTTTGCAAATTCCGCCGCTTTATCGGGCGTTCTGTGCGCCGATATAACGTTTACGTCTACATCGATTTTAAATTCTTTCAGCTTTGCCACACAGCTGCGAAGCTTTTCAAAATCCGAATCCGACCCCATTATGAGCGCTGCTTTAGGTGTTTGCACTGCCATCATTCCTTTCATATTTAAACTCTGATTTAATAGTATCAAAAATAGCGTCCGTTGTCAATATATGTACTTTTTTAACGGCATATTAAACAAACCCCAAAGCGCATTAAAGCGTCCGCTTAGGTCAAAAAAACAGAGCCTGCCGTCAGAAATGATTTAAACTTGAGGTTAGCACCTCAAACTCCCAAAAATAAAGCATACAAACCGCAAGCGGTTTGTATGCTTTATTTTTTTAGTATATCGGTATTATAAGTTCGTCGCCGCAGTTTATTGATGTATCGGTCAGATGATTAAGGCGCATTATATCGTCAACCACCCTGCGCACGTCCTTACTGCGTGTATTGTTTTCATTTGCAATATCCCACAAGGTGTCGCCGTATGAAACGGTCAGAACATATGTTTCCGCCTCTTTTGACGCCGACGCACTGCAAAACACGCCGAACAGCACCGCTGTAAGCGCCGTTACGGCAACAAACAGGGTAAACCTTGTTTTATTCACTATCTTTGTACGTTTTTTTGACCTTTTCATACTATCACCCCAAATAACGAATTTTTGTTTGTATAAATAATATACCACAACATATGTTCGCTGTCAAGAGTTTTTCGAAAATTTGTTTGCTTTTTTTGTAAAAACTTAAAAAGCGGAAAAGCCCCCCGCTTTTCCGCTTTTTATATATATTCGGATCCCCCGTTAAAATCCCTTTATTTTATACAGCAGCGCCTCGCTTGTGTCATCCGCACGCTTTGTTCCGCCTATAGCAAGCACGGAGCCGTCCGAAAGCGGAATAAGCTTTTTGAGCCAAACCGGATTCTCCGTTCCGAAAAGTGCTTTTGTCGCGGTAGCTTTTTCAAGATACGTACCGTCCTTTGCGGAAAGGTGTATTGTGCCTGTTGATGCGGTGATATATCCGTTTGCGGTTTCGGTGAGTGCCGAAATTCCGTTTCCGAACAATTTTTCCGTACCCATAACAATGCGGTTGCCTGCCGTGTCGAACACCGCAAGCTTTTGACCGTCGGCGGTGTCACCGACAACCAGAACATGATCGTCCACAATATTTATCGCCTTTATCGACCCCTTAAACGTGCCGCTGCCCTCTCCTTTAAGATTGGTTATAACCCACGGTGAGGACGTACCGCCCGACATTTTTGTAACCTCATCTCTGCCGGAGAAATACGTAAGACCGAAATCCTCTTTTTTGGACATATACGCATTGCCCTTTGCGGCAGCTTCGCCGATTTGATTTTCCCCGTCATAAATCTTTGCCGCAAAAACTCCGCCGTTGGCGTAAATATGACCGTCCTTATCTACCGAAATACCGTCGCCGTTTTCTATGGCGAGTTTTTTCACAAGAGTCGGCTTACTGCCGTCAAACGTGTACTCATATACAGTGCTTTTTCCGTCGCCTATGTATAATTTATCCCCGAAAAGGTCCATATTCGGTACGGAATCGCTCGATACCGTTATCGGCTCATCAAGCTTTATAAATTCCGCCGTAAGCGTATAATCGCCTATTTTCACCGAGCCGCCCGTGGGATTTAACGGCTCCGACGCCGCAACAGGCTCACTGCTTGCCGCAGCAGGGCTTTCGGCAGGCGTTTCCGCCTCCTGCGCCTTGCCGCAGCCGAAAAGCAGTGCAGCACTCAAAATTGATATAATTAATATTGATAGCTTTTTCATAATTTAAATCATTCCTTTCAGTTTGTGAAAAATTCCGTTTCGGCGGCGTCCGCACGTCTTGAATACTCCGCAAGACCGTTTGTTGCGCCGTCGTTTACGGCATTGGCGTGCTTTTCAAATTCAGCTTTCGCCGCCGCCTCGTCAACCGCTTCGCCAACGCCGTCCTTAACCGCTTTGAGCACCATTCCTATGCCCTTAGCCGCTCCGACAGCCGCTTTTAAGTCACGCTGTTCCTTTTTGCTCAGTCCGAAATTGAAAAGTCCCTTTTGATTGTCATTTATTCCGAAGATATAATTAAAATGCGTGCACGCACTGTGTGCGGAACTTATTTCATTCGGATCTTTTTTGCTGAAACAAATCTTTATTTCGTGCTTGATATACGGGTGCGGACGCAGTCCCGGCTGCATTGTCATTGTGTCCGTCATTTGTCCGACCAATTTTATTTTTATTCCGCATTCTTTAAACTCGGGCTTTGCATTCGGCTCGCTCGGACGGCTTTCCTCATAATATTCCTTGTATTCCGCCACCTGGTCGTATCGGAACAGCTCGTTCATTTTTCCTCTGCCTGTGTTGTATCTTTCTTTTATCGCAAACATTCCCAAACCGTCGAAAAATTCTATTGCCTGTTCCTTTACCGAGGACGGATATACCGTTCTGCTTTCCGTTTTGGCTTTCTCCTCGTACAGCTTATTCATACGCTCCATATATCCCATATGGCGCTTTATCTCGTCAAGAGTCATTTCGCTTAATCTGACATACTTCGAGCATTTATCGCCGCAGTCATTGCACAAATATTCATCATTCTTGATTTTTGTACGGCTCATCACTCCGCACTCCGCACCGCAAAGCGCACAGGTTTTTTTACCGAAAATATTTTTGAAAAATCCCATTGCTATACCCCCTTATTTCTTTGAACAGGTGAATACAAAATAATCCTCGTCCACCGAATAGTTCACCTCAAGGTTTTCGCCTTTTATATCCCAGCTGATGCTCACGCTGTCATCATCAAGACTGCCCCATTCGCCGAGCATACTCCAGTTATATGTACCCATATCCGTGCCGTTTAGCGTAACCTTTGCTTTATGATCGGCGCTAAATTCCATTGCGAGCGAATTATCCTTCATATTGTCCACCGGGTCGCCGAGAATATCCGTTACCTTTACCGACTGCCAGCTGCCGAGCATTTTCTTATCGTTCTCCGCCATATTGTTTTCGGGTTTTGCGGCTTCGCTTCCCTCTTTTGCAAAGGTCAGCTTCATTCCCATTCCGAGCATATCGTCAAATTCTATTGTGTCCTCGCCCGCTTTGCCGACAACATCTTCTCCGTCAACCTTAAGAGTAATGTTTTCACCCTCGTTCGACCATTTGATTTTATGCGTTTCGCCGTCAAGTTCCATTGTTGCCTTGCCGCCGCTTTGCAAATCCAGTCCGAATCCGCTTATCTCATCACCGGTAAGCGTTACGCCGAGCGCACTTCCGGCAACCGAAATCCATTTACCCTCGTATTTTGAGTCGGCGTTTCCTCCGCCGCACGCCGCAAGCATACTCACAGCACACATCAATCCGACCGCACATATTGTTTTAAAAAATCTTTTCATATATAAATCCTCCTTTTTTAAATTCGGGACAATGTCCTTACCGTGCTTTTTTCCCTCCCCTCGGACGGCATTTTTTTATTGACCGAATAAATATTTCGTGATACAATGTATCTGATATATTTAATTATGCATACTTCTTATTCTTTGTCACTGTCCTTTTAACCGAAAAGTACAGGTGAAATTAAAAAAAGTTGAGATTTTTTTGAAAAAAGTACAGGAAAAAGTACAGGTTTTAAATAAAAACATTATTTCAGGGGGAAATTTTATATGAAAAAAACCGTTTTGCTTTCGCTGATATTGGCGGCGGCAATATTTTGCGTTTCGGGCTGCAAAAGTTCCGAACTAAAGAAAAACGATCCCGTCACGCTGACGATGTGGCATGTTTACGGCGAGCAGTCCGATTCTCCGATGAACAGACTGGTTGACGAATTTAACAGAACCGTCGGCAGTGAAAGGGGAATTATTATAAACGTAACGGCAATGTCTAACGCATCGCACATAGGCGAAAAACTGCTCGATTCGCAATCGAAAAAACCGGGTGCGGACGATATGCCCGATTTATTTTTTGCGCATCTGAGCAATGCGGTTGATTTGGGAGTGGAAAACCTTATAAACTGGAACGATTTATTTTCCGAAAAAGAGCTTTCAAAATATGTCCCGGAATTTTTGGACGCAGGTACATACAACGGCAATTTATGCGTATTTCCCGTTGCGAAATCCACGCATATGCTGTTCATTGCCGGAGAGCAGTTTGATCGTTTTTCACAAAAGAGCGGCGTTACATACGAAAGTCTTTCCGACTGGGGCGGCTTCTTTGACGCCGCAGAAAAGTATCACACGCTGACGGGAAAAGCATTTTGCAGTATTGATTATCCGCTTTCCTGCATTGAGCTTGACGCTATGGAAAACGGAGCGAAAAATATTCACACCGATGACGGACGGTACGATTTTGACAACGAAATATTCAAAAACTCGTTTATGAAATTTGCGAATGCGCTTGTAAAAGGTCAGATTATCCTTTCCGACCTGTACTCCAACACGCAGGTTATGACGGGCGAGGTTATGTCGGGCATAGGCTCGAGCGCCGCCATACTGTATTACAATGACACGGTAACGTATGAGGACGGCACTTCGGAGCCTATGAATTTAAAAATTCTTCCCGTCCCCCGTGAAAAGGACAAAGCGCCTTACATTGCACAGGCAGGCGTCGGACTGTGCGCATACAAGACAACTCCGAAAAAGGCTGAGGCGGCGGCTGTATTTGCCGAATGGCTCACGCAGTCGCAGAGAAACCTTGATTTTGCCGCCGAAACGGGGTATATGCCTGTAGTAAACGATGCGTTTGAAAAAATAAGCGATTATGATTTTAAGTCGGACGAGTACAAACAGCTCTATGCGGCGATAGGCAAATCGAAAAAGGACAGCACCGCCGTTTCCGAACCGCTGACAAAAGGCTATTACAGCAGAGTATCCGCATTTTACGATATTATCCGCAAAAAGCAAAAACAGCTTGCAGACAGATATGCGCTCGGCACAAGCGCCGAAACGCTTTCCACAGAATTGTGGGAGGCGCTCAAAAACATAAATTAGGAGGCAGGCAATGCGTATATCTTTATTGGAAAAAAAGCATACCATGCGCCGAAAGCTGTTCGGATATATGTTTGTCCTTGCGGCGGTACTGCTTATTGCGCTTTTTGCAGGGTTGTTTATGTTCGGGCACATTTCGGGCACGGACAAAAAGCTTGCCGATACATTGCGTCTGCAAATGGAGGTATTCGACCGTGAAATGTCGGCATATTACAACGAACTTGCGGTGCGCAGTATCAATCTTTCGGAAAACACCTCAAAGCTTGCCGAACAGTATTTTGCGGCGGAAAATATTTCTTTTGAAAATTTAAACGGCTCAGCAAAGCACATAGAGGCTCTGGAGAGCGGCTTTACGGAACTTTTGCGGCAGGACCTTTTAAAGGCGGACTGTTCGGGAGCGTACATTATGCTCAACACCTCGCAGAACGCCGGTTCAGACAAGGCAGGCGTGTATATTATGCGCAGTACGCTCGGCACGGTTGCCGACGATACGCTTCTGCTTTACCGTGGAAACGCACAGATGGGAAAGCGGAAAAACATAATGCCGCACAGAAAATGGCATCTGGAATTTAAGCCGGAGACTTTTCCCGAATTTGACGAAATACTGAACTCCGGCAAAGCGCCGCTTGAAAATTCGTGCCGCATAACGGACATTGCAACTCTCCCCGGCACATCGGAAAGGGTTATGCTCGTTTCCGTTCCCGTTTGGGGCAATAACGGAACATTATACGGGATATGCGGTTTTGAAATAAGCGAAAGCATTTTCAAAAAAAGCCACGCACAGCCCACAACGCTTGAACATCTCATATGCGTATTCTCACGCAAGGCAAGCAATGCGGTTGATACGGACTGCGGTTTTTGCTGCGGAGTTGACGGCGGATATTATCTTTCGCCCAAGGGCGTGCTTGAAGAAAAAAAGCTCGGCAAGGAGCTTTTAAGCTTTGAAAACAATTACGGCTCATATGCAGGCATTACAAAAAGCGTTCAGCTTTACTGCAGTAATGACGATTATATGCTTACGGTGATGATTCCGAAAAGCGACTACACCTCAAGAAAAATACAAAGCGGAATACAAACCGCAATCCTGGTGGTGCTTTTGCTGTTTGCGGTCATAAGCAGCTGTCTGTACCTCAGCAAGCGCTACATTGCGCCCATACTCAAAGGTCTTGAAAAAATCAAGCAGAAAGAACACGGCGAGGCTACAAGCGACATTGCGGAAATTGACGATTTATTCGATTTTCTTGCCCAAAAGGACAAGGAATACGAAAACTCGCTTTTTGAACTGACACGTGAAAAGGAGCAGATGCAAAATGAGGTAAGCCGTGTGCAGTCGGAAATCGAAAAGCTTGCATATTCCAGAAAAAAAGAGGTTTCGCCCGATGATTACGAATATTTCACGGCAGGCTTAAAAACGCTCACAAAAGCCGAAAGAAACATATTTAATATGTATCTTTCAGGAAAAACGGCAAAGGAAATTGCCGCCGAATTACAGATTACCGAGCGCACCATAAAATACCACAACCACAACATTTATGAAAAACTCGGTGTATCGTCAAGGAAACAGCTGCTGCGCCTTGCCGCACTTTTTGCAAAAGACGCCGAAACTGTTGACAAACCGCTTATTTAGCGTTAAAATATATGTACGGCAAAAGCCGAAATATACGGAAGGAAGGTTTTTATTATGAAACTGTTGGACTTAGTTAAAAACGAAAAGGTATTGTGCTTCACCGGCGGTGTACTCGCCGCAACATATGGGGTAAAAGCCTTGAAAAGCACCAAGACAAGAAAAGCTTGCGTAAGCGGACTTGCAAAGTGTATGAAACTGCAAAATGATGCCAAAGCGGCTTTCCGGAATATGAAAGACGAAGCAGAAGATATTTGCTACGATGCAAAGCAGGAAGCGGAAAAAGACTGATTTCAAGGAAGTGATTGACCGTGAAATGCAAAATAGTATATGATTCTCCCGGACGTTTGAGAGTCAGATGCGGTCAGGATGTATTTTCAAAACTGCAGGAAACGACTCTTGAAGAAATTTTGTGCGGTTTTGAGGGCGTAATCTCGGCAAAAGCATCATATGCAAACGGGGGTATTCTTGTTACATACAGCGGCAGTATAAAAGACGATTTGCTCCGCAAAATAAACGGCATTAACGCAAAGGAGCTTGACAGTGCACCGCTTACCCCAATACAGGAAACAGACGAGGAGTTTAAGCGTGACCTTATAAAAATACTGGTTAAACGTGCGGTTATGAAAACGTTTTTACCGTCGTTCCTTGTTGCACCGCTTACGGTTATACGTGCCGTGCCGTTTATAAAGCTCGGTCTTAACGGACTTTTGAGCGGAAAGCTTAACGTTGCGGTGCTTGATGCGGTGTCCGTTTCGGCGTCGATACTTAACGGCTCTTACGGAACTGCGTCCTCGGTGATGACTTTGCTTAATATTTCATCACTGCTTGAGGGATACACACGCAAAAAAGCAAAGACGGCGCTTTCGGACAGTCTTTCGCTTAACATTGACAAGGTATGGAAGCTTGAGGACGGTGAGTTTGTTCACACGTCATTAAAGAATATTGTTCCCGGTGATATTGTGCGTGTTCAGCAGGGCAGTATGATACCCATAGACGGCACTGTATACAGCGGCGAGGCAGGCGTGAACGAGGCGGCAATGACCGGCGAGGCTATGCTCTGTCACAAAAAGACGGGTACAAGCGTATATGCCGGAACGGTTGTTGAGGAGGGTTCTCTTGATATAACGGTAACCGAGCTTCCCGACGACAGCCGCATTAACAAAGTGGTTGAGCTTATCGAAAGCTCCGAGAGCCTGAAATCGGGCATACAGACCAAGGCTGAAAGCTTTGCGGATAACCTTGTTCCGCTCAGTCTTATAACCTGTGCGGCAACGTATCTGTTTACGGGAAACGTGACACGTGCGCTGTCGGTACTTATGGTCGATTATTCGTGCGCAATCAAGCTGTCAACGCCTATCTGCGTTATTTCCGCCATGCGTGAAGCAACGGACTACAATATAATGGTAAAGGGCGGCAGATTTCTTGATAATTATGCCCACGCCGATACGATTATGTTTGATAAAACGGGAACGCTGACCGTTTCGTGCCCGAATTTGGCAAAGGTAATTCCGTTTGAGGGATACTCCGAAGATGAGGTTTTGAGAACGGCGGCGTGCCTTGAGGAGCATTTTCCGCACAGCGTTGCGAAAGCAATTGTTTCCGCCGCAGAGGAGAAAAACCTCAGACATTCCGAAGAACACGCAGAGGTGGAATACATCGTGGCGCACGGAATATCCACACAGCTGCACGGCGAAAAAGCGCTTATCGGAAGTGCGCACTTTGTTTTTGATGACGAAAACATTCCCGTCACCGACGAACAGCATGAGATAATATCAAAGCTTGGCGAGCAATACTCCATGGTATATCTCGCAATAGGCGGCAGATTATGCGGAGTTTTGTGCATTGAGGACCCCATACGCAGTAATGCGGCGGAGGTTATTTCAATGCTTAAAGAAAAAGGATTTGAAAATATTGTTATGATAACCGGCGACGGCGAGTCGACCGCAAAGAGCGTATGCAATGAGCTTGGAATTGAAAAATATTACGCACGTGTCCTCCCCGAGGATAAGCTTAATATTATCAATTCGATGAAAGACGAAGGGCATACGGTGGTTATGGTCGGCGACGGCATAAACGATTCGCCCGCACTTGCGGCGGCGGACGTTTCCGTTGCAATGAAGGACGCCTCCGATATTGCCCGTGAGGTTGCGGATATAACGCTTTTATCGTCCGATTTGCACAGGCTTATCGTTCTGCGTGATTTGAGCGAAAAGCTGTTTAAGAGGATATACAATAATTACAGGTTTACGTCTGTTTTCAACAGCGGGCTTATCCTTTTGGGTATAACGGGAGTAATATCCCCCGTCACATCGGCGCTTTTGCATAATATATCTACAATGTGTCTGTGCGCAAACAGTATGAAACCGTTTTTAAATCCGGAAGAAGAGGAAAAATAAAAGTAAACCCCGACGGCATACACCGTCGGGGTTTCAGACTGTAGACAAACCGCAAGCGGTTTGTCTTCTTTGTTATT
>DJRJ01000069.1:23143-23895 GCA_002438865.1 Clostridiales bacterium UBA6363
ACTTTTGATTTTTTCATACAGTAGTTTTGAAAAAAGTGATATATCACTTTTTTCGCCTGTCAGGCTTTATTTATTTGACATTATTTCTTTCAATCTATTGACAAATCTCGAATACTTGCCTGTAACGGGTTTTGAAAAATCCGCCCCGAGTTTTTCCAGTTCCTCAAACAGCTTTTTCGGCATTTCCTTTTGATACTCCACTTCAAGTTCATAATCGGAACGGTCAAGGTATATGCTCTTGTCAAGGCATATTTCCGTGTATTTATCCCACATAAGACTGTGGCGGAGCGTGGTAAGAGCGCCGATTTTTTTGAGCGCACCCGTTTCAATGCCCGTTATTTCACGTGCTTTTTGTGCGTCTATAACGTCGGGCGCACCGTCCGAGTCAAACTCCAGCTCCTCGCTTATGTGCAATGCGCTTTCCTCGTTTTTGTGGCGCTTGACCTGTATTTTGTATACGCCGTCTTTTTCACGGATACGCACCGTTATTCTGTTTTTTGCAAGAATATCCGTTTCGGCGGCGTAATAATTGTTGGTCTGATTTTTAATGCTGTCCCATTTGTATGCGTCCTCTGTTCTTTTGTAGGTTTCCTCGTCTATAAGACATTTGTATTCTTTTTCGGTCATTGTGATTTCTCCGTTTTTTATTATTTTACCGCAATTAATAAAAGATTATGCTCGCCGCCGCACACTTATCCCCCGATTTCCGCACGAAAGAGAAGCGAGCAGGTCGCCCGATGTTTGTCCGACGG
>DJRJ01000069.1:23955-24095 GCA_002438865.1 Clostridiales bacterium UBA6363
GCAGACAGAGGGAGGAGATGCGGCGCTTATCCCCCGATTCCGCACAAAAGAAAAGCGAGCAGGTCGCCCGATGTTTGTCCGACGGCGTATACAGATACTCCGAGGGCGGACGGAGGGTGGAGATGCGACGCTTATCCCTC
>DJRJ01000091.1:0-400 GCA_002438865.1 Clostridiales bacterium UBA6363
CGTCGTGCTCGTCCGCTAAGGTTTCCGCAACTATGCGGTAATAATCGTCGTTGCAGAACAGGCTTATAATGTTCCCCTCGCTTTCCGCCTTTACTGCCGCAACCGCTCTGTCCATCGCCGCATATGCGCGCTTTTTAAAATTGTCTTTGCCGGAGATAACGCAATCCAAAAATGAGAATACCACGGTATCGTAGTATTCATCGGTGGATAGTCCCCGTTCTTTCAGGTATTGCATTATAACTCCGTGATGTTCTGCCGCAAATGCGGCTTTTTCTTCTGTTAATATCATTTTTCTGTCTCCTTTAACCTATGGTGATATATTTATCCTGAGTTAAGATATTAAAGATAATTTTGTTGCTTTCAACCTCGCTTATTTGGGCTACGCCCTCTCTGTCGGTCG
>DJRJ01000091.1:514-1059 GCA_002438865.1 Clostridiales bacterium UBA6363
GCTCCCACCAAACCTATTTGCGAAAGGTTAAGCGGTAAGAGCGGATTGCGGGTTCTGTTTTCAAGCTGTGAGCTTTCAAAAAGAATATCTAAGCTGTCCGAGCTTTTAAGCTGTTCGGCTAAGGCTTCAACATCGAAAACAGATCCTCTGAAATGGGAAATTTCCGTTTCCTTTTCGGGCAAGGCGTAAAGTCCTGCGGGTATGGTATCTATAAGGGGAATTTTATCCGGCTGCAAGCAAAGCTGCTCTATCCTTGCGGCGGTCTTGTCCGCCGTGCGCCTTTCGGTACGAATACCGAAAAACACTATCTGCTTATACTTTTTAAACTCGCTGTCACGGAATCTGTATACCGAAAGATTTTTGTAGTAAGAAGCAAGCATTCGGCATACCGATTCGTTGGCACGGTGGTAGGGGATTATGTATATAAGCAGTCCGCCTTTCATTAAAAGCGGCAGAGTGTCGGCAAGAAAAGCGCGTTCCATTCTTTTGCTGCCGCCGTTTCCGGGGCAGGAAAGGTAGGGCGGATTTAAAAGCAGCGCGTGAAA
>DJRJ01000091.1:1173-2910 GCA_002438865.1 Clostridiales bacterium UBA6363
CCTCTGCTTTCGTCAAGCTCTATTCCGTAGGTGTCGGCGTCCTCGTTTTCCGCTAAGGCTTTAAGCGCCAGTCCCTCTCCGCAGCAGGGGTCAAGTATATTGACGCTGCTTTTCGGGAAATTAACCGCCTGCTTAATTAAACTTATGTGTTCTAAATCCGTAGGGAAGTATCCCATTTTAATACGGTTCATAAGGTGCGCCGCCGCCTTTGCGTCAATACTCTTTTTATTAGGCAGCATTTCCGCAAAGGAATTAAGCGCAGATACTAAAGCGGGGTAATTTCCGCCGTTTAAATACCCGAATTTCTGAATTGCCTCAAACATTTTAAGGGCGGTGGAATATAGCTGTTCATCGCCGTACTCACCGAGCGGGTGCAATATATCAGCAAACTCCGCCCATAATGCTTTAGCGGTAATGTGCAGCTCGGATATTGAACCGTAATCCCTTTTTTCAAGATAAACGGGATACTGTTCATTCAGCGCGGCAATTAAGCGTTTCAGATTCTCGCTGCACTCGGTCAGCTCGTCAAGGCAAAAGCAGCCGTTGGTTTCACAATCGCTCATATTTCACCTCGCTTAGCCTGCGGTAGTTTATCCGCCTGAACACCGAGCCTTTATACCCGAAAATGAGAATCTTTTTAAGGGTATTAAGCGCCGTATTGAAAACTAAAGTCTCCATACTGTCGTCCGCAACTAAAAAAACCGCAATGTATTTCTCCTGATCGTCAAGTATTATCTTCATACGGTCGCTTTTGGCGAACACATAGGTTTTTCTGCCGCTTGTCACATCCTCAAAGCACTTGGTAATTTCAAGCTTCGGCATTGCCTGTGAAAGCTGTGCACCTAAAAATGCAGTGAACATATCCCAATCTCTTGTGGGGTTGTCCGTGGTAAAAACCGCGCTGTTTGCAACATAAAACCCGCCGCTGTTCTTTTTATCCTTTGCACCTGCCGGTATTTCTATGCCGCGCATTTTTCCGTCCTCCTCTTACGCTTTTTAACCGTTTCCGCTCTTGTGGAAATGATTTTAGAGGAAAAGGTTACATACCTTGTAGTCAGGTCGCCTGTCACAAGTAAATCATAAAGAAAAGAGGTTACGGCGGTAGCCGCTGTAAGGTTTGCGGTTACCGATTGCGGGGCGGATACCGCGCGTTCCGCACAGGAAAGCTCGGTCGGCAGCTTATCCTCAGCCTTTAAAATGTCCGGGTAAAGCGTGCCTGCGGGCTTAAAGGTCGTTCTGCCGTTTTGTCTTATTCCGCAGACCACCTGGCCTGTATGCTCTCCGTTGCCCGAATCTATATACACCAAATCTTTTGTTTCGTAAAAGACCTTATGGCATATGGCTCTCGACTTATTGTTGTCTACGCAGCCGATTAAAATTACACGCTGGGTTTCTCTGGCGTTAGTCCACGGGCTTTTTGTAAAGTCCGGTCGGACAAGCTCTGTAAGCCGCTGTTCGCTTTCAATATATTCGGGTATATATTCGCACTCTATACCGAAAGCTCCGGCATAACGCTCGGCTAATACCGACGCCTTATTTCTGCCTATATCCTGCTCAATAAAGTTCTGACGGATAAGGTTTTTGCGCTCTACAATATCCCCGTCGCAGATAATAATGCGGTAGTTGCGGTTTTCGTCGGCAAAGGCTATGCGGTAAAGGTGGGGGATCAAATATCCTCCCGTACCGCCTGCGCCCAAAACAATGATTTTAACCGGTGCTGTTGCGGAATATTTCATA
>DJRJ01000079.1:0-3674 GCA_002438865.1 Clostridiales bacterium UBA6363
GCCGCGGTTGATATGCAGGTGGCAGTGCCGCTTGCCGATATGGAAATGAACGGTTTTGAAAGGTATACCGTTACCGATATGCTGACAGGCAAAACTATAGTCAGCGGAACGGAAAAGCAGATAAGCCGCTTTACGGTTAATATAGCTCATAATACTGCCGGTCTTTACTTGGTTGAAACATCCGGCAGACAAACGGTTTCTACCGAGTATATTCCCGGAGAAACGGAATATGTGCATAATACCGTTTATGTTGATGAGGAATTGCCGGCAGCAGAGACGAAACCGGATAAAATCGTTAAGAATATTATCCGAACAAAGCAAATAGATTCAATTTCAGAATGGGTGTTGGCTCTGATTATTTTAGGCGGAGCTGCGGTTGCCGGCGGCAGTACCGTTCTTATAACATATTTAACAAAACGCCGTAAGGCAAAGAGATTATAGGAGGAATTTTTATGAAAATAAAATGGCAGCGTACTGTGGCGGCTATCATAAGCATGACCGTGTTGTTATCTGCGGCACTTACCGGTTGCGGCAAAACAACCGTTACGGAGGATGTATCCACAGTTGTGATTTCAGGTTCGGAACAGGGCGGAGATACAGCGGAAAATGCCGGTGGAAACAAAAGCAACAGCAATACATCCAAGCATGACGGAAAAAGCAGCAGCTCTTCGACAGATAAAACCGATGTAAAGAATTATACCTTTACGATTATGAGTCCGTGGCTTATGCGCTCGGAAAAGGATGCCGTTACCGAGTATGAAAAATCATTTTGGGCTAAAATAAAGAAAATTCAGAAAAATGAAAAATGCACAATTAAGGTGGTTACGGGAAATTTGCCGTCTATTGACCATTTGCGCGCGCAAATTATGTCAGGCAGCAAGGTGGCTGACGTTGTTCATGTTAAGGCCGAGGAAACTCTTGGTCTTGCCGCTGCGGGATATATAACTCCATGGAATAGTGTGAGCGGTATCAATACGTCCGACAGCCGTTGGGTCGCAAGTTATACAAAGCTCGGTTCAATAGACGGGAATGTATACGGCTTGAACTGGATGCGCGCTCCGGAGGCGCGTATGTGCGTTATCGTGAATAAGACGCTGCTTAAAGACAGCGGTGTCAACGATGATATCTACAGTCTTGTTAATTCTAAGGCGTGGACATGGAGCAAGCTGCAGGCAATGGCAAAACAGGTAACCGTTAAACATACAAGCAATAACCAAACCACCGCTTACGGCGTCGGAGGCTGGTATCAGGAGCTTGCAAGAGCACTTTGGATTTCAAACGGTGCTTCTCTTGCAACATACAGCAACGGCAAAGCGAAGGCAGGGTATACCTCAGCACGCATGGCAGAGGCAATCAACTTTATGAATACGCTGGTTAATACGGATAAATCCTTTAATGCTACCAATTACCGCGAGTCTAAAACCTTTAACTCAACCGATAACGGCGACAGCCGTTCGGCATTCCTTGATGGGAAACTCGCGTTTATGTTTGAGGAAACTTGGTTTGTGAATCAATATCTTAAACCTGCAAATCCGAAGTTTGAATACGGTATTGTCCCTGTTCCGATAGGACCGAGCGAGAGCAATTACCGTACTGATGCGGGAACGGCGGGAGTATTTGTGTGCACCTCTACCAATGCTGCTTCAAACACTATTTCCAAAACGGTTAAAATTCTTAATCTGCTGGCAGAGCCTGAAAAGGGCTATGAGGGCGAAAGCTGGTGGGAATATGATCTTAAAAAGGAATATTTCCAATCTGCAAGTGCCAATAAGGATATAGAAATGTATAAGATTTGTCTCGATACAGCCGTTGCGGATTACGGCGTTACGGTCAACACACTTTATAATCAGTTTGACCGCAAGGTTGTTCAGGGGTCCGTATTCCTTGGTGAAAGCTCGGTGTCGGCAGCTATTCAGTCATTGGGTACGACATATGACAAGGCTATTGACAGTATGTTCACATTTAAAAAATAATCAGATTCAGGCAAGCGTCCGGTCGTGAAAACGGTCGGGCGTTTGCATAAATAAGAAAGTTGGGGAATTTATGATTATCAAGCAATACATCAAGGATTTTGAACAGCTTGGTTTTGGCCTGTTTGTTCATTTCGGCCTTTATTCGGTTCTCGGAAAGGGAGAATGGGCTGAAGAATTGTTGCCGTCTGTTACCAAGGAATGGTATGAGCGCGAATTAACGGCAAGGTTTTCGCCGCGTCCGGATTGGGCGCATCAGCTGGCAAGAGCGGCAAAAAACGCCGGATGCCGCTATATAACACTGACTGTCAGACATCATGACGGATTTTCTTTGTATGATGCCGGTGAGCTGAGCAGTTTTGACGCACCGCATATATGCGGGCGGGATTTGGCTCGCGAGTTTGTTGAAGCCTGCCGCGAAAACGGACTTAAACCGTTTTTTTATCATACTCTTATAGATTGGCACGAACCGTCGTTTGAAACTGATTTTCCGGCATATTTGGCTTACCTGCGGAAGAGCGTTGAACGGCTTTGTACAGGATACGGAAAAATAGGCGGAATTTGGTTCGACGGTATGTGGGGACGCCCTGACGATGATTGGGAGGAGGACGCACTTTACGGAATGATACGCTCTCATCAGCCTGAGGCGATGATTATTAACAACACCGGTCTCAGCGCTTTGGGAGAGCTCGGACATATCGAATTGGACAGTGTTACATTTGAACGCGGGAAGCCGCATTTGATAAATCAAAACGGTGCAAAAAAGTATATAGCAAGTGAAATGTGTCAGGTTTTGGCAGACCATTGGGGCTATGCCGAGGATGACTTGAATTATAAGGCGCCGGCGGACAGTATTCGTGATCTGGCTGTCTGCCGCCGATACGGTTCAAATCTGTTGCTGAATGTTGGACCTATGGGAGACGGAAGTCTGCGTTCCATTGATTCGGCAATACTTGAACTTTTGGGACGGTGGACCGAGCTTAACCGTGCTGCAATTTATACTCCGCGTCCTGCGGGCATTGAAATTGAAAACAGAGACGATGATTTTCTGCTGCGTGACGGGGATGACTATTATCTTTTTTGTGACCATATACCTATGATAGCGGATCCCAATGTTGCAAAAAATGTTTCTGTTGAATACGATGTGGCGTTTCGGTTTGAACGGCGTATAACTTCGGCAGAATGGCTTGACAACGGAGAGCATGTTGAATTTACTCAGAAGGACGGAAAAACTACAGTTAAAACAGTTCCGTTTAATTACGGACGAAATACCGTTATTCGTGTAATCCGATTGCATACCGAAGCAATGAATTGATGTCAGTAAAGCGGACGGTAAAAAAATCAGTCAGATAAAAGCAAGGCATCCTCTTGATTATGAGAACGACCGTTATTGAGAGGACCGGATCTGACAGTAATGCAAAATCCGTTTATATAAAAAGACGGTGACAGGGCTCATACAAGAATTTATAGCTTTACCTGTCGGGCTCCGCTTTTTTAAATACCTTGTTAATAATAAACTTTGGAGGTAATAAAAATGTCAGCAAACAGATACATACAGGATTATCCGGTAATAGGTATTCGTCCTACAATCGACGGACGGCGCGGTGTTTTGGGCGTTCGTGAGTCTTTGGAGGACCAAACCATGAATATGGCAAAAGCCGCCGCAAGGCTTTTCACCGAAAACCTTAAATACTCAAACGGCGA
>DJRJ01000079.1:3710-4426 GCA_002438865.1 Clostridiales bacterium UBA6363
GCCGCCTGCGCGGATAAATTCCGCAAGGCAGGCGTGGATATAACCTTAACAGTTACCCCCTGCTGGTGCTACGGCGCTGAGACTATGGATATGGAAAAGGACACAATAAAGGCGGTTTGGGGCTTTAACGGCACCGAAAGACCGGGCGCTGTGTATTTGGCGTCTGTGCTTGCAACCCACGCTCAGAAGGGTCTGCCCGCATTCGGCATTTACGGACACGATGTATGCGACGCGGACGATACCGAGATTCCTGCAGATGTTCGCGAGAAGCTGCTCCGTTTCGGCAGAGCGGCGGTAGCGGCGGCTACACCGCGCGGCAAGTCGTATTTGCAGATAGGCTCTATCACAATGGGCATAGGCGGCTCTATAATCGACCCGCACTTTATTGAGGATTACCTCGGTATGCGCGTCGAATCGGTAGACGAGGTGGAGATTATCCGCCGAATGACCGAGGGTATTTATGATGAGAAAGAGTATGAAAAAGCTCTCGAATGGTCTAAAAAATACTGCAAGATGGGCTTTGATAAAAACCCCGAAAATCTGCAAAGAACCGACGAGCAGAAAAAAGAGGACTGGGAATTTACCGTTAAGATGTGCGTTATCATAAAGGACCTTATGAACGGTAATAAAAATCTTCCCAAGGGCTGCGAGGAGGAAGCGGTAGGTCACAACGCGATAGCCGCGGGCTTTCAGGGTCAGCGCCAGTGGACGGACTT
>DJRJ01000087.1 GCA_002438865.1 Clostridiales bacterium UBA6363
CAGAAAAAACCTCACACGCCCTTACAAACTGCCAAAAAAATTTCCGCAAGACCGTTTCTGATCCTGCGGAAAACCTTTTCATATTATTTTGTAAATTCTTCAATCGTATTTGCGTTTCCGTGCTGTATAGGCTCCCATTTTACCTGCTTAAACAATGCAACTATCGAAATAGGAATGTATGTCATAAGATACAGCGGGAAAGTGAACATATACAGTATCTTCTTTTTGGTTGAACAGTATATATTTTTTCTTTCCGTTATAGTTGTGATAAGTCCCAATGTAAATACCATCCAGTACACATTGAAACACCAGCTTACGGCTGTCATAAGGAGCGGTGTAACGTTCTCGCCGTTGCACACTGCAAAGATTATACCGACCGTATTCATTACAAATGTTGCGATTGACAGGAATATTGACGGCATTATTGTCATTGCCATATCGTAGCATGAAAATCTTCCCGTTTTGAACAACTCCGACCAAAGCTTGGGACCGTGATTTGCAAATACCTGCAAAAATCCTCTCGCCCATCTCAGACGCTGTGACCATGACTGTGAGAACGATATAGGCTGTTCGTCATACACAACCGCATCATTACAATATGCAATCGTTTCCCCGTCGATAACGCTCTTAATCGAGAACTGTATATCCTCCGTAAGCAGGAAGCAGTTCCAGCCGTTATTCTTCTTTATGATGTCCTTATGTACCAAAAATCCCGTACCCGAAACAGCACAGCTTGTATGCATTAACATTCTCGAATAATTAAGGTACTTGGACTCTCTCAAAAACCAAAGCGCATAACCGGCGCTTATCCAGTTTGAACCGTAGTTCTTTGAGTTTCTGTAGCTTGTGATTATTCTGTGACCGTCCGTAAACGTGCGGTTCATTGCACGCACATAGTTTTTGTCAAGAATATTATCTGCATCAAAAACCATATAACCGTCATAATAATCCTTGCCGCACTTATCGAATATTTTGCCTATCAGATAATTAAGCGCATAGCCTTTGCCGACCTGTACCGAATTAAAGCGTGTGTACACAAAAGCGCCGGCATCTTCGGCAATCTGCGCCGTGTTGTCCGTACAATTGTCCGCAACCACATACACATCGAGCATATCCTGCGGATAGTTCTGCGCTTTGACGGATTTTATCAAGTCAGCTATGACGTTCGATTCATTTCTTGCGGAAATAAGCACCGCAAATCTGTGGATTACCTCCGGCTTATGCTCCTCTTCCTTTTTAAAGAACGGCACAAGCACAAAGAAAATCTGGTACACATACAGCAGAAAAAATATTGCTGCAATAACTAAATTAATATTTCCGATTGTATCCGTAATCATTTTAATCTCCATTCCGCCGCTTTAAAACGGCTAAAAACACAGCGTATATCCTACGCTGTTCCCTTTCTCCCTAATTAACAATATTACTTTTACTATCCCTGCACTAAAACCATTAATATATTAACACAAATACGCCGTTCAGTCAATATATTTTGCACTAAAAACAGCCGAAAAAACCTCTGTTTTTCACAAGCTTGATATTGAAAATATACAAAAACTTAATATTTACTCACAGCTATTTCCTCTTTTTCGATACCGCCGTTTACCGAAATACTGTCAAAAAGGGAGTCGGTACAGTAAACTTTCTTATCCTCGGTTATGATAACTGCGCCTATATCGGGGTGATTTGCGAGAAAATCCTCCGCCTTTTCCCTGCCCATAACAAAAAGCGCTGTTGAGAGTGCGTCCGCCTTTGTGCCGGATTCGCACACCACCGTAACCGACTTTATCCCGTTATTTACGGGAGTTCCCGTTTTGGGGTCTATGATATGGTGATACACTTTCCCGTCACGCTCAAAATTCCGCTCATAACTGCCAGATGTCACAACGGCTGTGTCGGACACCTCCATTGTCAAAATCGGCTCGCTGCTGTTATACGGGTCGGCAACACCGACCCTCCACTTACCGCCCGACGGTTTTTCCCCTACGGCGTACACATTGCCGCCGAGGTTTATCATTGCCGAGGTTATGCCGTTTTCCATTAATATTTTCCTAACCTTATCCGTAGCATAGCCTTTGCCTATTCCGCCGAGGTCGATTTTTGCATTATTTAAAAGCGTTATTGTGCCGTTATTGAAAAATACGTTTCTGTAATCCACACTGCGTAAAACGTTTCTTATACTTTCGCCCGACGGCACATTATAATGCCTGTCGTAAAATCCCCACAAGTCCATAACGGGCGACACGGTAATATCAAACGCACCGTCCGTTTCACGGCTTACCTCTATCGCCGATTTTACAATCTCCTCCGTATCGCCCGAAACGTCCGCACCGCCGTTATTTACGGCGTAAACATCGCTTTTTTCATCACCACGGTCAAACAGCTTTTCAAGCCGCCTTAACTCGGTTTCGGATTCCGAAACCGCCTTTTCGCAATTATCGCCGTACACCTGCATATTCATAACGGTGTCCATACAAAAGATATTCATATCGGCTTGCGGAGTTTTTCCGCACGAGGTCAGCAATGCCAAAACAGGCAGTATAAACAGAATTTTTTTCATTTACATTTCTCCGTCAATCTTGATATATGTCCGTTTTTCAATACATAATACGCACACACGCCCGTAAATATGCCCGTCACCATTCCCGACACAACAAGCACGGGAAGATACAAAAGCACTCCGTTTGTACCCATAACAACCCTTGCCGCCGCTATCTGACCGACATTATGCGCAATTCCGCCGAGTGCGCTCACCACCCAGATAAGCTCGTTCTTTAAGAATTTATATGCAACGCACATCACCAAAAAACAGCACAGTCCGCCGGACAAGCTGTAAATCAGCGCCGAAACGCCCCCGGCAAAAATACAGCCGATTATTATCCTTAAAATCATCACAGCAAACGCCTCACGCCTGCCGAGTACCGCAAGCGCAAAAAGCGTTACTATATTGGCAAGTCCAAGCTTTATCCCGGGTATCTGCGTGAGAGACGGTATCTGCAATTCTACAATAAATATAACTAAGGCAATGCCTGTAAGCATTGCCGTTAATACAAGACGTTTTATTTTCATTTTTCCGACATCTTAAGCATAAGTCCGTACAGCTTTTCGAGTGCGTCGGTTTTTGCAAGCTTTTTAAGATTTTCCGACATACTCCGCATACGGCTCTTATCCGCAATCAGTTCCGTTATTTTCGCATACAAAAGCTCTGCCGAAAGTTCGCTTTCCAAAATCATTTCCGCCGCACCGCAATCCGCAAACTCACGTGCGTTCTGCTCCTGATGATTTCTTACAACGTTCGGCGACGGAATAAGTATCGACGGTTTTCCGAGCGCCGCAATCTCGCTCACGGTTATTGCGCCCGAGCGTGACACGACCAGATCAGCCGCCGCCATCATTTCCGCCATATTATTTATATATGCGGTAACGGTAACGTTTTCACCGAGCGTTATGCCCTTATCCGCTATCGCTTTCATAACCGCATCGTAATTTCTGTCACCCGTACCGAAAACAAGCCTGAACTTATTCTCCGCCGACACTCTGCCGAGCATATCGGTAACGGTGCTGTTTATCTTTGCCGCACCGAGACTTCCGCCGAAAATAAGCACAAACGGCTCGGTTATGCCGAGTTTTTTACGGCATTCCTCCCTGTCGGCGTTTATAATGCTTTCACGGACGGGGTTTCCCGTAACGACGCATTTTGATTTTTCTTTCATATCGTTCACGGTTTCATCAAAGCTCAGCGCAAGGTAATCAACATACTTTTCCGAACCTTTCACCGTAAGTCCGGGGAACACATTCTGCTCATGAATGAGCGAGGGAACGCCCTCTTTATGCGCCGCCATTGTTACGGGGCCGCTTACGTATCCACCCGTGCACACTATGCAGTCGGGTTTAAACTCACGTATTATCTGTCTGCACCGTCTGACCGATTTAAACAGCTTTTCAAGCGTTTTTACATTGCTCAAAAGATGCGAGCGGTCAAAACCCTGCACATCTATATATTCTATATTATAGCCGAGCGCCGGAACAAGCTTTTTTTCAAGTCCTTTTTCCGTTCCTATAAACAGCGCCTCGAAATCCTTATCACGGCTTTTTGCGTAATCGGCAATCGAAACGGCAGGGTTGATATGTCCGCCCGTACCGCCGCCTGCAAAAATCACACGCATACTTAAAGCTCCTTTCCTACTCCCGTCGTTCCGAATACCTTGATATATTGAGCAGTACGCCCATTTCCAGCAAAAGCATCATCACAGACGATCCTCCGTAGCTGAAAAACGGAAGCGACACGCCCGTATTCGGCACTGACGAGGTTGCAACCGCAATATTCAGAGTTGTCTGAATTGCAATCTGTGCCACTATTCCCACCGCAACAAGCGTTGAATACGTATCGGGGGCGTTCATTGCAATTCTCAGCGCACGCAGTATAAGCACAACGAACAATGCTATAACGAGTATTGCGCCGATAAGTCCCAATTCCTCGCAGATTATGGCGAAAATGAAGTCATTATACGGCTCCGGCAGATACGAGTATTTCTGCACGCTCTGTCCCAAGCCTTTGCCGAAAATTCCTCCCGAGCCTATGGCGTACAATCCCTGTGCCACCTGATAGCTTGTGTTCTGAATATCACGGAACGGGTCGAGAAAGCTTATAATTCTGCTCCAGCGCACCGCACTGAGCTTATAAACTCCCCAAACGCCTACTGCGCCTACCGGAACGGACAAGAGTACAAGCGGTTTTACACGCATACCACCGGCAACAAGCAAGGTTATGCCTATACCGGCAAGGATTATCGCTCCGCTCAGATGCGGTTCCATAAGCATAAGCAAAACTATAAGCCCTATCCAGCCAAAATACGGCAGACAGCCTTTAAACGTCTTTAAGTCGCTTTTGCCCTGTTCTATCTGATACGCAAAGTACATCGCCAAAACGGGTTTCATAAACTCCGACGGCTGTACCTGTATACCCGGTATCGGAAGCCATCTTCGTGAACCGTTGAACGACTTTCCTATAAACGGGATTGCAACAAGTATGAGCATAAACACGCACACAAGCATAAACATAGGCACGTATTTTTTATAGCGGTTGAAATTAATTCGTGATACCACCCACATACCGACAAGTCCTATGGACACGGAAATAAGCTGTTTTCTGAACAGCGCATACGAATCGCCGTTATACAGCGAACTTGCCGACGGCGCAGACGCCGACAGAAGCATTACCAGTCCGAACGCAACCACCAATATTATAATTGACAAAAAGGTATAGTCCATATCGCCCGCAAGCGTTCTTGTATTTTCCTTATATTTCTTATTAAGAGTTTCCAGTCTGCGTCCCATACCTGCGCTATGCGGCTGATTTTTTCTTTTGTTTGTCTTTTTAACGGCGGTTTTTGCGCCCCTGCTGTCCGAACGAGCCATCTGTTACTCCTCTCAAATCAAAATCCTATCCATGCGATAACGCACATAACTATCGTTACAAGCGTGAACACCGCAACAATTTTCTTCTCCGACCACTTGCACATCTCAAAGTGATGATGTATCGGCGTCATTTTAAATATTCGTCTGCCCTCGCCGTACTTCTTTTTAGTGTACTTGAAGTACGAGGTCTGAATTATTACCGAAAGGGTTTCCGCAAAGTAGACAAAGCCTACGAGTATGAGGAATATCTCCATTTTCAGATCTATTCCCAAAAGTGCGACAGCCGCTCCGAGAAACAGCGAGCCGGTATCGCCCATAAACACCTTTGCCGGATAGCAGTTAAACATCAGGAAGCCGAGAAGTGCACCAAACACAGCACCGGAGATCGGTGCCAGCTGTCCATCTGCCTTTCCGAAGTACAGGCTGACGAGGCCCAGGAAGAGGGCAATCACGGCCGTCACGGAGCTCGCAAGTCCATCCAGACCATCCGTAAAATTTGCGCCATTGTCCGTTCCCAGTACGATAAAAAGAAGCGCTGGCACATAAAACCATCCAAGATCCAGGTAAATCCCGGTGAACGGAATCTGCATCCGGTGATCATAGGCTGGTGAAAGATAGAGGTACAGCGCAAAGATCACACAGAACACGAGCTGACAGAGAAACTTCTGCTTCGGGTTGAAGCCCTCCGACTGATGCTTGACCACCTTCAGGAAGTCATCGATGAAGCCGACGATACCGAAGGCAACGGTCAGAAGCATAACCGGAAGGATTTTCGGGTAGCGTGGAAGATAGAACAGGCTGACAAGCACGATGGCCAGCACGAAAACGAGTCCGCCCATCGTCGGTGTTCCCTGTTTTTTCAGATGGGACTTCGGACCATCGTCTCGTACCTCCTGTCCGAACTTCAGCTTGTGAAGCTCCGGAATGGCAAAGGGCATGCTGATGGCCACCAGCAGAAAGCCCAGAAGACTCGATATTACAAAATCAACATACATAATGACACTCCAAATACTTTATTGAACATTCGATGGTGCAGGCAATACGTGCACCCTGTTTATCGTTCTTTATTTACTGGACCTTCCGCCACTTTGAAGGGCGGAAGAAAAGGGTGCTTATCCTTCGCCCGTACTGCTGCTCTCCGCTTCACTGCTTTCAGAGGATTCCTCCCCAGGAACCGCCTCCGGCAGCTCGAAGCCATCGCCACCCGGCTCGACATACTCATCCGTTACGCTGGCAGTCGTTGTCTCGGTGATGACATTGCCATCGGCATCCGTTTCCTGCGTCGTTCCATCCGCCGCGCTTTCACCCTCTGCGCTGCTCTCTCCATTCACCTGTGCACCCATCGTTTCAGAAGAAATCCCCTCCGGGTTCTGCTGGAGCTGCGCGTTCAGTGAATCCTCCGGGTCGGTATCGCCCGACGGTGCAATGTTCAGGAACTGCAGCGCGTCGTTCATGATTTCACGCTCGATATTGACTGCAAAGGAGGCCGTGGCCTGTGCTTCACCCACCAGGTTCGGTGTATCAACAATGACATACACCAGAAGCTGCGGATCCTCTACTGGCGCGAAGCCACAGAAGGAAACAAGATAGTTTTTTGCAGAACGTGGCAGCTTCTCGGCCGTACCGGTCTTGCCGCCGACATGGTAGCCCTGGATCTTCGCCTTCTTACCGGTGCCGACCTCAACGGTCTGGTACAGGGCCTGCTTCAGGAAGTCGCTGGTGGACTTCGAGCAGGTGGTGCGCAGAAGCTCCGGCTTCACATCCTCCACCACCGTGCCGTTGGCATTGAGAATCTGCTTGACCACGTGTGGCTTATAGTAGCTTCCGCCGTTGACAATACTGCAGTAGGCAGCTGCCATCTGGATCATGGTGACGTTGAAGTTCTGGCCGNNTCGCCCATAAACACCTTTGCGGGGTATTTGTTATATATCAGAAAAGCGATAAGTCCGCCCGTTAAAGCGGCGGAAAAGTACGATAATCCGCTTTCGTTTGCCTTCATATACGCTATGAGCATAAAGAATATGCCCACCGCCGCCGTTATGCTTGACGCTAATCCGTCAAGACCGTCCGTAAGATTTACCGCATTTACAACGCCTATCATTACAAACATTATAAACGGAATATACAGCCAAATCGGCAAAACAAGCTCAATCTTCGCAAACGGGATATATATTCCCGTATCGAGCGAGCCGAGGAAATACAGCGCAACCACATATGCCGCCGTAAGAACAAGCTGCATGGTGAATTTTTGTGCGGCGGTAAGTCCGAGGTTTCTCTTTTTTACAACCTTTATGTAATCGTCCGTAAAGCCGATTATTCCAAAGCCGAGCGCTATTAAAAACACCAAAAGCGCCCTGCCCGTTTCGTTATTGAGCGTACCTTTCACGGCCAAAATAACGAAATTCACAATCACCGCTATGCCGATACCGATTATAAACATTATTCCGCCCATTGTGGGAGTGCCCGACTTTTTCTGATGCCATTTAGGTCCCTCCTCACGGATTTCCTGCCCGAATTTCAGCTTATGCAACCACGGTATAAACACGGGACCGAGCGCCGCCGTTACGGCAAACGCAAGAATTATTCCGAGAAGATCGTTTGAAAGCATTTGTTTTAGTAATTCCATTTTTTATTTCTCCGTTAAAGCATTATATATTTTTTCAAAATGCATACCCCTTGACGCCTTTATAAGCACGGCGTCGCCCGATTTTACATAATCCTTTGCAAAACCGCACGCCCCGTCCGTATCGGCAAAGCTGTAGACCTCGCTCATATCAAGAGCCTTTGCGCCCTTTGCGATAAATTCCGCATTTTTGCCTGCCGTTATAAGCACATCTGCGCTGTTTACGACGTCTTTGCCGAGTCCGTAATGCGCATCGGGGGCAAAATCGCCCATTTCAAGCACATCGCCCAAAACGGCAACACGGCGTTTGCCGCTCACCGAGCCGAGCACCTTCAATGCCGCACGTATCGAGTCGGGCGAGGCATTGTAGCAATCGTTTATAATCGTGACCCCGTCCTTTTCCTCAACCGACATACGCATAGCCGTAAGCTTGAAATTCTTTATGCCCTCAATGATTTTTTCCGGCGGCACTTTAAATTCCAGTCCCACGCATATTGCGGCAAGCGCATTGTACACATTATGCTCACCGGCGGAATTTACGGTTATTCTGTACTCTCCGCTGTCGGTTACAGCAGTAAATTCCGTGCCGTCTATGCCTTTGTTTACAATATCCTTTGCGTAAACATCATTTTCGGGGTTGGTTATTCCGTAATAAATTACACGGTAATCGCCCAATCCCTTTGTATGCGACAAAAACTTATCGTCGCCGTTCACTATAAGCACGTTATGCTTATCAAACAGCTTTGTTACCTCCATTTTTGCCTTGAAAATCCCCTCCTGCGAGCCGAGATTTTCTATATGCGACATTCCGATATTGGTTATAACCGCCGCATCCGGCATTGCCACCGATGCGAGCCGCTCTATCTCACCGAAATGGCTCATTCCCATTTCTATCACCGCCGCCTCGGTTTCCTCCTCAAGACGCAGTACCGTAAGCGGAAGTCCTATTTCGTTATTGAAATTTCCCTCCGTTTTCAGCGTATTGTATTTCATACTCAAAACGGAATGAATCATATCCTTGGTTGTCGTTTTTCCCACGCTTCCCGTTACCGAAACGGTGGGAACGTTATATTTCTGTTTATAATATCTTGCAATATCCGCAAGCGCCTTTTGCGTATTTCCGACACGGATTATCGTTTTTTTGTCAACATTCGGAATATCCTTATGCGTCACAACGGCGTCCGCACCGCCCGAAAATGCCTGCCCGATAAAATCGTGACCGTCAAAGCGTTCGCCGGCAAGCGGTATAAACAAAGAGCCGCTCTTTGCCTTGCGTGAATCGGTCGTTATATCGCAAATATCCTTTTTTCCGCCACAAACGAGCGTTCCGCCCGTTGCCTTTATTATATCATCGGTTGTCAGCTTCTGCATGGTAAAATCCTCGCTTAATTTAGGTTATATCGCATAATAAGGGAGCGGTATAGCTTTTCCCAAACCGTTCCCTTATTGCTTACTTGTTATGCAAATGACCGTACACTTCCACACGCTCGTCAAAATCAAATTTTTCCTTGCCGATTATCTGATAGGTTTCCTGTCCCTTGCCTGCAAGGATTATTGCGTCGTCCGCCTTTGCATGATCGAGAGCATAGGCGATAGCCTTACGGCGGTCCACTATAACCGTATACTTGCCGTTTGTACGCTTCATTCCTTCTTCTATCTGCTCAACTATCTTTACGGGGTCTTCGGTACGGGGATTATCCGACGTGATTATGCTGAAATCTGAGTATTTGCCTGCGATTTCGCCCATAATTGCACGTTTTGTATTATCTCTGTCGCCGCCGCAGCCGAACAGCGTAATAACTCTGCCTTTTGCAAATTCTTTAACGCATTTTATAATATTTTCAAGTCCGTCGGGAGTATGCGCATAGTCGATAATAACGGTGTAATCCGTGTCGGTCGGAACGACCTCCACTCTGCCCGTTACGCCCGATGCCGCCGCAAGTCCCTTGCGGATTGTTTCCATATCTATACCGAGTTCAAGCGCCGCACCTGCCGCACATATTGCGTTGTACACGCTGAATTTTCCCGGTATCTGAATATGAATGGGGTACTTTTCGCCCTTATATATTATGTCAAAATCCGTTCCTCTTGCGGATATGTTCACGTTTTCAGCCGTCAAATCACAGCCATCGCCCATACCCACCTTCAAAATCTCACACGGAGCTTTTGCGGCTATTTTCTTGCCGCCGTCATCATCAAAGTTTACAACGCCTTTATCGCAAAGATTGAAAAGTTTTGCTTTGGCATTGAGGTAATTCTCCATTGTGCCGTGGAAATCGAGATGATCCTGCGTAAGGTTTGTAAACACTCCAACGTCAAAGTGACAGCCGTGTACACGGTCAAGCTCCAGAGCATGGCTTGAAACCTCCATAACCACGTATTCCGCCTCGCTCTGCGCCATTTCGGCAAACAATTGCTGAAGTTCGAGCGCATTGGGCGTTGTCGGTGTGGTGCTTTGCGTAAGCAATACCTTGTCGCCGATTATGTTCTGATTTGTGCCTATTACGCCGACGCATTTTCCTGCCTCATCAAGAATACTTTTAACAAGATACGTTATCGTTGTCTTGCCGTTTGTACCCGTTACGCCTATAAGCTTAAACTTCTTTGACGCATTTCCGTAAAATCTGCACGCCATTTCGGCTATTGTACGCCGTGAATTTTCAACATACAGAACGGGAACGTCCACATCTATCTTTTCCTGTGCTATTATTGCGGCGGCGCCGTTGTTTACGGCGTCCTGCGCATATTTGTGTCCGTCCGTTTCGTAGCCTTTTATGCAAACAAATACGTTTCCGGGCATTACGTTTCTTGAATTGTACGCTATTCCCGTTATTTCCGTATCTTCAAATTTGTCAAGCCATTCTTTTCCGATTAGTTCAGAGGCTAACATATTGAAATTCCCCCTTAAATATATTTAGCTTTAGTCTGACGCTACCTGTCTGAATTCAACGCCTATTACCGTACCCGGCATTACCTTTTCACCGGCTTTAATGCTTTGATTTACCGCATACGACGCCGCCGATTCGCTGTGACCCGCACCCATAATCTCAAAGTTAAGGTCACGTCCGGCAAGCACGTCTTTCGCCTCGCTTACCGACATACTTTCGAGATTGGGAACAGTTACGGTAAGCTCCTCGTTATCCGTATCGGTGTACAGAATAACGGTTGAGTTTTCGCTCATCATTGTACCGGGTTTCGGCAGCTGTGACATAACCGTATCTCCGCTGCCCTTTATTCTGTAATTAAGCTGTGAGTTTACTATAAGCGTTTTTGCCTCCGATGTTGACTTTGTGCGCACATCGGGGACTTCTATTGTTGTATCCGGAGTTTCCTCCGCAGTGTACTGCTTTTCAATTCCGAGATAATTAAGCGTATCCTCTATTACCTCGCCCGCAAGCGGTGCGGCTATTGTACCGCCGTACTTGTTTGCCACCTGAGGTTCGTCAAGCACTATAAGGCACACTATCTCCGGGTCGTTTGCCGGAGCAAAACCTACGAATGATGCGACACGCTTGTCGCTTCCTCTCGGAAGTTTTTCCGATGTACCCGTTTTTCCGCCGATACGGCAGCCCTTCACGTATGCGTTTTTACCTGTCGCATTCGGCTGTGCAACAACCTGTTCGAGTATGTCACGCATTTTGGAGGAGGTTTCCTCCGATATAACACGGTTTACAACCTCCGGCTGATATGATTTTACCACACCGTCGCCGTTTTTGATTTCCTTTACTATATGCGGCTTCATTCTTTCGCCGCCGTTTATAACCGCACTGATTGCCGTTATAAGCTGAATGGGCGTTATCTGGAAGTTCTGACCGAACGAGTTTGTCGCAAGGTCGACCACGCTCATCTTGTCACGGTAATAAATACTTGAGCTTTCGCCGCCAAGTTCTATGCCCGTCTTATCGGCAAGACCGAACGCCGTGAAATATTCTCTGAATTTTTCCGCTCCGAGTTTGAGTCCCACGTCAATGAATACCGGGTTACAGGAGTTCAAAACGCCCTGCACAAACGTTTCACTGCCGTGACCGTCCGAGTTGGCACAGCTTATTTTTCTGTCCTCAACCACTCTGAAGCCGGGGCAGAAGAACGGCGTGTTCATATCGACAACGTGTTCCTCCAAAGCCGCTGCCGCCGTGATTATCTTAAATGTCGAGCCCGGCTCATATGTATCGGAAACCGCTTTGTTTCTCCACATTTTATTGCGCATTGCGGCAACCTTTTCATCGCTCATACTGTCCGGATCATCGGTAGGCTTGGGACTTGATTTGGTATCTTCATCGCTGTCCTTTTTCTCGCCGTCATATGTAAAATCTATTGCATACTTATTAAATCTGTCTATGTCATAGGGATTGTTTGAATCGAAATCCGGCTTTACCGCAAGCGCAAGTATCTCGCCCGTTTTCGGATTCATTATTATTCCTGCCGCACCCTCTTTAAGCTTGTTCTCCTGAACAGCTTCTTCAAGGCGCTTTTCGAGGAAGTGCTGAATTGTTTCATCTATCGTCAGCACTATGTCACTGCCCTTTTCCGCCTCGTTCAGATATTCCGTCTGCTGTTCGGCAAGGGTTGTTCCCTTTGCTGTCTGATTTTTAAGTATCGCTCCGGCTTTTCCCGAAAGCGAATCGTCAAACACAAGTTCAACGCCCTGGAGTCCGTTGTTGTCATATCCCGTAAATCCGAGAACGTGCGGTGCGACATCATACGGATAATATCTTTTTGAGTCGTCCTCAAAATATATTCCGCTGAATGCTTTCGCAAGCTTTTTCGCCTCATCGCCTGCGTCCTCGCCCGGTTTCATAATGGCGTTTATCTTGTCCGTTTCCTCCATAGATATTCTCTTTTTGATTATCTGATAACGGCTGTTTTTCTGCAAAAGCTTTAAAATATCGTCATAGCTCATATCTATTATGGGCGAAAGCTTTGACGCTATCGTTTCGGCGTTGCCTTTGTTTTTTACGTCCTGCGGATTGCAGGTAAGAGTGTTAACTGACGCACTCTCCGCAAGCACCTTGCCGTTTCTGTCGTAAATGCTTCCTCTCGAAGCCGTGATTATACTGCTTCCCTGCTGTTGGTTTTTGGCTTTTGTGGAAAGCTCGTCACCACGGACTATCTGCCAATATGCAACACGCAGTATCAACGCTGCAAGGCAAGCCAAAATTATGCTTGCCATTACGATAGTCCGTCTTCTTATTTTATTTATTGATGGTGTCGGCATACAGTTCCTTTCCTTACTTATAGCAAAACATTCCGAATTTATATGTATATAAACTATTCTATGCTAAAAAATGTCACAATATTACTGCCAAGCTTTTTGAGCGCCGCACCGATACGATTTATCGGCCCCTCCACATCCGACGCTGTTTTCTCCGTTACATCGTTTTGTTTAACATTTACATATATCGTCTGATACTTTTCCGGACGCTGCATTCCGAGTCTTGTCGTTGCCTCCTCCTCGATTTTTGTGAGGTCAACGCTCTTTTCCAGCTCATAATTTTTCTGTGAGGTTATAGCCTCTGCGTCCGCAAGTTTTTTCTCAAGCGAAGCAATCTGCTGCTTTGTTTCGTTTACTGCAACAAATTCGGAAATCATAAATCCAGCAGAAAATGACAGCACGAGTATTGCACAAATTCTGCGTACACTTTTTTTCCTGTTCAGCATCTGATTATGATTCCTCTTACTCTTATTCTGTTGTGGTTTCCGCTTTTTCGGAACATATTCTTCATAGGTATAATCTTTATACGCTAAATTATCGTATCCCACAATCTTTCTCCTACAATTTCTCTATTACTCTCAGTTTTGCGCTTTTTGAACGTGAATTATTTTCTATTTCCGTATCATCGGGAAGTATCGGCTTGCGTGTGATAATCTTAACCGAAGGCTTATTGCCGCACACGCATACCGGAAAGCTTTTCGGGCAGGTACAGCCCCGGGCAAGGTTTGCAAATGTTTTTTTAACTATTCTGTCCTCAAGGGAATGGAATGTTATTATTGCAAGCCGACCGTTCTTATTTAAAGCTTCCGTAAAATCCTTTATGCTCTGTTCAAGTATCCCGAGTTCGTTGTTTACCTCTATGCGAACCGCCTGAAATATCCGCTTTGCCGGGTGGCCGCCCTCTTCCCTTGCACCTTTCGGGATTGCGGCTTTTATTATTTCAACCAGTTCAAAGGTGGTTTCCACGTTTTTTTTCTTACGGTACTCTGTAATAAACTGCGCCACACGCTTTGACCATTTTTCTTCTCCGTACTCAAAAAATATTCGTGAAAGCTCCTCCTCCGAATATGAATTGATTACGTCGTATGCGCTTTTTCCGCCGTCGGCGTTCATACGCATATCGAGAGGAGCGTCATGCATATAGGAAAATCCTCTCGAAGCATTGTCAAGCTGATACGAGCTTACGCCCAAATCAAGCAGTGCGCCGTCTATTTTATCTGTATGCAGGCTTTTTAAAATTTCCTTTATCCTGCAAAAATTGTTGTTTACAAGCGTTACCCTGTCCGAAAAAACGTCAAGACGTTTTCGGGCTGCCGATATTGCTTCTTTATCTTGGTCAATGCCGATAAGGCGGCATTTTTCGTTTGATGACAGCAACTTGTATGAATGACCTCCGCCGCCGAGCGTACCGTCAACATAAACGCCGTTGTCTTTTACGCCGAGATATTCTATGCTTTTGTCCAAAAGCACCGAAATATGCTTAAATTCCATTTACAGCCTCCGTTGTTATCAGATGTTCAGTCCGTATTTTAAAATACCGTCCATCATAATATCATCGGACAATCCGCTCTGATAATTCTTCCACTCACCGCTGTCCCATATTTCGAGCCTTGTGTTTGCGCCGACAAGCACCACGTCTTTTGTAAGACCGGCATAATCGAGAAGCCTTTCCGCAACGGAAATTCTTCCCTGCTTATCCACCGCCACGGCGGTTGCCTTGCCGAAGAACATACGCACAAACGCCGCCGCATTACGGTCGGTTGCCGTAGGCAGTTTGTTTATCTTTTCCGCCATACGTCCCCATTCCTCCTCGGTATACAAATGCAGGCATTTGTCCGAAGGCGCCTGAGTGATATACACGATATTACCCGCCATACCACGTATTTTGGAAGGAAGTATTATTCTTCCACGCTCGTCCAGCTGTCTTTCGTATTCGTCAACAAAAGCCATCGTGTATTCACCGCCCTTTCCGCAAACATAATAAACATAAAAAATCACAGCGAGCGAGCATTGGGTTTATAGTTCATTTTCTCTCCCATTCACTCCAATTCGCTCCCCATGTAACCATTTTACTCTATATTCGCAAAAAACGCAATATCTTTTTTAAATTTTTTTTCAAAAATAATCTATTTTGTTTACATTTTATATTTTTGCTTGTAAAATTCGGCAAAACAGGTTATAATGAAACAGGCGGCACAGCAGTCATATGTACATAATATTGATATTTTTCCGTAATATGACTACTATATGTTGTGTCGGTTACTATTCTATCACAAATGCATTAATTTGTGAAGTCTTTTTTTAAATTTATTTTGCAGAAATATTACAAATCGGCTTTTTGTCGAATTTTGTAAAAGGAAAGGGCTTTTATTATGGCAGATTTAACAGAAAAGATTATCGGCATTATTACAAAGGAATTTCAGCTCCAAAAATGGCAGACGGAAAACACCGTTGCGCTTATAGACGAGGGCAACACAATTCCTTTTATAGCACGATACAGAAAAGAAAAGACAGGCGCATTAAGCGATGAGGTTTTAAGGGATTTTGATGACAGATTAAAATATCTCAGAAGCCTTGAGGATAAAAAGGCGGAGGTATCACGCCTTATAGATGAGCAAGGCAAATTAACGGACGAACTTTTCGCCGCAATAGACTCTGCGGCAACGCTTTCGGAGCTTGACGATATATACCGTCCCTACCGCCCGAAACGCCGCACACGTGCCACGGTAGCAAAGGAAAAGGGACTGGAACCGCTCGCACTTATGATGTTTGCGCAAAACGTATACGACCAATCGCCCGAAAGCCTTGCGCTTGAATACATAGACGCCGAAAAAGGCGTTGAAACCGCAGAGGACGCATTAAACGGCGCAATGGATATAATCGCCGAAAACATCAGCGACAACGCCGATTTCAGAAAAGCGATAAAGTCGATGTTTTTAAAAAACGGTGTAATCCGCTCAAAAGCCGCATCGGACGATGACAGCGTGTACAGGCTCTATTATGACTTTTCCGAACCGCTTTCAAAGCTTGCAAACCACAGACTGCTCGCAATAAACAGAGGAGAAAAAGAGGGATTTCTTTCGGTTAAGCTTGAAACGGACGAAGAACCGATACTCAATTACCTTATCAGGCACACCACGCCCAAAAAGCGCTCGGTGTTCACCTCATATGTCGAGGACGCCGCAGCGGACGCCTACAAGCGGCTTATAGCGCCATCGGTGGAAACGGAAATACGAAACACTCTTACCGAAAACGCACAGGAGGCGTCAATCAAGGTGTTCCGCCAAAATCTGTCGGGACTGCTTCTTCAGCCCCCGGTAAAGGGCAGTGTTGTTCTTGGGCTTGACCCCGGCTACCGTACAGGCTGTAAGCTTGCGGTGGTGGATGAAACGGGAAAGGTGCTTGACACGGGCATAGTTTACTGCACTCTCCCCAACCATGACAAGGACAAAGCCAAGGGCGTTTTGAAAAAGCTTATAGAAAAATACAATGTTGACATTGTTTCAATAGGAAACGGAACGGCATCGAAGGAATCCGAAATACTCGTTGCCGAGCTTATAAAGGAGCTTGACCGAAAAGTATATTATGTGATGACAAATGAAGCCGGAGCGTCGGTATACAGTGCGTCAAAGCTTGCAACGGAGGAATTTCCGCAATATGACGTCGCATTAAGGAGCGCCGTTTCGATAGCACGCCGATTGCAGGATCCGCTTGCGGAGCTCGTAAAAATCGACCCCAAATCCATAGGAGTCGGACAGTATCAGCACGATATGAACCAAAAGCGCCTGGGCGAGGCGCTCGGCGGAGTTGTCGAGGGGTGCGTAAACAGCGTCGGGGTTGATCTCAACACCGCATCGCCGTCACTTCTTTCGTACGTCGCCGGAATAAACGGCACTGTTGCGAAAAATATTATCACGTACCGTGAGGAAAACGGAAAGTTCAAATCGAGAAAAGAGCTTTTGAAAGTTCCCAAACTCGGCAACAAGGCATTTGAGCAATGCGCCGGATTTATGCGCATTGCGGACGGTGGCAATGTGCTTGATAACACCTCCGTCCACCCCGAAAGCTATGCGGCGGCAAACGAGCTTTTGAAAAAGCTCGATTATACGCCCGATGATGTTATAAACGATAATATTTCGGATATAAAATCACGAGCAAACAATAAATCAAAGCTTGCCGAGGAACTCGGCATAGGTGAGATGACGCTTGATGACATAATAGACAGTCTGCTGAAAAGAGGGCGTGACCCGAGAGAGGAACTCCCGACACCCGTACTGCGGAGCGATATTATGTCCATGGAGGATTTAAAGCCGGGTATGATACTCACGGGAACGGTACGTAACGTTATAGATTTCGGCGCATTTGTGGATATAGGCGTTCATCAGGACGGACTGGTGCATATTTCGCAGATATGCGACAGATATATCAAGCACCCGACCGATGTGCTTTCGCTCGGCGATACGGTCAAGGTCAAGGTACTTGACGTGGACGTAAAGAAAAAGAGAATATCGCTCACAATGCGTGAAGTGTAAGGAGGAGATAATATGAACAACATTTCTTTTCCCCGTTTGGGCTTGAGTTTTAATATATCGCCTGCCGCATTTTCGATAGGCGCAAAGGATATATATTGGTATGCGCTCATAATCCTCACAGGCTTTTTGTGCGGACTGGGTTTTGTGTGCGCCACCTGCGAAAAGCGTGGGTTAAAAAAGGATTATGTATGGGACATTGCCATGCTCGGTCTTGTGTGCGGAATAATCGGCGCAAGAATATATTATGTCCTGTTTGCGCTTGATGAATTTAAAGACGATTGGCTCGGTATTTTTGAAATATGGAACGGCGGTCTTGCCATTTACGGCGGAATAATCGGTGCGGTTATAAGTACGTTCGTATGCTGCCGTATACGAAAACTTAACGTGCTTAACGTTTTTGACGTGTGCTGTCCGGGACTATTCATCGGTCAGGCGATAGGCAGATTCGGAAACTTTGTAAATGCCGAGGTTTACGGCGGAGCGACAAGCCTTCCGTGGGGAATGTCCATAAACGGTGCGGCGCCGGTACATCCGCTGTTTTTGTACGAATCACTATGGAACATATTGGGGCTTATACTGCTCATTATTTTCAGGGACAAAAAGCGTGCGGACGGACAGGTGTTCTTCTTCTACACCTTCTGGTACTCGCTCGGCAGATTGTTCCTTGAGGGTATGCGTGACACGAAATACATTCTGTATATGATACCCGAAAAGCTCGGTATATCGCAGTTTATCGCCTTTGTGTTTATTGTGCTGTCGGTTATCGCTTTTGCGGTGATTTCAAAAAAAGCAAAAAATGTCGAATAATGACATACGAAAGTTATAACTTTTTTTCTGTAAATAGTTGACAAATTTTAAGTTTTAATGTAAAATAAAGTCACAGTAGAAATAGGAGGAAATTGGTTATGGCACTAAACGAGCTTAGAGAGCAATTTCACAAAAGCCTCGAAATGCACAATTTTGATTATTCAAACCCCGAAGTTATAAAATTGGGACTTGAATTTGAGAAAGCCGCAGGAAAGGGCGTCGGCTCCGATTGATGGTTTAATTACATAATCGGTTGATTCGGAGGAAAAAACGGTGTAAAAAAGATAACTTTTTTACACCGTTTTTTTATTCTTTATTGAAGATTATAGGCGGCAGTTCAATATCTCCGTAAAGCTTTGCCTGCCATAATATTTCCGATTTTTTGTCACGGTCAAAGCACAGCGCCGGCCATAAGGCGTCCGCATCGGAAACGCCGTGCATTTCGTTGCGCTCAAACGCCGCCAAAAGCACCGTATATGATCCCGTGGCAAGTGCCTGTGTGTCAAGAATAAATTCTCCCGAATATTCTTCATCGGCACGGCACTTTGCAAATCCATGGCAAACCGCCGTTGCGACAGGCTCATTGTTTACATTGTGAATCATCATACGTAGTGACAGCGACTCCACATCTTTCAGCGCACGCCATTTTATCCGCATATGCAGTTTTTCCCCATCACAAATCCTGAGATTGTCACGTCCCAGTACTTCAAGACTCTCAAAGCGTATCTTATCGGTAAAAAAGTTTGCTCTGGGCGCTTTTGTAAAATCGACAAACAGTTTGTGCTCACGCTTTGACGAGTCGAAATAAAGCTTTATCGCCTCATCGGTCATTCCGTCATATATTATTTTTCCTTTTTTCATAACGGCGCCACGGCTGCAAAGTCTGCGCACCGTATTCATATTGTGGCTTATGTAAATAATCGTTCTGCCCGAATCACGTGCAACGGAGAGCATTTTGTCGATACATTTTTTCTGAAAATTCATATCGCCCACGGCAAGCACCTCGTCCATAAGCATAATATCGCTGTCAAGATGCGCCGCAACGGAAAATGCAAGCTTTACAAACATCCCCGACGAATACCGCTTTACGGGTGTGTCAATAAATTTCTCGCACTCGGAAAATTCTATAATGTCGTCCATTTTGCGTGTTATCTCGCTCTTTTTCATACCGAGGATAGCACCGTTTAAGTATATGTTTTCCCGTCCCGTAAGTTCGGGGTGAAAACCCGTTCCCACCTCAAGCATACTGGAAACCTTGCCGTTTATGTAAATCTCCCCTCTTGTGGGTGCGGTAACACGTGACAAAAGCTTAAGCGTTGTGGACTTGCCCACACCGTTTCCGCCGATAAGTCCGAGCGTTTCGCCTCTGCGCACCTCAAGATTTATGCCGTCAAGCGCAGTAAAAAGTTCGTTCTTCTCATATACCTTACTGCCTATGCGCCTGTTCGGGTCTTCTCTTTTTCTCACACGTGCCCACCAGCTCTGCAAATCGCCCTGAAGCGTACCGCCGCCGATTGAGCCTAAGCGGTACTCCTTGTACACGTCCTCTATTTTAATTACAACATCGCTCATATTCTTCACCCTTAAACAGTATCGAGAAACGTTTTTTCAACTCTCGAGAAAATAATTATGCCGACAAACAGTAACAAAAGCGTCATTCCCCAACTTATCGCCCAGGAGAATATTTCCGGCTCGCCGCAGCCTAAAAATGCGTATTTGAAATTATTCACGACGGGCATCATCGGGTTTAAAAGGATTAATCCTCTCAGGTTTGACGGTACGGCAGAGAGCGGATACACAATAGGTGTTGCGTACATCCACAGCTGAACGCCGAATCCCACAAGTATTGACAAATCCCTGTACTTCGTTGTAAGGGCGGATATGATTATTCCCGTTCCCATTCCGAGCATAGCCATCTGCACCACCATAAGCGGCAAAAGCGTTATCCAGCCGTTGGGGTGTATGCACCCGGGAGATGAAACAGCAAAATACACCATAAGGCAAATCATAAGTATTAGCTGTAAAAAGAACGACAGCATAGCGTATATTACGGTTGAAAGCGGCGTTATAAGCCTTGGAAAATAGACCTTTCCGAACAGTCCGGCATTTCCCGTAAAGGTTGACGCCGTCGATGTAAGGCAGGTTGAAAAGTACGCCCAGGCGGTGTTTCCCGCCATATAATACAAAAACTGCGGCACGCCGTCGGTCGAAATCTGCGCTATCTTTCCGAATACAACGGTAAACACAGACGAGGTCAGAAGCGGCGTTATAAGAAACCACAGCGGGCCCAGTATCGTTTGCTTGTATGCGCTTTTGTAATTTCTTTTTATAAACATAAAAAGCAGGTCACGATACTGCCATATCTCTTTTAAATTTATATCAAGCCAGCCGGTTTTCGGCTTTATAACGGTTGTCCATTCTTCGTTCATTTCAATCCTCCGTTCATAAGTAGATTATACACGATTTGCCTATCTTTGTCAACGTCGCATATTGACAGCGCCGTCTAAAAATGCTAAAATACACTTAATAATATTTATGCCTTTACGGGATATAATATATTATAACAGCATCATAGGTGCGGAGGTATTGCTATGAAAAAGAATTCCAAAAAGATGATTATGACGGCTGTCGGCGTAACGGCGGCGGCAAGTGCCGGAGCGGCGGCTGCGGCATATCTTGCGACAAGGCTTTTGGTCAGGACGGCACTTGACCGAAATCAGCCAAAGATAATGAAAAATGCCGGTTCCGTAATTGCAGGCAGTAAGAAAAACGAAGAACTTGACGAGCTTTGCCGTGCGGCGTCGGAGAGATTGAAAGCACAGGAGCATGAAAACGTTGAGATAACCGGCTATGACGGAGTTGCGCTCAAGGGACACTTTTTCCCGTGCGAAGATGCGGAACGCATTATTATTGCTTTTCACGGCTGGCGTTCGTCCTGGGACGGCGATTTCGGACTGATTTCCGATTTCTGGCACAAGAACAAATGCAGTGTGCTTTATGTTGAACAGCGTGGTCAGAATGACAGCGGCGGAGAATATATGAGTTTCGGACTTGCGGAGCGGTTTGACTGCGTTGAATGGTCGAACTGGGCGGTATGCAGATGCGGCAAAAATCTTCCTATATATCTTGCAGGTATATCCATGGGAGCAGGCACGATACTCATGGCGGCGGATTTACCGCTTCCGAACAGCGTTCACGGAATAATGGCTGACTGCGGATTTACCTCGCCGAAAGCAATATGGAAATACATTGCAAACAAAAATCTCCATATGCCGTTCGGTGTAAACAGCATATTTGCGGACATTATGTGCAGAAAGAGAATAAATATGCACCTTGACGAGCACTCGGCGCCGTCGGCACTGCGGAGAACGGATATACCCGTGCTGTTTGTTCACGGCTCGAGCGACCATTTTGTACCCGTTGAAATGACTTACGAAAATTATCTTGCCTGCGCCTCGCCCAAGCGATTGCTGATCGTTCCGGGTGCGGAGCATGCAATGAGCTATCTCACCGACCGCAAAGCTTACGAAAAAGCGGTAAAGGATTTTTGGCGTGAATTTGATTAAAAAAAATTACGGCGGAAACGCCGTAATTTTTTTGCTTTCAGCAGTAAACATAAAAAAATAACGCCAGCCCATTCCATTAGCTGACGTTATTTTTCATATAACTCTTAACTATCGACATAACCGTTTAAGGTCTTGCCTTGTATATAATTATACCATAGCGGTAAAGTATTGTCAATAAAAATAAAAAGCACCTGCAAAAGTGCGAAAAATAGTATATAATGTAAAAGTCGGTTAAAACCGACAAAGGCAAGGTCTTTAAACAGTGTAAAAGCTGAGCGGTTATGCCATCATCTCTACAGAAGGAGGTGATTGCTTATGGATAAAGATTACATAATTTCATTTATGATAATTTTATTGCTTCTGGCAATAACCATAAAAAAATAACGCCAGCCTCCCAAGCTTTATGCGTTATTTTTTAATAGCAAATAAATTCTTGGCATAACCGTTTAAGGTCTTGCCTTTTTCTATATACATTATACCACAGTCACAAAGCGTTGTCAACAAAAAAATAACGCCAGCCCTTACCATTAGTTGACGTTATTTTTTATAACACAAAAACTTTTGGCATAACCGTTTAAGATCTTGCCTTTTCTTTATATATATTATACCGCAAAAGCAGAGCGGTGTCAAGATTTTTTTTAATTTTGCGCAAAAGGGTATTTACAAAACTGCAATTATGTGGTATACTGGTGTAGCCAAACAAATTTAATAAAAAAAAATCGGATACATATTTTTGTACTCTGTACAAAAATGCACGGTTCTATCTGTATGTATTCGATTTATATGAATATATTAAGTTTGTTTGGCGACAATCAAGAACGTGCATTTTTTATGCGTCGGTCTTCTGATTGGCGCATTTTTTAATTTTGCACCGAAAAGGTATTTACAAAATTGAAATTATGTGGTATACTGTGATAGCCAAACATAATTAAATAACGTATATTTTTAAAAAAGTATTACACAATAGATCTATACGTTTGTAAAAAAATGCAAACGCTCTATTGGGTCTATTGTGTCTTGATGCAAATATACGATCAATTATGTTTGGCGACATAACGGAGCGTGCATTTTTTATGCGTCGATCTCCGGATTGGCGCATTTTTTAAATTTGCGCAAAAAACCTATTGAAAAATTCAATAAAATATGTTACAATAGATATTGTCACATGATCTGAAAAAGAAAAAGTAATAAAAAAATCCATATTACGTATAAGGTTGGTTTTTTAATTTAGCAAAAATGCATGCTCAAACTTCATTACCGACTGTATGTATAATATGGATCCTTAAATGATTTTAGATTGTGTGACAACATTCCGGGCAAGCATTTTTAGTGTGCTGTCGGGAATGGCGGCACACTTTTTTAATGCGACCATATTTTTACATACATATCGGAGTGCCTCTCCGCTTTGCCGATTTGGGCAAAGTTATGAAAGAGGCTGAAGTTTGCAATAACCCGCTCTTTTGAACGGTGTTATTTACCCCTTTTGGCGATGGGGGGACGGGTCCCAAAAGCAATTATACATATTATACTCCGAAAGCTTTTATATCTACCGTTCCCCCCACCAAATTTAAACCCGCCGATTGGCGGCTTTTTTATTTATTTATAATTTCGCCTATGTTATTTATTTTTATCGAGATAGTACCGTCTTCGTTGTTTATTATTTCTATATGCTCGTTATCACGGTAATATTCCGCCGGGAACGAAACCTCAACGCCTATGTCTGTGCCGAGTTTAACGTTTGAGCTCATCTTTTTTGTTATGTAATTATTGACCTCGACTCTTTCGGGTACGTCCGCCTCGCCGAGCTTTTCCATAAATTCGTCACGCATAACGGGACGTCCGTCAAACACTGCCGCCGCTATCTTTTCAGGCTCTATAAACTCCTCCTCAAGCGAGCTTTCCGTAACGAATTTTTTAAGCTTTGCCGTTGTTTCCACGCTGTCGCCGCCGTTATCCTCCGTTACCTTTTTCGCAATTTTATTAACTGCGTTTATGCTCTCACGGGGCGAAATATCAAACACACATTCGAGCAGAACGTCCGCAATGAGATCAGTCTTTTCGCCGTCTATGGTGCGCCGTTTTCCGCAATATTTAATCGTGAGGTCGTTTGTGTTTATAAACGCACATTCGCTTATTTTCTGCGTTGTGGTGGGAAGAATGGCATAATGATTTATCAGCAGATTTTTTATATGCCCCTCCTCTTTCGTCACCTGATGCGTATACCCTATTTTATTGTCGCATTTCAAAATCGCTATGAACGGCACTTCGTTTGCCACACATTCGCACACTATAACATCGCACGATTCCGGCTCCTCCGATGCGGCAATGCCTTCATACATACGCTCCGCCGCAACTGCCGACAAATGCACAAAATCCGTTTCGCCGCTGAGATACTGCTTTACGTGATACTTAAAACCGCTCCCCCGCGTAAATTCACCGCTCCTTAATCCTGCTCCGCCGAACACTTTTTCAATATGCTTTGTTATAAAAGTGTTTATTGCGGCATCCTCCGTGTCAAGCTCCGCATCGGAAAAAAACTTAGTTCCCGACATTCCGTCCAGCACGTGCAGTACCGCTTTTTTTATTCCTACTATCATAATTCTACCCCTTTAATCCTTTGCTGTGGTTTTACAAAGTCTATTATACCACGAATTTGCAAAAAAGTAAATCAAAACAGAATAAACCGTTGAAATTTTTTTTAAAATAATATATAATAAAAAAAATATCCGAAAAGGGGTGTGCCTATGAAATGCGAAAAATGCGGCAAAGAGCTTGACGACGGAGCGGTTTTCTGCGACAACTGCGGCAGGCTTGTAATAACCAATAATTACGAACAAGCGCCGTCCGAAACACATTTGCAAAAAAAATCAAAACGGCTTTGGATTATAATTGCCGCCGCCGTCACTGCCGCCGTTATCGGTATGCTTGCAGGCTATGCCGTTATACAGAACGACCGCCGCAAGCGTGAGGGTTTGGGCAGATTATCTTCCTACCGCAATTCCCTTACAATATATATAACTCCGCACACGAGCGCTGCCGCTCCGCACGAAACGCACACCATAAACAGAACAATATAAAGAAATCTGTTCATACCCAGCTTTGGCGTTTCATTTTCCCATGAATACGTGCTTTTCATCTGCGGAGAAAGCTCATAAAGCTCACGCTCAAAAAGCAAATCACGCCCCATACCCAGCTTGATAAGCCTGTACGAGCCGTTGTTTTTCTTTAACACAGCATAGCTGTACTCGGGAACGGCAGAGCTTTCAAGGCGGAATATATCCGAAAATACAACATAGTACATATCATCGCCGAGGTCGTAAATGCCCTCGGCGTCAAGTATGTCCGTCGCATAATAGCTGAAATTGTTCTTATAATAATAGTATCCGCTGTCTGCGCAGAAACCTCGCCTTGCAAGCAGATTTACGCTCGGGTGCTCAACCGCAAGTCCGAAAACGTTTTCGGTAATGTAATCTATATATTCCGTGCTGACGATAGACAGTCCCCCGCTTTCGGGTACGTACAATGACGGTATATCGGTAAGTATTTTAAAGTTCTGATTGGTACAGAGTATATATTTCATAACCGTATCGTAATCATAGTTACGTATATCAAACTCCATAACGTCCGCACACGCCGTTATAACAGTCATCATACCGCTTTTTTCGCCGTCCGAAACGGTGTTTATCATATTAGGCATTTTATAGCCGTCTATTCTCTTTTTCTTCAGCCCGTTCAGAAAATTATACAATTCACGCCTTGTCTTGTACGCCGTAATTTTTCCGTTTGTAATGTTCACAATATCGGCTTTCGTATCATAATTCACTTTATCCGTCTGCACAAAGGCATCGTCCGTTACGGTGTAAAATCCCGTATCGCCGTTTATTTTAAGCATAATACTGCTTTTTCCGCCTGATGTCACCACGGACAGCGTAAAGCTTCCGCTTGCGCCGTATGGAATATTGAAAACATCCGTACACTGCATACCGTCACGGTCATCATAAACCTCGCACACAAACGCACCATCACGCACCGACACAACAAGCAGTGAAGTATATTCCGAAAAGTTTACCTCGTCGGCGTAAACAACGCCCTTTGCTCCGTCAAACGCTCCGTATTCGTAAATTATTCCGTCAAGCACGGTGTCAAAAGCTTCGTATGCATACGCACGTGTGCAGAAAAAGCACAAAAAAAGAGTCAAAAACATTATAAATCGGCGTATAACGCATCACCTCAGAAATATTATGCCCTTTTTTTGAAAAAATTTTCCGAAAACACTTAAAATCTGAAAAGTTTTGTGTTATAATAAATCTGTATTTATTAAAAGGGGGAAATGTACCATGATACATGACGATATAAAATCTGTTCTGATTTCAGAAAAAGAGATTGAGGAAATAGTAAAAAACCTCGGCGAAAAGATAAGCAAAGATTACGAGGGCAAGGAGCTTTTACTGGTGGTTATACTGAAAGGAAGTCTTGTTTTTGCGGCTGATTTAATGCGCCACATAACCGTTCCCGTAAAGCTTGATTTTATGCAGGCTTCAAGTTATGGCAGCGGCACGGCGTCAAGTGGTGTAATAAACATCAAGAAGGACCTCGACAGCGACGCCGCAGGCAAGCATATCCTCATTATTGAAGATATAATCGACAGCGGAAACACGCTCTCAAAGCTTAAGCACATATTAAAGGAAAGAGGTCCGGCAAGCGTGAGAATATGCTCGCTTATTTCAAAGCCGTCAAGACGTGAAATGAACGTTGAGGTGGAATACATAGGCAGAGATATTCCCGACGAGTTCGTTGTCGGATACGGTCTGGACTTTGACGAAAGGTACAGAAATCTTCCGTACATCGGAGTACTTAAGCCGAAAGTATACGCTAACATCTGATTATGAAAGTTCTTCTTGCGGCGGTAAATGCAAAATATATTCATACAAGCCTATCGGTGCGGTCGCTGTATCATTATGCGGCGGCGCCCGATACCGCCTTTTGCGAGTTTACCATAAACGAGCGGAGTGCGGACGTGCTTTCAAAGATATACTGCGGTCATTATGACGCAGTTTTGTTTTCGTGCTATATCTGGAACATTGATTTTATTCTTGAAATTGCGGAAAATCTGAAAAAGATTTCGCCCCGAACGCTTATAATTCTCGGAGGTCCCGAGGTCAGCTTTGACAGCATATATTATATGGAGAAACACCCGTGCATTGACGGGATAATCCGTGGCGAGGGCGAGGAAACTTTTAAAGAATTTTTGAAAAACGGCTTGGACATTGACGGCGTAACTTTAAGAAAAGGCGGCAAAGTAACCGCAAACCGTGACCGTGAGCCGATATGCGACATAAGCACGATACCGTTCCCGTACACCGATGCGGATTTGGAGGAGAACAAAAACAAGCTGATATATTACGAAAGCAGCCGAGGCTGTCCGTTTAAATGCAGTTACTGTCTTTCGTCCGTATCACACGGACTGCGCACAAGGAACACGGAGCTTGTAAAAAAGGAGCTTATGACTTTTATATCACACAAGATGCGCATTGTGAAATTCGTTGACAGAACGTTTAACGCCGACAGGAAAAGAACGGTCGAGCTTTTGCGCTTTCTTATCGACAATGCGGAGCAGACGGAGTTTCATTTTGAAATAGAGGCGGATTTGATAAACGACGAAATAATAAGCGAATTAAAGCGTGCGCCGTCGGGGTTGTTCCGTCTTGAAATAGGCATACAATCGACAAATCCCGACACGGTTTGTGCGGTGGACAGGAACGCCGACCTGCAAAAGATTGCCGATACGGTGCGCCGCATAAAGGCGGAATGTAAGGCGCACGTTCATCTTGACCTTATAGCCGGTCTACCGTACGAGGACATACATTCGTTCAAGAAATCGTTCAATGGTGTGTTTGCCCTCAAAGCAGACGTAATGCAGCTGGGATTTTTAAAGCTTCTGCGCGGTACGAAAATAAGAAATGAAGAGAATAAATACGGATACAAATATATGAGCCGTCCGCCGTATGAAATACTCAAAAACGACTTCCTCTCATATGACGATATACTCCTTTTAAAGGGTATCGAGGACGTATTCGAGCGGTATTGGAACAGCGGTGTGTTCAGGCGAGGGATTGAACATCTTTTAAGAAAATACCCGTCACCGTTTGATTTTTTCAAAAGTCTTTGGGAATTTTTCAAAAATTCCGGTTATGCCGATATAGGCGTATCACGCCTTAACCTTTACGGCATACTGTGCGAATTTGAGGGCGGATATGACGATCCGTTCCGTGACCTTTTAAAGCTTGATTACTTTGAAAACAACAAAGGTGCAACAACGCCGAAATGGTCGCTTATTCCGTATGACAAATCGCTTTTAAAAACAAGGTTTGACATTTTAAGCGAGGATTTTATCCGTGAATATCTGCCCGAATACTGCGGTGTTCCGCCGAAAGAGGCGGTAAAAAGTCTGCATTTTGAGCGGTTTTTATACATCGGCGGCAAGCGCTGCGACAGCATTGTGATATTTGATAACAAGCACGGGCATATAATCAGAGTATGCGATAATGCGGACGCTCCTCGCCGAACAGAGCGTATCGAAGCCAATCGTCCGTTATAATGCAAAGCGGCGACAGGATAAACCACAGCGCCATATACGGCAGGCATATCTGACCGAGCAGATTAAACGGGAGTGCGGAATAATCCCACACCTGCATATGAAAATGCAAATTAACTATACAGCCGGCAATAAATTCAAGTGTGGTTATTATAAGCGTGCCGAAAATCATTTGCAGAACAAGCGGGATTTCAAAATCGTAAAACTCGTTTATGAGTCCCAGCGCCGCAAAGCACGCTCCCCCGAGCAGAAACATTGTGCGGTGCGTATATCCCCGCCACAAAAGCTCTATAATCAGATAGCATATTCCGCCGATTGAAAAAAGTATAAGCATTTTAAAAAAGTATCGCATAAAACCCCTCCGTATATATTATATGATATACGGAGGGGTTTTAAACTTATATATCAAGATTTGAAACGTATTTTGCGTTTGCCTCTATAAACTCACGTCTGGGCTCAACTTTTTCGCCCATAAGGATAGAGAACGTCTCGTCTGCCATAATTGCGTCCTCAAGCGTAACACGAAGAATTGTACGCTTTTCGGGATCCATTGTGGTTTCTTTAAGCTCCGGCGGGTCCATCTCGCCAAGACCTTTGTAACGCTGTACCTTTGAGCCGCTGCCCATTTCGGCAATCAGTCTGTCACGCTCAACCTCATCAAATGCAAAGCGCTCCTCAAGATTTTTGTTCTTGCCCTTGAACACCTTATACAGCGGCGGCTGTGCGATATACACATTTCCGTTATCGATAAGCGGACGCATATATCTGAAGAAGAACGTCAGAAGCAGTGTTCTTATGTGTGAGCCGTCGACATCGGCATCTGCCATAATGATTATCTTACCGTATTTGAGGTTGTTTATGTCAAAATCATCGCCTATACCTGCGCCGAGCGCCTGTATGATAGGCAACAGCTTTTCGTTCGAGTAAACCTTGTCAATTCTCGATTTCTCAACATTGAGCATCTTTCCCCAAAGCGGCAAAACAGCCTGATAACGTCTGTTTCTGCCCTGCTTTGCACTTCCGCCGGCGCTATCGCCCTCGACTATAAAGAGTTCCGCATAATCCGCACCCTCGTCGGTGCACTTTGCAAGCTTTCCGAGCAGTGACGAGTTCGATGCATTACTGCTCTTTCTCGTTGCCTCACGTGCCTTTTTAGCCGCTTCTCTCGCACGTGATGCGGTAAGCGTTTTTTCGAGTATTGTACGTGCAATTCGGGGATTTTCCTCCAAAAATGCGCTCAATTTATCGTTTAATGCACTCTCAACAAGTGTACGTGCCTCGCTGTTTCCGAGCTTTGTCTTGGTCTGTCCCTCAAACTGCGCCTCCATAACCTTTACGGAAATAACAGCCGTAAGTCCCTCTCGTGTGTCCTCACCCGAAAGGTTTGGGTCTTTTTCCTTTATAATATTGTACTTTCTGCCGTAATCGTTTATTACACGTGTAAGTCCCGACTTAAATCCCGTTTCATGCGTACCGCCGTCCATTGTATGGATATTGTTCGCAAAGCTCAGTATCGTTTCCGAATACGATGTGGTGTACTGCATAGCCACCTCAACCATCATATCGCTTTTTGACGCCTCGAAATAGATTATATCATCATGTATTACGTCCTTGCTCTTATTAAGATAAGTAACAAATTCCTTTATACCGCCCTCCGCATGGAGAACTATCTCCTGCGGTTCTTCAACTCGCTTGTCCGTGAAGATTATTTTAACGCCCTTATTCAGGAATGCCTGTTCTCTCAAGCGCTTTATAAGTATTTCCGCATCGAATACCGTTGTTTCAAATATTTCGGGGTCGGGGTGGAAGGTTATTTTGGTACCCGTCTTGTCCGTATCGCCTATAACCTTAAGCTTACAAGTCGGCTTACCGCGCTCATAGCTCTGATAATAAACATGCTCGCCGTTTGATACCTCAACTTCAAGTCGCTCCGACAGCGCATTAACAACAGACGAACCAACGCCGTGCAAACCGCCCGAAACCTTATATCCGCCGCCGCCGAATTTACCGCCGGCATGGAGGATTGTAAGAACAACCTCAACTGTCGGTATGCCCTGCTGGGGGTGTATTCCGACAGGAATACCGCGTCCGTTATCGGTAACGGTACAGGAATTGTCGGGGTTTATATCGACACGTATTTCCGTACAGTAGCCGGCGAGTGCCTCGTCTATGGAGTTGTCCACAATCTCATACACAAGATGGTGCAGACCGGGCGATGCGGTTGAGCCGATATACATACCCGGACGCTTTCTTACCGCTTCAAGTCCCTCAAGTACCTGTATTTGGTTTTCGTCATATTTTGTTTCAATTTTTTCTAATTCACTCATATTTTATACTCCTTACAGAATGATTTTTGACGTTTTTGTTCGTTTTGATAACACCTTTGATGATATTGATGAAATATAGACACGTCGGCATTTGCCGTCATCAGCCACTATATACGATTTCGGAAGCTCCTCGCTTGCATTTATTACCTCACCGTTTTTCTGTGCGCGGGAGAGAAAATTCCTCCCCAAATGCGACACGGTGGTATTATCCATATCAAATATTCCGATTATGTCTTTTTCATTTACGACATATCCGCTCCCTGCGTGCAAATACATAGCCGTCCCCCCTATCTTACTATCCGTCCGCCCGATACGCAGAACAGCTTTGTGTCTGCCGTGTCGGACTCAAGATCGGTATCGGTGCTTGTGATAAGCACCTGTTTGTTTTTTATTTTCTCCGACAGATACGTTCGGCGGCTTATGTCAAGCTCGCTTAAAATATCGTCCAGAAGAAGCACCGGATATTCCTCACGTATGCTCTCCATATAATCCGCCTGGGCGATTTTAAGGCTCAACGACGCCGTCCTCTGCTGTCCCTGCGAGGAAAACACTCTCGCCTCGTGACCGTCTATCGTGATTGAAATATCGTCACGCTGTACGCCGTACAATGCGGAAGAATTTTCTATCTCACGTTCCACACGTGCGTTTAAAAATTCCTCAAACGCCCGTGGCGTAACCTCGTCCGTTTTTATGCTCGGATTGTACTCGGTAACGAGAGTTTCGTTTGAAATCTCCTTTTGAATACGTGCCGCAAACCGACCCAGTATTTCAACCGCCGCTGTGCGGTATTCCATAATTTTCGCCCCATGCACGGCAAGCTGTGAATTCCACAAATCGAGCATTGCACGGTCGGACGGGTTATGCCTTAATGTTTTCAAAAGGCAGTTTTTGTTTAAAAGTATCTTGTTGTAATCGATAAGATTGACAAGATAATTCGGATAAAGCTGACTTAATGCGCTGTCGAGAAAATGCCTGCGCACCGACGGCGCACCCTTTACCAGCTCCAAATCCTCCGGCGAAAACATTACCGTGTTAAGATACCGCATAAGCATTGACAGCTTGGTTATCTTTACATTGTTTATCATAATGCTTTTTCTGCCGTTTTTGAGCAGGCGCATAACCGCCTTGTAATCACGGTTTTTATCGTGAAATCCCATTGTTATGCCGGCAAAATCGCTCCCGAACCGTATCATATCCTTATCGGATTTTGCACGGTGGCTGCGCCCCTGTGAAACAAGGTACACCGCCTCGAGAATATTCGTTTTCCCCTGTGCGTTTTTGCCGTATATCATATTTGTCAGCGGCGAAAACTCGATTTTTTCATTTTCATAATTCCTGAAATTGTTCAGGGTAAGTGAAGAAATATACATTACTCGTTTACTACGTCAATAACAGCCGTTTCGTCCTCAAATTCAACCGTCACGCTGTCGCCGCTGCGTATCTTTTTACCCCGCATCGTACACGGCTCGCCGTTTACCGAAACAATGCCGCAGAGTATCATATCCTTTGCGTCACTGCCCGATTCGGCAAGTCCGCTGAACTTTAAAAGCTGGTCGAGTTTTATAAATTCGGTTGTTATTCCTGTTTTAATTTTTTCCATAATCTGCTCCGTTTAATTTGAAATTCTTGTCACGGAGCTTACTCCGCTTATCTGTTTTATTTTCTTTACCATCATATTAAGGTCTGCCGTGTCCTTTATTTCCATTCCGAGCTGTATCACGGCAACGCCTTTCTTGTTCACAAACGCATTAACCGCCGTGAGCGGTATGTTCATACCGGCAAACAGGTTTGTAATCTCAAGCAGTGCGCCGTTCCTGTTCGGCAGTTCCACTTGCAGATTTGCCACGTATGACGAGCTTGCGTTGTTGTCCCATTCAACATGGATAAAGCGCTGTTTGTCCTCGTCGGAGAGAATATCGGGATTCATATTGGGGCAGTCCTTTCTGTGTACGCTCACACCTCTGCCCTTGGTTATAAATCCTACTATCTCATCGCCCGAAACGGGATTACAGCAATGCGCAAGCCGTACAAGGCAATTGTCAATTCCGCGCACTATAATACCCTTGCCCGAGGAATGAGTTGCTTTCGGCTTTGTTTCCACGGCTTCGCCGCCGTTTTCGGCAATCTCCTCCAGTTTTTTCTTTTCCTTGATTTCTTTCTGAAGTGCGAGCCAGTTCTCACGCAGACGCATAACGACTTTCTGCGCCGTCAAACCGCCGTAGCCCACGCTTGCGTACAAATCGTCCGTTGAGCTGAAGCCATAGCGTGTTGCCATAGGCTCTACCCATTCGGGGCGGAAAAGCTGTGCGTGGGTATTGCCCACACGCTTTAGCTCGTGTTCGATAAGCTCCTTGCCGTGTTCGATATTCTCGTCACGCCGTTCGCGCTTGAACCATTGATTTATTTTATTGCGTGCCATCGACGTACGGCATATTTTGAGCCAGTCACGGCTCGGTCCGCGGTTGTTCGCCGTGAGTATTTCAACTATATCGCCGTTTTTTAAAACATAGCTGTTCGGGACTATTTTCCCGTTTACCTTCGCTCCGCTCATCTTACAGCCTATCTGCGAATGAATGGCGAACGCAAAATCTATTACCGTGCTTTTTGCCGGCAGTGATATAACCTTTCCCTGCGGTGTGAACACGAAAACCTCGTCGGCAAAAAGGTCGAATTTCAAAGTATTGAAAAATTCATCGGTATCTATTATCTGCGTTTGCGTGTCCAAAAGCTGGCGCACCCATGTGAGCGTATTATCCATTGCGTTTTCGCCCGAAACGCCCTCTTTGTATTTCCAGTGTGCGGCGATACCCTCCTCCGCAACTCTGTGCATTTCCCATGTCCGTATTTGAATTTCAAACGGCGTTCCGTTAGGTCCTATAACCGTTGTGTGCAGTGACTGATACATATTGGGTTTCGGCATTGCGATGTAGTCCTTAAAGCGCATAGGCATGGGCGTGTACAAATCGTGCACCATACCGAGAACGGCATAGCAGTCGGCAACGGAGTCGACTATTATGCGCACCGCAAACAAATCGTACAGCTCATCGAGCGTTTTGTTCTGCGTGTACATTTTCCTGAATATACTGTAAAAATGCTTTGCACGCCCCGTAACCTGACCTTTTATGCCGAGCTCTTTAAGCTTCTTTTCAAGGAGCGACATAATCTCGTGTATAAATTCCTCACGCTCGCTCTTTTTCTGGCTTATACTTGTGCTTATTTCCTTGTACGCAACGGGATCAAGATATTTTAAGGACAAATCCTCAAGCTCTATCTTAATCTTTGACATACCGAGCCTGTGCGCAAGAGGTGCGTACACATCAAGCGTTTCTTTCGATATTAAAAGCTGTTTCTCGGGCGGCATAAAGTTAAGCGTACGCATATTATGCAATCGGTCTATAAGCTTTATTATAATAACACGTATGTCCTTTGACATTGCAAAGAACATTTTTCTGAGGTTTTCAACCTGCTGTTCCTCACGTGTGTTGTATTTTATCTGTTTTAATTTTGTTACTCCGTCGACAAGCTCCGCAATTGTCTTGCCGAAAAGAGCCTCTATATCCTCATACGTATATGGGGTGTCCTCCACAACATCATGCAGGAGCGCCGCCGCAATCGTTGATGCGTCAAGTCCCAGCTGTGAGGCTATGTACGCTATCTGTACGGGGTGTTCTATATACGGAGCTCCGCTTTGGCGGAACTGATTTTTGTGCGCCGTCTTTGCGAGGAAGTACGCCGTCATAATAACATCGGTATTTGCGGCGGGACTGTATTCCTTAACTCGTTTTACAATGTCATCGACAAGTGCGTCCACGTCTGAAATGCTGTTTTGTTCAATTTTTTCCGGTGACAGTATAAGAGTATTTTCCTCCATATCAATCCCTCCTTTTTATGTCCTTTATGACAAGCTGTACCGACTCTCTGCCCTGAAAACGGTTTATATCAATATTAAATGCAACGCTTATGCGGTCGTTCGGCTTAAATTCCTCCGCATAATGCCCCATTGAAAAGCCTATACAATTTATATACACATTGTTTTTCGATATGCGCATACGCAGATGCTTTCCGTCCGCGCCGACAGGCATAATATCGGTAATAACAACGTCATCAATCGAAAATACCGGTCTTTCGTTCCCTGCGCCGAACGGCTCAAGGTCCTCAAGCATTTTTGCCGACGCAAGCGATATATCACGCTCCGTAACGGGGCAGTCGATATATAATTTCGGTATCATATCCGCCTCGGACAGTATGCCGTCGGCATATTTGTTTATCTTAAGTTCAAAAGCCTCCGTCTGCGATTCGTTTATGCTCAGCCCTGCGGCGGCGGTGTGTCCGCCGAAGTCGGACAGCAAATCCTCACAGTGTGAAAGTGCGTCAAACAGATTAAATGACGGAATGGAACGTCCCGAGCCTTTACCCTCGCCCCGTTCGTCTACCGATATAAGTATGCATGGCTTGTAATACATATCGCAAAGCCGTGCCGCAACTATTCCTATCACTCCGCTGTGCCAGCCTCTTTTGGCAAGCACGATAACCTTTTTCTTTGAAAAGTTTATGTCGGCGGCTATCATTTCCAGAGCCTCGTTGTATATTTCAAGCTCCGTTTCACGCCTTTTTGTATTTTCCTCATCAAGGCGTTCCGCCGCCTCGAGCGCTTTTGCTTCGTCTTTTTCAAGCAAAAGTTCCACTGCCGATGATGCGTTTCCCAGTCTGCCTGCGGCGTTTATTCTCGGTGCCAGCGAAAATGCAACCGATGTTGCCGTAAAAGGACGCTTATCCGCACCCGAAACCTTTATCAGCGCCTTAACGCCCGGTCTTTCCGGCTTTTGCAATACGGCAACGCCCTTGTCGGCTATTACTCTGTTTTCGTCCGTAAGCGAAACAATATCCGCTATAGTACCTATTGCGGCAAGGTCGATATATTTGTAAAAGCATTGCGTGGTGTTCATTTTAAGAAGTATCGCCATTGCAAGTATAAGCTTAAACGCCACTCCCGCACCGGCGAGCGAGTCGAACGGATACGTTGTGTCGGGGCGCTTTGGGTTTATTATTGCATATGCGTCCTCGGGTAGCCGCTCCTTGCAGGAATGGTGATCCGTTACTATAACCTCCGTGCCCATAAGCTTTGCAAACGACACCTCGCCGAGCGCCGTTATACCGCAGTCAACGGTTATAATAAGCTTTACGCCCTGCTTTATAAACTTGTTTATTGCTTTTATGTTCATACCGTAGCCTTCATCGGCACGGTCGGGAATATAATACGAAACGTCCGCTCCCAAAGAGCGCAGAAAATCGGTAAGCATTGCCGCAGACGTTATTCCGTCAACGTCATAATCGCCGTAAACAACGATTTTTGCACCGCTTTTTACGGTATCGAGTATCTTTTGCGCCGCTTTTTCCATATCGTTCATAAGCATAGGATTGCGGACGCTCTTGAGCGATTTCGCCAAAAAAGCCGAAATGTCCTCTTTTTTAATACTGCGGTTCAGTAAAAGCGCAGTCATAATTCTCGGCAGAGCAAGCTCGTTGCTTATATTTTCAACGTCCTCACGCTTCAGCTTTTTACTGCGGTATTCCCAAATTTTTTCTGCCATCATATTCTCCCGAAACATAAATTATTACTTATATTAATATAACAGAATTATTATATCATTTTTTTTGAAAAAATTCAAGCAAAACGTTAATACTATTGAAAAAAAATAAATAAAGTTATATAATATTCTTATCGGAAGAATATAACGGAAAGAGAGTGATTTTAAAAATGAACGTTTACGAGGCGATAATGCAGAGAAGAACCATAAGAAAATTCACGGGCGAAAAGGTCAGTCGGGAGGCGCTTTTAAAGCTTGCCGACTGCGGAAGAATGTCAGCATTTGCGGCAAATATGCAGCCGCTGAAATATGTTCTCATTAATGATGAAGAAACGGTAAAAAAGCTTTATCCGCTCACTAAATGGGCAGGATATATACCCGAATGGGAGCCTTGCGAGAGCGAAAGAGCAAATTCGTATATTGCAATTGTTACAGATACGGAAATTAAAAGCGCAGAAAAATCCGAAACTGACTGCGGTGCTGCAATAACGAGTATGATGCTTTGCGCACACGAAATGGGTCTGGCAACCTGCTGGCTCGGAGCAATAAACCGAAGCGAAATAAAAAAGGTACTCAAACTTGAGGACAAGTACCATGTTTCGTATTTGCTTGCGGTGGGTTATCCTGCGCAAAAGGGCGAATGCTTTGATATGGAGGACAACAACCTCAAATATTATTTTGACGAGAACGGAAACGTCCGTGTTCCGAAAAGAACGCTTGACGATGTAATTATAAAGTAAAAAAATACGCATATCAATTGATATGCGTATTTTTTACTTTGTTTTTATGATACAAGAACAACCAATACAAGCGTTGTTATAAGGAACAATATTGCAACCGTTGTTGTAAGTCTTACAAACATTTTTTCCTTTGTTGTACCGCCCGCTTTTTTAAAGAAGGAGTCGCCCATATCCGATGAAGCGCCCTGAATACCCTGCATACCGGGATCCTTGCCTTCCTGTGCAAGCACTACAAATATAAGTATACAAGCCACTACAATGTGGAGAACCAAGAAAAATTTATCCATTTATTTAAACCTCCTTTTCTGTCGTAATACACAAATACTTAATTATTATAACATACTTTCCGAAATTTACAAGGTTTTTTTGAAAAAAAGTTTGAAAAATTTTTAAAAATGCATTGTTAAAGTACCTTTTTAATGTAATGTATGCGAAAAAACACTTGACAAAGAGCACATTTTGGTATATAATAGTCCAGTCTGTAGTACAGACATCCTTGCCCGAAGCATAGGGTTTCGGGACTAATGTCCATAAGGAGGTGCAGAAGATGGCTGAAAAAATCATTAACAGCTATGAAACAATTTTTATCATTGACGCAACACTTGATGAGGAAAACGTTACTGCTTTAAAGGATAAGTTTACATCACTTATCTCGGCAAACGGCGAACTCGATTCTGTTGACGAATGGGGAAAGAGAAAGCTCGCTTACGAAATCAATGACAGAACAGAGGGCTACTATTTCCTGGTTAACTTCAAAGCTGAAGCGGATTTCCCGAAGGAACTTGACAGACAGTACAAGATTACTGACGGTGTTTTAAGAACAATCATCATCAAAAAAGATGAAGAATAATCGTTTTTAAGAAAGCGGTGAAGTTATGAACAAAGTTATTTTAGTCGGAAATCTGGCAAGAGACCCCGAAATGCGTCAGACCCCGAACGGCGTAAGCGTTGCACGTTTTACCGTTGCGGTCAGCAGACGTTTTTCAAGAGACGGTCAGCCGCAGACTGATTTTATCAATTGCGTGGCATGGCGTCAGCAGGCGGATTTTCTTTGCAGATATTTCCAAAAAGGCAGCGGCATCCAGCTTTGCGGAAGTATTCAGTCGAGAAGCTGGGACGGTCAGGACGGCAAAAGACAGTACGCAACAGAGGTTGTTGCGGACGAGCTTTCGTTTAACGGTCCTAAGCGTCAGTCGCAGGACGGCGGTTTTCAAAGTGCCGGTCAGGGAGGCTACAGCGCTCCCCCCGTACAGGAACAGCCCGCATTTGACGGCGGTTTCGATGACGGCGGTTTTACCGATATTGACGGTTCTGAGGACGATTTACCGTTCTGATTTAATGATAAAAATGTAAGGAGGAAAACTCAATGGCTGAAAAGAGTGAAAGACCTGTAAGAGCAAGAAGACCTAAGAAAAAGGTTTGTATGTTCTGTGTAGACAAGGTTGACAGCATAGATTATAAAGATACTGCTAAGCTCAGAAGATATGTTTCGGAACGTGGTAAGATTGTTCCCAGACGTATCAGCGGTAACTGCGCTAAACATCAGAGACAGCTTACGGTTGCTATAAAGCGTGCAAGAATCATTGCTTTGTTACCGTTCGTTGCTGAATAATTTATGTAAGATAAAATCAGGCAAAACTCTTTGAGTTTTGCCTGATTTGGTATAGAGAGGTATTGTGTATGGATTTAACTTCTCCGAAAACAATCAGAGAAATACAAAACAAATTCGGTTTCACCTTCAAAAAAGGATTGGGGCAGAACTTTCTCACATCGCAGGAGATACTGGATAAGACCGCCGAAAGCGCAGACCTTTCAAACGGTGTTCTGGAGATAGGTCCGGGATTTGGCGTGCTTACGAAAACTCTTGCGGAAAATTCGCCCAAGGTGGTTGCCGTTGAAATAGATGAACGCCTTAATGACGTGCTTGAATATACGCTTTCGGATTACGATAATGTCAAGGTCGTAAATCAAGACATATTGAAAACCGACATAGAAAAGCTCATTGCGGACGAATTTGACGGCAAGCGGATAAGCGTGGCGGCAAATCTGCCGTACTATATAACAACGCCGATAATAACGCATCTTTTGGAGTCAAAGCTTAATATAGCCGACATAGTCGTAATGGTGCAGAAAGAGGTTGCCGACCGTATGAGCGCAGAACCCGGAACAAAAGATTACGGTGCAATAACGCTCCTTTGCCGCTATTTTTGCGAGCCGGAGGTGGTCGCAAAAGCACCGGCAGGCTTGTTTGTTCCTCCCCCCAAGGTGGACAGCGCCGTTTTAAGACTTCATATGCTTGATGAACCGAGAGTTTCGGTAAAGGACGAAAAAAACTTTTTTAAAACGGTAAAGGCAGCTTTTTCGCAAAGGCGGAAAACGCTTTTAAACTGCCTTTCATCTGCATTCCCCATTCCCAAAAGCGAGCTTTCGCTCATTATGGAGAATGTCGGAATATCGCCGCAGCGCCGAGGCGAAACACTTGATATATATGAATTTGCAAAGCTTTCCGATGCGCTTTGCACAAAGGGAGAGTGAATTTTATGTACATTCCGTTGGGAGAGCGAATAATGATTTTGAGAAAGCGCAGAAAGCTTTCCAAAAAGGAGCTTGCGGAAATGATAGGCGTTTCTGCGGCAACAATATCAAATTACGAATCGGGAAAGACAACGCCGTCGCTGGAAAAGGTTATGATGATTGCAATAGCGCTTGACGCCTCCGTAGACGACCTTATAAAAATCACCGACAATACATTTAACGAAAAATACTGCGATGCCGAGGCAGACGAACCCCTGCACCCGACAGGCAGAATAACAATGAAATAATTACAGCTTAAAATCCTCCGCCGTAAATTGTGCGGCGGATTTTTTTCTGCGGCGTGTATGCCGCTTGAAAATATCGTATTCAAATTTTTCGCACGCATTGCGTGAGATCGGCACACATTCGTTTCTTACACCGCACTGCATATGCGTGTCCGAGCCTTTTATCTGCTTTGCATGGACGCACAGTCCGCATATTTTATTTATGTTTTCCGAATAAATCATCTCCATCACCCTTATGCAATTATACCATATTCTTTTACGGCGGTAAAGAACTTTTGAACATTTCCATATTTTTTTGTTTCGGTTATTGATTTTAATTGCGGTTTATAATATAATATCGTTGTACGCATATCGGAACGGAGGAAACGGAGGAATACTATGGAAAAGAAAGAAATGCTTTATGAGGGCAAGGCAAAAAAAGTCTACAAGACAGATGACGAAAATCTCTACATTGTGGATTACAAGGACGACGCAACGGCGTTCAACGGCAAGAAAAAAGGTCAGATTGCCGGAAAGGGTATTATAAACAACAGAATGTCGAACTTTTTGATGCAGAAGATGTCCGAGGCAGGTATTCCCACGCACTTTGTCGAGGAAATATCGGATCGTGAAACGATTGTTAAAAAGGTTACGATAGTACCGCTCGAAGTTATCATAAGAAACATTGCGGCAGGAAGCTTTTCTAAGCGTTTCGGTGTTGAGGAAGGCAAAGCTCTTTTAAACCCGACTCTCGAATACTGCCTTAAAAATGACGATCTGGACGATCCTATGATAAACGATTATCAGATAACGGCTATCGGTGCGGCAACAAAAGAAGATTTGAAAATAATTTCGGAGCTTACCTTTAAAGTGAACGAATTTTTAAAAGATTATTTTGCGAAAATCAACATTGAGCTTGTCGATTTCAAGATTGAGTTCGGAAAAACTCCCGACGGACAGATTATACTTGCGGACGAAATATCGCCCGACACCTGCCGTCTGTGGGACGCAACCACCCACGCAAAGCTTGACAAGGACAGATTCAGGCGTGACCTCGGCGATGTCGAGGAGGCTTATATAGAAGTAGCAAAAAGAATGGGACTTATATAAAGTCCGAAAGGAGTGGAAATTTTGGTTTCAAACACATACGAAAGTCCGCTTAATTCAAGATACGCCTCGAAAGAGATGCAGTATATTTTTTCTCCCGACAAGAAGTTTTCAACCTGGCGCAAGCTGTGGATTGCGCTTGCCGAGAGCGAGAAAGAGCTCGGACTTGACATAACGGACAAGCAGATTGCTCAGATGAAGGAGCATATATACGATATAAATTACGACGTTGCACGTGAGCGTGAAAAAGAGGTGCGCCATGATGTAATGTCGCACGTGTACGCCTACGGCGTGCAGTGTCCCGACGCAAAGCCGATAATACATCTCGGCGCAACAAGCTGTTATGTCGGCGACAACACCGATATAATCATAATGACCGAGGCAATGCGCCTTGTAAAGAAAAAGCTTGTGTGCCTTATAGGCGAGCTTTCAAAGTTTGCACGCAATTACAAGGATTTGCCGACTCTTGCGTTTACGCATTTTCAGCCGGCACAGCCGACAACGGTCGGAAAGCGTGCGTCATTATGGCTTGAAGATTTGCTTATGGATTTGGAGGACGTTGATTTTCAGCTTTCAAAGGCAAAATTGCTTGGCTGTAAGGGTACAACGGGTACACAAGCAAGCTTTTTGGAGCTGTTTGACGGCGACCATGAAAAATGCAAGGAACTGGACAGAAAGATAGCCGCTAAAATGGGTTATTCCGACAGTTTCCCCGTAAGCGGACAGACATATCCCCGAAAGCTTGATTCGCAGATGCTGAATACCCTCAGCCTTATTGCACAGAGCGCATACAAATTCTCAAACGATATTCGTCTCTTACAGCATTTAAAGCAGATAGAAGAACCGTTTGAAAAATCGCAGATCGGCTCATCGGCAATGGCGTACAAGCGCAACCCAATGCGCAGTGAGCGCATAGGCTCGCTTGCAAGATACGTTATTGTGGACGCATTAAACCCGGCGATAACCGCCTCAACGCAGTGGTTTGAGAGAACGCTTGACGACAGCGCAAACAAGCGCATAAGCGTTCCCGAGGCATTCCTTGCGGTTGACGCAATTCTGAGCCTGTATATAAACGTTGTTGACGGACTGGTTGTTTACGAAAAGGTAATATACAAGCAGTTTATGGAGGAAATTCCGTTTATGGCGACAGAGAATATCCTTATGGATGCCGTTAAAAAAGGCGGCGACAGACAGGATTTGCACGAGAAAATACGTGTATACTCAATGGAAGCCGGAAAGACGGTTAAAATGGAGGGCAAGAAGAATAATCTTGCCGAGCTTATTGCAAACGACCCGACATTCGGACTTACGATAGACGAAATAAACTCCGTAATGGAGCCGAAAAACTTTGTGGGACGTGCCCCCGAACAGGTCGAGGATTTCTTAAAAGATTATGTTGAGCCTGTTCTTGAAAAGAACAAGGAGCTTTTGGGAATAGAAGTGGAAATAAACGTATAACAAAACGGAGCAATGCATTGCATTGCTCCGTTTTGGTTAGGGACGATGAAGGCATCGTCCCCTACTTTTTTCCGGCAAGGACAAACACTGCCCTGTGCTGTTCGATTTCGCACATGGGACGATGTGGGCATCGTCCCCTACTTTTTTCGGCAAGGGCAAACAACTGCCCTGCGCTGTGCGGTTTCGCACATGGGACGATGAAGGCATCGTCCCCTACTTTTCTTCGGCAAGAGCAAGCACTGCCCTGCGCTGTTCGATTTCGCACATGGGACGATGCGGGCATCGTCCCATATTTTTATTCACGTATTTGTCCGTTTCCGTATATTACATACTTCATTGATGTAAGCGATTCAAGTCCCATAGGTCCTCTGACGTGCATCTTCTGCGTGCTTATGCCTATTTCCGCACCGAACCCGAATTCAAATCCGTCCGTAAATCTTGTGGACGCATTCACATACACAGCAGCCGCATCTACCTCATTCAAGAACTTCTGCGCCTTTTCGTAGCTGTCGGTTACAATAGCTTCGGAGTGCTTTGTGTTATACTTATTGATATGCGCTATCGCCTCGTCAATACCGTCAACCACCTTGACCGCCATAATATAATCGTTATACTCGGTATAATAATCCTCGTCCGTTGCTTTCTTTGCGTCACGGTAAAGCGATATTGTTGTTTCATCGCCCCTTAATTCCACATTCTTTGCCGAAAGCTCACTGCATATTCTCGGGATAAACGTATCGGCTATTTTTCTGTCTACAAGCAGAGTTTCGGCGGCGTTGCACACCGACGGGCGCTGTACCTTTGCATTAAGCACTATCTTTACCGCCTTTTCCGTATCCGCCTCGCTGTCCACGTAAACGTGGCAATTTCCGGCGGCGGTTTCAACAACCGGCACGGTTGCGTTTTCCACAACGCTCTTTATAAGACCTTTTCCGCCACGTGGAATAAGCATATCTACATAGCCGTTCATTTTCATAAGCTCCGTTGCCGTTTCACGGCTCGTATCCTCAATTATGTTTAACATTCCCTCGGGAATACCTGCGCTGTATGCCGCCTCCTGCATAATCTTCATAACAGCGACATTGGAGCGTATAGCCTCACTGCCGCCCCTCAAAATGCACGCATTTGACGTTTTAAGACACAGCACCGCCGCATCAACGGTTACATTCGGGCGTGCCTCGTAAATAATCGCAATAACACCCATAGGAACACGTTTTTGTCCTATCGTTAGTCCGTTCGGACGTGTCCACATCTTTGTGACCTCGCCTATCGGATCATTGAGCGCCTTTATCTGGCGCACTCCCTCGGCAATCCCCTCTATACGCTCCTTTGTGAGCGTAAGACGGTCTATCATTGCCGTTCTTATCCCGTTTTTTACCGCATTTTCTATATCCTCTTTATTAGCCGCTATTATCTCATCGGCTTTTTCAACAAGCGCCGCCGCAATTCTGTCGAGCGCTTCGTCCTTTACGGACGTGCCGACAGAGGACATTTTAAGAGATGCGTCCTTTGCAAGCGTGCATTTTTCCATAATTTCCGCCGTCAATGCAATCACCCTCTATCTTTCAAAATTTTTTGACACGAATAACGTTCCCGAAGGCTCACCGTTCAAAATGTCATACAAAACGTCTATATTGTTGCCGTTTGTTATAACCATATTTATTCCTGCGCCCGTTGCTCTTTCGGCGGCGTCAAGCTTTGTCACCATTCCGCCCGTGCCGAGCTTTGTTCCCGCACCGCCGGCAAGGTGGCGCACCTCGTCAACATTATATACCGCATTTATCAGCTTTGCGTCCCTGTTTGTGTGCGGATCTTTGTCATACAAGCCGTCAATATCCGAAAACAGTACCAAAAGGTCTGCGTCAACCAAATCCGCAACCACTGCGGATAACGTATCGTTATCGCCTATTTCGACCTCCTCGATCGCTACCGTGTCATTCTCGTTTACAATCGGAATAATTCCCATTTCCATAAGCTGTGAAAAAGTATTCTGTATATTCCGCTTACGGCGAGGAATGGAAATATCATCACGTGTAAGAAGTATCTGCGCAACCGTATTTTTATATTCGCCAAACATTTTATCGTACAAATACATCAGCTCACACTGCCCCACTGCCGCAAGTGCCTGACGTATTCTCGTATCGGACGGTTTCTCTTTTAAGCCGAGTTTTCCGACTGCAATGCCTATCGCTCCCGAGGATACGAGTATTATCTCTTTACCCTGATTATGCAAATCCGAAAGCACCATTGCAAGTCTTTCAATCCTTTTCAAATTCATCTTGCCCGTTGCATATGTAAGCGTTGATGTTCCCACCTTAACGACTATCCTGTGCGCCATGGCAACTTCTTTCAATATCTCGTCCATTTCATAAATTCCCCTATTCATAATCGCTTTTTATCTATTATAATACGTTCACAGATTATTTGCAATATAAATTTGACTTTTTTTTCGGTAAGTGTTATAATACACTGTAATAGTGGTGCAGTATCCTAGTCAGTACTGTTTTGCGGAAAGCGGGCCTAAAAATCCGCAAAATGGCACATCGATGAAGTTTCTGGTGTCTGAGCTTCGAACGCCCAGTTTGGGGCGGATGCTGGGAGTTAAGGCTGCGGGGCAACTTCTAACGGCATAGATTTCTTGACCCCGCTTCCGTGGAGGCCTGCGACTGTGGACGTCGTTGCTTTTTGCATAAACGTTTACGGCACAGGGGAAAACCTGCATTGCGGTTAGTACTCCGCACATTGGTGCGGACGAATGCTGTGTGCAGCGTAGCCAGCCTTGAGTGGATTTGGCGGATAGATGAGCAGCCGTGCAAGACAGCGTACGGGTCACGCACAGGTATCGCATCTTGAAACTTCTTCTGCAAAAAAGGATAAGCAAAACACAGGCTGTTTGGGAAAACCTCTAGGCTGTCGAATATTTCGGACGGATACGGGATTGCAGTACGGACTAAGTGGCAATCCGGCAATTCATCTTATGAATGGTTGTCTTTAATGGGAAACCGCTGTTTTGGCGACAATTCAGCAGACAATCGGGAAAACCTGCCTGACCTAAGCCGTAAACTTTACCGTGTCCGTTGCCCTACATTTTTATACGGGCAGCGGTTTTTTATACCCTGTCTTTAAAACGGAGAATTAAAATTGAAAGATAAAAAGAAATTTAAAGTACCGAGTCCCGGCACAAACGTTGCCGTATCTCACCGCTGGACGATAATTGCTACAGTTTTGTCATTTGCGCTGTCTGTGGCTTTTTCCATAGTGACCTCGGTGCTTATGAAAAATATGGGCTTGTTGTGGGCGTTTATTGTGCTGTTCACAATTGTAGCCGTAAATATATTGTTCGATATTATAGGAACGTCTGTTATGAATGCGGAGGAACCGCCGTTTCACTCGCTTTCGTCAAGACGTGTGAAAGGCGCTTCGGAAAGTATATCCATTATCCGCCATGCTCCGCAGATAGCGAGCATGTGCTGTGATATAATAGGCGACATTGCAGGCATTATATCAGGATCGGCAACGGCGGTAATAGTTGCGGAGCTTGTATCCACATTCGGCTTGAACGGTATGCTCCCCAGCCTTTTACTGACGGGTACGGTTGGTGCGCTCACGATAGGCGGCAAAGCCGCATTCAAGGGATTTTCGATGAAAAATGCAAACTCGATTGTTTTTTTAATCGGAAAAATCGTAAATTTTGTTAAATTCAGAGGATAAAACCGATTATGTATAAATTTTTGGACAAAATCAACTCGCCCAAAGACGTGAAAAAACTCAGCATTGCCGAGCTTAACTGTCTTTCGGAGGAAATACGTGAATTTTTAATCGACAAGGTTTCGCAAACGGGCGGACACTTAGCGTCAAATCTCGGCGTGGTCGAGCTGACCGTTGCGATACACAAGGTATTTGATATTCCCGAGGATAAAATAATATTTGATGTGGGACACCAATCCTACGTTCATAAAATACTTACGGGCAGACGTGACAGATTTGACACTCTGCGCCAATTCAACGGATTATCGGGTTTTCCGAAAACAAACGAAAGCGACTGCGACTCCTTTAACACGGGTCACAGCTCCACATCTATTTCGGCTGCATTGGGACTTGCCAGAGCACGTGACCTTGACGGCGGCAAATACAGCGTTATTGCGCTTTTCGGCGACGGCGCTCTTACGGGAGGAATGATGTATGAGGCAATGAACGACGCAGGCCGTTCAAAAACGCCGCTCATTCTTATACTTAACGACAACGAAATGTCCATATCGAAAAATGTCGGTGCGGTGTCTATGCATCTGCGCCGTCTGCGTACAACGCAGTTCTATTTTAAATCGAAATACAGAACGGAACGCTTTCTTAACAAAGTTCCGCTTATAGGAACGCCCATAGGCAATATGCTCCGCCGTATAAAGCGTTCACTGAGGCGTATGGTTATCCCGACAACGCTTTTTGATGAAATGGGCATCAACTATATAGGCCCTGTTGACGGACACAGCATAAGCTCGCTTATTCCCTGTCTTGAATATGCAAAGCACGAATCAAAACCGGTGCTTATTCACGTACAGACAAAAAAGGGCAAAGGTTATTCATATGCGGAAAACAATCCGCAGAAATTCCACGGAATTTCCGCATTCGACAAGGAAACGGGCGAAACACCTTCGTCCTCTTATTCGTACTCGGCGCAATTCGGCGACAGCCTTGTGCGCATAGCCGAAAACAACAAAAAGGTAATTGCCATTACGGGCGCAATGCCTAACGGCACCGGACTTGACGCATTTGCAAAAAAATACAAAAACAGATTTTTTGACGTAGGCATTGCGGAACAGCACGGCGTTACGTTCAGCGCCGGACTTGCAAAGGCAGGATACATACCGGTTATTCCGCTGTACTCATCATTCTTACAGCGTGCATATGACCAGGTACTGCATGATGTGTGTCTGCAAAATCTGCACGTGGTATTCCCCATTGACCGTGCCGGAATAGTGGGTGCAGACGGCGAAACGCATCAAGGTGTATATGACATATCATTTCTTTCGCATATGCCGAATATGACAATTCTTTCACCGTCAAGCTTTTCCGAACTTGACAGTATGCTTGAATATGCCATATGCGTGCATAAAGGCCCTATAGCCGTGCGTTATCCCCGTGGCGGCACGCAATCGGATTTTAAGAATGAATTTGTATTCAAAAAAGCGGCAAAAGTTAAAGACGGCAGGGATTTAAGCATATTCGCATCGGGAAGAACGGTAAAAACCGCCGAGGACGTCTGCGCAATCCTCAAAGCCGCCGGCAAAGACTGCGAAATAATAGCTCTGCCGACAATAAAGCCGCTTGACGAGGCGGCTGTAATTGCTTCGGCAATGAAAACACAAGCGGTTATCACCATTGAGGATAATGTGAAAATAGGCGGTATAGGCTCGCTTATTGCGGAGCTTCTGGAGGAAAAGCATGTGGAATGTACATTCAAAGCATTCGCATTCCCCGATGTGCCGATAATCCACGGTACAGTAAACGAAATTGACGCTCATTACGGAATGAGCGCAGAAAGCATAGCGGACGAGGTATTGAAAAAATGGGTAAAATAAGACTGGACGCCCTCCTGGTGTCAAGCGGTATGGTACAAAGCCGTGAACGGGCAAAAGCACTTATTATGGAGGGACAGGTATATATAAACAATCAAAAATGCGACAAAGCCGGGCTTATGGTCGACGAAGATACCGCAAAGCCCGAAATACGTGGCGAACAGCTCAAATACGTAAGCCGTGGCGGTCTTAAGCTTGAAAAAGCAATGAAAGAGTTTCCCATATCTCTTGAGGGAAAAGTCACAATGGACATAGGTGCGTCAACCGGCGGTTTTACCGACTGTATGCTGCAAAACGGCGCAAAGAAAGTATTTGCGGTAGATGTCGGATACGGTCAGTTCGCATGGAAACTGCGCCAGGACGAGAGAGTGGTTAATATGGAGCGCACAAACATACGCTACGTCACTCCCGAACAAATCGGCGTTCCCATTGATTTTGCCTCAATAGACGTATCGTTTATTTCGCTTAAGCTGGTACTTCCCGTCGCAAAAGTGCTCACAGCCGACAACGGCGAAATAGTCGCTCTTATAAAGCCGCAGTTTGAGGCAGGCAGAGAGCAGGTAGGAAAAAAAGGCGTTGTGCGTGATATAAACGTGCATTACGATGTTATAACCAAAATCATAGCGTTTGCCTCGGAAATAGGTCTATATCCTGCAGGATTATCCTATTCACCAATAAAAGGTCCGGAGGGCAATATAGAATACCTCGCTTACTTTAAAAAGCAGGAATGTGAAAATACGGTGGACGAAAAGCTCATACGTGATATTGTTGACAAATCTCACGAAACGCTTTAAATACGGAGGTTTTTAATGCTCGAAAATGAAGTTGTAATCACAGGTAAGCGTGCATTTGCACGCTCATTTGCAAAAATAAATCTCACACTTGACGTTACGGGAAAGCGTGAGGACGGTTACCACAATGTCGAAATGGTTATGCAGTCGGTATCGCTTTTCGATTTTATCATTGCGGAAAAGCGTGAGGACAGAATAGAGCTTTCAACAAATCTGAAATATCTTCCCGTAAACGAAAAAAATATTGCTTACAAAGCAGCAATGATGTTTTTTGAGTATACAGGCATAAAAGGCGGAATAAAATTAACCGTACGCAAAAACATTCCCGTAGCGGCAGGACTTGCCGGCGGAAGCGGTGACTGCGCCGCCGTACTTTGTTTAATGAACAAGCTGTACAATGCCGGACTTTCCACGGAGGAGCTGTGTGCACTCGGCGCAAAATGCGGCGCCGACGTTCCGTATTGCATATTTGCCGAAACCATGCTTGCATCGGGAATAGGAGATGTGCTATCTCCCCTGCCCCATATGCCGCAATGCACAATTTTGCTTGTAAAGCCGAACATAAACGTATCAACCGCCGCCGTATATGAAAGCATTGACAATGCTCCCCATACAAAGCGCCCTGATACACGTGCGATGATCTCGGCGCTGGAGGACGGAAATCTTCACGGCATTGCAAAAAATCTCTGCAACGTTATGGAAAGCGTCACCGAAAATATGTATCCCGTAATACACGGAATAAAAGAAAAAATGATAAAAAACGGTGCACTCGGAGCAGTTATGAGCGGCTCGGGACCTACGGTTTTCGGAATATTCGACGATTATCAAAAAGCAAAGCTTTCACATGATTCGTTCGCACTTCAGTTTAAGGACACATTTCTGGTAAACACTATTTAGCAAGGAGTGATACTATGGAAAAAGATAATGATAAGGATTTATTGTATGAGGAAATAGCCGATTACTACAGCAATTCGGACGAAGAAGACAAGGAATTGCCGATTGCAGATGAGGATATTCCGTCCGCTGATGAGGACATTGCACCTGCAGATGAGAAAAACAAAGCCGAAGAAACGATCGAAATCCCTCAGCAGACTTCAAATACCGAGGTTTCAGACGAAGATGATGACGAGGAGGACGCACCGCAAAAGCCGAATGATAAAACGTTTTTCATTATATCGGCGGCGGTTGCACTGTCAGTGCTTTTGAGCGTGTTTTTTGCAGGGATTCTCTCCTACAAAAGCGAGGAGGATATTAACTACAGATTTTCACGCATACAGACAACATCAAAAAAATATTCACGTGCACAGGAAAAAATCAATCTCACCAATGATGAAATAACCGCACTTGAGGACGAAATTGCCGAAAAGCAATCGGAGCTTAACACGATAACCGAATATGAAAGCAACACGGGAACAATAAAATCAAAGCAAAGCGCACTTGATTCGGAGCTTAAGGAGCTTAATTCTTCCGTTAAAAATAAGGAAAAAGTATTATCCGATCTTGAAAACTCCGCATCACGCAAAATACCGTCTATGGTAACGCTGACGCCCGGCTTGTATACCGTCGGCGAAAATCTTTTCAGCGGAAATTACAATGCAATGGGTGACGGCGCTATCGTTGTATCATCATCAAACGGGGGTGCAAAGATAAACACCACTCTTACTTCGGACGCCGTTTCGTTCACGCTTGAGGACGGCGACATTGTAAAACTCGAAACAAAAGCGGTATTCAGCAGGGTTCAGTAAGGAGGCGCAGGAAATATGGAAACAAAAAAGAAAATTGTCTACTGCGCCGCTCTCGCAGTTCTGACTGTCGGACTTTCTTTTGCGTTGTATCATCTCGGACGGATATGCAACATAAACTCACGTGCAAATGTGCTTATGAACAATTCAATGTCCGAACTTAACACCGAATACAACAATGTTAACTCAAAAAAGGAAATGCTCGAAAAGCAAAAGAAAGAGCTGACCTCGCAGATTAAAGAAAAATCGGGAATAAACAAGGATATAGAAAAAAGCATGAAAGAAATCAACTCTATGACAGAGGAGATTTCAAACGCAAAGAAGAAAAGCGATGAGCTTGACGCTCAGATTTCCGAAAAGAACAAAGAGCTTACAGCGGTGGAAAAGATAGCGTCCTCCTCAAGCGGAAAGCGGTTTAACGCAGGAGCCGGCACATACACGTGCCCCGCAAACATCGCACCCGGAAGATATACCGTAAGCGGAGACTATACGCTTATAATATATTCCGCAAACGGTTCGCCGAAAGTCAGCGAGAATTTATCGCACCTCGAAACACAATCCTTTGTGTTTACAATATCCGAGGGCGAGAGAATAAAGCTTGTAAAATAGCACCCTCTTTGAGCCTGTCGACAAAATATTGTCGACAGGCGAAAAAAGTGATAT
>DJRJ01000040.1:0-3266 GCA_002438865.1 Clostridiales bacterium UBA6363
GATGTTTCTGCCCTCTCTGCCTATGATTCGTCCTTTCATTTCATCCGATGGTAAATTTACAACAGATACGGTTGTTTCCGCAACATGATCTGCGGCAACCTTCTGGATTGACAAAGCAACGATGTTCTTTGCTTTCTTCTCCGCAGTTTCCTTTGCCTCTTGCTCAATTTCTTTAACCATAACAGCCGCATCGTGCCTTGTACGGGTTTCAATGTCACGGAGAAGCATTGTTCTTGCCTCGTCCTTTGTCATACCCGAAATTTTCTCAAGGGCATCCGTCTGCTGCTGTTTAATCTCTGTTATTTCCTGTTCTTTCTTTTCAAGATTTTTAAGTCTTGCATTTAATGACTGTTCTTTCTTTTCAAGATTGTCTGTCTTTTTGTCTAAAGTTTCCTCTTTCTGATTAAGCCTGCGCTCCTGACGGTTAAGCTCGTTTCTGCGTTCTTTCACCTCATGGTCAAAGTCGCTTCTGAGTTTCTGATTTTCTTCTTTTGCTTCAAGAAGAAGTTCACGCTTTTTATCTTTGCCGGCTTTTTCAGCATCTGAAATTATAGATTTTGCTTTTTCTTCCGCACCGCCGAACAGCGCCTCGGCTGTCTTTTTTCTGTGAGCGATACCTGCATTGAAGCAGACTATACCGCACACCGCACAGACAACCACGGCAGCTGCGACGATGATAATATCTATAGTATTTATAGCAATACACCCCCTGTAAAAATAAATTCTTTTGAGAATTTAATTTTGGACACTCCAAAACCTGCGCCGGGGGTCTGTCTTAAAACGACTGCTTTCCATAAATATACGGTGATCCGTGCGGGCGCTTGCAGGTCTTGCCCTTGCGGATACAATGAGCAGTCTTTTTACAAAACGACTCCCGTTTCAGTTTAGGAAAAATCCTATTTACAGAAAACAAGTTTTTAAAGAATATTAAGCTATTATATTGTATAACAATTTGAACTCCGTGTCAAGTTTTTCTTTTTAATGTTACAATTAATAAACTTTTCTGAAAGAAAAATTTAACATTTTAAAAAATGGGGCATATTTAAGCGTAAAAAGCAATATATATATTATATTGTGACGCTTAATCTAAATCGTATGGCAAAACATACAAAATAATTGGCATAATTTATATTTTTTTTGATATTTACTAATAAAAATAAATGTGATATAATATACATATCAGCATATACGATTAATGCGGAAGAAACCGGTAAGGAGTTGTTGAAAAATAATGGCACAAGAGAAAAATACGGCGCTTATAAGCAGCTTTCAGACATATCTGTTTAACAGAGGGGACAATTTTGAATCATACAAGATGCTTGGCCCGCATAAAATTTCTTTGGGTACAAGGCGTGTATGGCGGTTTGCGGTCTGGGCGCCGAATGCCGCATCGGTACATCTTACGGGTGAGTTCAACGGTTGGGAAAAAGGCAGAGAATTTGAAAAAATCGGCGATACGGGAGTATGGTTCGCAACGGAGGAGAATATTTCCGAGGGCGCACTGTATAAATATATTATTACCGCATCGGACGGTGAGGAATATTATAAAGCCGACCCGTATGCGTTTAGAGCGGAGCTTCGCCCCGGAACTGCGTCAGTGGTGTACGAACCGCAGGAGTACGAATGGACGGACGGTGGCTGGCTTAAAAAACGCAGCGAGGGAGATAATCTCGAAAAGCCGATGAATATATATGAAATACATTTCGGTTCGTGGAAAGTGCATGAGGACGGCTCTTTCTACAATTACTGCGAGCTGGCGGACGAGCTTGTGCCGTATGTTTCGGATATGGGATATACGCACATTGAGCTTATGCCGCTTACGGAGTATCCGTTTGACGGTTCGTGGGGTTATCAGGTTACGGGCTATTTCGCTGTTACTTCAAGATACGGCACGCCCGAACAGTTCAAATATTTTATAAACAAGTGCCACCGTGCCGGAATATCCGTGATAATGGATTGGGTGCCGGCACATTTCCCACGTGACGCACACGGCTTGCGTATGTTCGACGGCACGCCCGTTTATGAGTATGCCGACCCGAGAATGGGCGAGCATAAGGACTGGGGAACGATGGTATTCGATTATTCAAAGGCGGAGGTCGTTTCGTTTCTTATTTCATCGGCGTATTTCTGGGCGGATGAGTATCATATAGACGGTTTGCGTGTAGACGCCGTATCGTCTATGCTCTACCGTGATTATTCACGCAAGGACGGCGAATGGATTGCCAACAAGTACGGCGGAAACGGAAACCTTGAAGCGGTGGATTTCTTAAGAAAGCTTAACAAGACCATGTGTACGGAGTTCCCGAACTTTATGATGATTGCGGAGGAAAGCACGGCATGGCCTATGGTTACCGCACCGCCCGAAAATGACGGTCTGGGATTTAACTTCAAGTGGAATATGGGCTGGATGAACGATTCTCTGCGTTATATGAGTATGGATCCGTATTTCAGAAAGGACAACCATTCACTGCTTACGTTCCTTATGATGTACGCCTACAGCGAGAATTTCATACTTGCGCTTTCGCATGACGAAGTAGTTCACGGTAAAAAGTCCCTGATAGACAAAATGTTCGGGACATATGATGAAAAGTTTGACGCATACAAGGCTTTTCTCGGATACTTTATGACTATGCCGGGAAAAAAGCTTATGTTTATGGGCGGAGAATTCGGACAGTTCCTCGAATGGCGTTATGATGACGGTCTGGAGTGGAACATCCTTGAGATAGATAAACACAGGGCGCTTAAGGAATACGTAAGGGATTTGAACAGGCTGTATCTGAAAAATCCCGCACTGTGGAAGATAGACAGGAGCTGGGACGGCTTTAAGTGGATAAACGACGCCGACAGCGAATGTTCGGTGCTTTCATATATGCGTATGAGCGGCGATGAAACGGTAATTATCGTAAATAACTTTACGCCCGTTGACAGACCCGTATACAAAATAGGCGTTCCCGAACCGGGTGAGTATGAAGTTATACTTCATTCAAACTCAGCCAAATACGGCGGAACACGCCGTATCGGCAGAAAAAAATTCAAAACCGTAAACGAAGGGTATTCCGATATGCCCTGTACCATAAATGTGTTTGCGGACGCAAACTCAACTATGATTTTAAAGAAAATATCGGGAAAGTAAAACATTTTTAGGAGATGAGTAATATGGTATCAAAAGACTGCGTGGCAATGATACTTGCGGGCGGACAGGGTTCAAGACTCGGAGCCTTGACAAAAAAGGTGGCAAAGCCTGCCGTACCGTTCGGCGGAAAGTA
>DJRJ01000040.1:3366-14144 GCA_002438865.1 Clostridiales bacterium UBA6363
AACACATATATAGGAAACGGAAATCCGTGGGATTTGAACCGTTCTCACGGCGGTGCGTACGTACTGCCGCCGTATCAGAGCGCAAAGGGCGGAGAATGGTTTAAAGGCACGGCAAATGCAATATATCAGAACCTGGATTTTCTTGAGGGATTTAATCCGAAAAACGTACTTATTCTGTCGGGCGACCATATATATAAAATGCATTACGGAAAAATGCTCAAGGCTCACAAGGAGTCGGACGCCGCAATAACGATTGCCGTTATGCCCGTTCCGTGGGAGGAGGCAAGCCGTTTCGGAATAATGAACACCGATCCCGAAACGGGTGAGATAACCGAATTTGAGGAAAAGCCGGCAGAGCCTAAGAGCAATCTTGCGTCAATGGGAATTTATATATTCAAATACGACGTGCTTAAAAAATATCTCAATGATGACGAGCGTGACCCCAATTCCGAGAATGATTTCGGTAAAAATATAATCCCCAAAATGCTCGAAAACGGCGAAAAAATGATGAGCTACTGCTTCAACGACTACTGGAAAGACGTCGGAACGATACAGAGCCTGTGGGAGGCAAATATGGATCTTATAGACGATCCTCCCAAGTTTAATATAAACGACAGAAGCTGGATAATCTATTCGAGAAATATGGCTCTTGCACCGCATTATGTCGGAAACAACGCCGAAATATCGGAGTCGAGCGTTACGGAGGGCTGTTTTATAGACGGTCAGGTGAAACATTCGGTTATTTTCGGCGGCGTGGTAATAAACGAGGGGGCAAAAGTTATCGATTCGGTAATAATGCCCGGCGTTAAAATAGGCAGAGGCGCAATAGTCGAAAAGGCGGTTGTAGGCGCAAATGCCGTTATCGGCGAGGGTGCACACATCGGCGCTCCGGCTGAGGAAAACAATAAATATGCTTCTAAATACTGTACAAACGGAATAGTGCTTATAGAGGGCGGAGCCGTTATCGGCGAAAATGAAGAAATTGCGGCTGAAAGTATGGTAGAAATAGAAAATTGATTGCACCGCCGCAGGAAAGGAATGATTTTAAATATGAGAAACGATACAATGGGTATCATTCTGACCAACGAGGACAGAATACCGCCTATAACGGACATACGTGCAAACAGTGCGCTCCCGATTGCGGGAAGATACAGAATTATAGATTTCATACTGTCGAATATGGCAAACTCCGGAATAACCAAAATCGGAGTTGCGACAGAATCGAAATATTCATCTCTTATGGACCATATTAAGTCGGGCAAGCCATGGGACCTTGACCGCAAAAACGGCGGTCTGCACGTGCTGCCGCCGAGCCTTGAAAAAATGAAATACGGCTACGTAAAGGGAAATATCGGTATGCTTGCCGGCATAAGTGATTTTATCCGCAGAAGCGACGAAACATATGTCGTTCTTTCGCTCGGAAACAGCATCTGCAATATCGATTTGTCCGAGGCGGTTGACGCACACATTGAGGCACAGGCGGATATAACCGTAATATACAAGGATATGTCGGGAGCGGAGGAAACTGAGCTTTCACGCTATACTCTTATCGACAAAGACGACGACGGTATCGTGACCGATATAGAGGTACAGCCGTATTACCCGAAAACAGCTTTTGCGGGAGCCGACATCTACATAATGGAAAAGGCACTCCTCGAAAGCATTGTGGACGAATGCAGTGCAAGAGGCGACCGTGATTTTGTAAAGGACGCAGTAATCAAAAAACTTGACGGACTGCGTGTTTACGCTCACGAGTTTTCGGGATACTTCGGCAAGATAGACTCCATTCAGTCATACTACGCAAACAATATGATATTCCTCAATTCGGAAATACGCCGTGAACTGTTCAATCCCGAACGCCCGATATATACAAAAACAAAGGATCAGTGTCCGACAAAATATCACGGTGATGCGGAAATCAAAAACTGCTTCGTTTCGGACGGCTGTGTTATAGAAGGAAAGGTTTACAACAGCGTTCTGTCAAGAGGTGTTAAAATTGCAAAAAATGCCATAGTCAGAAATTCTATAATAATGCAGGACAGCGTGATTGAAGAGGGTGTTGAACTTGACCATGTCGTATTCGACAAGGAAGTGCATATCACAAGCGGAAGAAAGCTCATCGGTCAGGCAAGCTATCCTTTGGCAATTGAAAAGGGTACGCATATATAAATTGAAACGGAGGCTGTTTTTACAGCCCCCGTTTTATATAAAATATATATAATATGAAACAATTCTTTTGCCCTCTGGGTGGTTAAAAGTACGAAATTTCGGGACTTAAATTGACAAATACCGATTTTAGGAATACTATTATTATAGTAATCGTTGCAAATCGGCGCTTGCCGCTTTGCGGAGATTAAGGAGGTAATTATGAAGGTTTTATTCGCATCTTCGGAGGTTTCACCGTTTATGAAAACAGGCGGCTTGGGCGATGTCGCAGGCTCGCTGCCGTCCGTGCTCAGAAAAAAAGGCGTGGACGCAAGAGTTATTATGCCGCTGTACAAGAGTATAGATAAAAAATATAAGGATAAAATGAAGTATATATCCAATATATATGTGGATATAGCATGGCGCAAGCAGTATGCCGGCGTTTTTGAAATGGAGTATAACGGCTGTATATATTATTTTGTGGATAATGAGTTTTATTTCGGCGGCGACAAGCCGTACGATTTTATCCACCTCGACTGCGAAAAGTTTATATTCTTTTCAAAGGCGGCGCTTTCGTTGCTCCCAACGCTCGATTTCAGACCGGACGTTATCCATTGCAATGATTGGCAGACGGCTCCGATGCCCGTATTCCTGGACACATTCATGGATAATCCGTTCTATCGCGGCATAAAGACGGTTATGACAATTCATAATCTGAAATTCCAGGGAAGATGGGATATAAACGGAATAAGGGACGCTATGGGAATAAGCGACTACTATTTCACGTCGGATAAGCTTGAATATTACAACGACGCAAACCTGTTAAAGGGCGGAATGGTTTATGCAAACAGGATAACAACCGTTTCGGAAACATACGCAAAGGAAATAATGACCGAGGAATACGGCGAGGGCTTAAACAGCCTTCTTTGGGCAAGGCGCAATGATGTTACGGGAATAGTAAACGGTATTTCGTATGAGGACTGGGACACGGCAAAGGATAAGTGCCTGTACAAAAATTACAGCATAAAGACCTTTAAGGATAAGGCTGTAAACAAGACAAAGCTCCAGGCGGAGCTGGGACTGCCGGTTGACGAAAACAAGATGATGATCGGCATAGTTTCAAGACTTACCGACCAAAAGGGATTTGACCTTGTGGCATACAAAATAGAACAGCTTTGCGAGGGCGGCGCTCAGATAGTCGTACTCGGAACGGGTGAGGAAAAATATGAAAATCTGTTCCGTCACTATGCATGGAAATACCCCGACAGGGTTTCGGCGCAGATTTATTTCTCAAACGATATGTCGCATAAGATTTATGCCGCATGCGACGCATTCCTTATGCCGTCGAGATTTGAGCCGTGCGGACTTTCGCAGCTTATAAGTATGCGTTACGGTACGCTCCCGATAGTGCGTGAAACTGGCGGACTCAAGGACACCGTAATTCCGTACAACGAATACACCGGCGAGGGTACGGGATTTTCATTCGCAAACTACAATGCGGACGAAATGATGAATACAATCTGGTACGCAATGGACGTGTACTACAACCATCGTGACGCATGGAACAAGTTAGCCAAAAACGCTATGAAGCAGGACTATTCATGGAATGTTTCGGCGGATAAATATATAAAAATGTACCGTGAGCTTACGGGGATTTATGAGGAAGCACCGAAAAAATCCACGTTTGCGGCGAACATAAAAAAAGACGCCGAGCAATCGGCAAAGGCAGCCGCAAAAGCGGCTGACAGACCGAAAATAACCAAGGTCGAAAACCCGTTTGAACCGGAAAAACCGGTCAAAAAAACGACAGCTAAGAAACCGTCAGCAAGGAAAACAACAAAGAAAGCGCCTTCAAAAAAGACAACGCCGAAGGCTAAAGGAGAGATTTAATTATGGCACAGTCAACAACGGGAAAGAGCACAAAGAAGAAGCTTACCGCAGCTGAGGAAGCTTTGAAAAAAGAAATAGTGGGAAAAGTCGGCAGACATTTCGGTAAGGTTATGGAGGATGCAACTCCGCAGATGGTTTACTCTGCGTGTGCGCTTACCGTTCGTGACCGCATAATGGAAATGTGGGCAAAGTCGCATAAGGAAGTAAAAAAGGAAGGTTCAAAAAAGCTTTATTACCTTTCGTTTGAGTTCCTTATGGGCAGACTTTTATGCACAAATATCTTAAACCTTATGCAGACTGAAGAGTACAAAAACGTACTTGAGGATCTCGGCTACAGCATAAATGAAATTGCCGAGCTTGAAAACGACGCAGGTTTGGGAAACGGCGGTTTGGGACGTCTTGCGGCTTGCTTTATAGATTCTTTGACAACAATGGATCTTCCCGCATACGGCTGTACTTTAAGATATGAATACGGCTTGTTCAGACAGAAGATTGTAGACGGATTTCAGACGGAGCTTCCCGATTCGTGGCTTGAAAACGGAAACGCATGGGAGGTTGCACGCCCCGAGGAATCGGTTGAGGTGCGTTTCGGCGGAAATGTTTACAGCGACTGGCAGGACGGACATATGGTGTTCCGCTATGAAAACGACCGCAAGGTTATAGCTATGCCGTACGATGTTCCGCTTTGCGGATACAATTCAAAAATTATAAACAAGCTCAGATTGTGGAGCGCAAAATCTCCCGATCATTTTGATATGAAAGCATTCAACAGCGGCGATTATGCCCGTGCAATAGAGGAAAAGCATATTGCGGAGGTTATCTCGAACGTGCTTTATCCGGAGGATAATCATACCGAGGGTAAAGAGTTAAGACTTACACAGCAGTATTTCCTCGTTTCGGCAACATTGCAGTGGATTTTGAAAGAGTTTGAGAGCAGAAACGGCGCAAACTGGTCAAAATTGCCCGACAAGGTGGTTATCCACATCAATGATACCCACCCGACTATGGCAATCCCCGAAATGATGCGTCTTTTAATGGACGAAAAGGGACTTGGCTGGGACGAAGCATGGGAAATCGTTACGCACGTGTTTGCATACACAAACCATACAGTAATGAGTGAGGCTCTCGAAAAATGGCCTCTCGATATGTTTAAAAAGATTCTCCCCAGACTGTATATGATAGCTGAGGAAATGAACAGACGCCTTATGATAAGACTCGAAGAATTTTATCCCGGCGACACCGCAAAGCACAAGTATATGGCTATAATTTCGGATAATCAGATATTTATGGCAAATATGTGTCTTGCAAGCTGTTTCGCTGTAAACGGCGTATCAAAGCTGCATACGGAAATTCTTGAAAAAGATATTTTTGCTGATTATTACAATATGGATAAGAGCAAATTCCATGCTATAACAAACGGTATAACTTTCCGCCGCTGGATAGCAAACTGCAACCCCGGACTCACCAATCTTATCGATTCAAAGATAGGCAAGGGCTGGCTCAAAGATGCGGATAAGCTGAAAGGTCTTGCAAAGTATGCCGATGATGAGGATTTCCAGGAGAAATTCCGTGCAGTTAAGCACGCAAATAAGGTTGCGTTTGCAGAATATATAAAGGAACATAACGGCATTGAGGTAAATCCCGATTCGATTTTCGATGTTCAGTGTAAGCGTTTGCACGAATACAAGCGTCAGATGATGAACGTTCTGCACATTCTTGCGGAATACAACAGAATACTTGAAGATCCGAATTATGATTATTACCCCAAGACATATATTTTCGGTGCAAAAGCGGCGCCGGGATACACAAGAGCAAAGCTTATAATAAAGCTTATTAACTCTGTGGGCGATGTAATCAACAACGACCCGAGAATAAACGGAAAAATCAAGGTTGTATTTATCGAAAACTACGGCGTTTCGATTGCGGAAAAGCTTATCATTGCGGCTGATGTATCGGAGCAGATTTCAACAGCCGGCAAGGAGGCGTCCGGAACGGGTAATATGAAGTTTATGCTTAACGGCGCTCTCACCGTAGGTACGCTTGACGGTGCAAATGTCGAAATGCTCGAACAGGTAGGCAAGGATAATATATATATCTTCGGTCTTAAGGCAGACGAGGTTGCCGCAAGATTAAAGTATGCCGGCGGTGATGAGGTAAAGACTATTTACTCGTCAAACGCAGTTCTGCGCCATGCGCTTGAAATGCTTATTGACGGCAGTCTTTCAAACGGCAACACACAGCTCTTTAAAGACCTGTATCAGACTCTTATGTTCGGTGATTACGGTTATCCCGACACATATATGGTAATAAGAGATTTTGAAGAATATATGAAAACGCAGGAGCAGATTTCACAGGATTACAAGAATACAAAAGAATGGACAAAGCGTGCCATTATGAATACCGCAATGTCGGGCTTCTTCTCCAGCGACCGTACAATAGGAGAATACAACAAAGAGATATGGCACTTAACACCCATTAAATAACTGTCAGACTGTTGCTTTTTGCGCCGACCGCTTCGCTGCAAATGAATTTTACCCTCGGAGTATCAACATACACCGTCGGGAAAAATTCATTCACTCGGCATCAAAAATCAAGCAGTCCGAAAAAAAGCGTTGCTTTTTGCGCTGGGTACATTGCTTATCGGAAAAGGCAGTCTTAGTCAAAGATTTTAAACAGCAAAGAGCTGTAAAAAAACAATCACGTTCGGTTTGCCTTAGGCAAACCGAAACGGTTTTTTTACAGCTTCTTTGAATTAAGGGGATATTATGAAAATAGAGCATAATTCAAGAACAAATTTTTACCGCAGTCCTTTCGGGGCGGTTGTATGTGGTACGGAAATAACTTTACGGCTTGCAGTTTCGGACGGCGGTATACCGTCTGCGGTACGTCTGATTTACCAAATTGACGGCGAGGACGAAACAGCGGTTGATATGCCGTATGAATTGACCGTGAACGGCAGTTCCGTATATTCCGCAAAAATAAAAGCACCCGAAACGCCGGGGCTTATATGGTATTGGTTTGAGTTGGTTCAAAATTATGACAACACACTGTATTACGGAAACAATTACAGCGCACTCGGCGGTGTGGGTACGGTATACAAAGAAAAACCCGATAATGCGTATCAGATAACCGTATACAAAGACAGCTACAAAACACCCGACTGGTTTAAAAAATCCGTTGCGTATCAGATTTTCCCCGACCGTTTCTTTAACGGAAACGAGGACGGTACATTTTTGGGTAGCCGCAGTGATATAATAAAGCGCAATTGGGGAGAACAGCCGTTCTACAAGGCAGAACAATTCGGCGGTGAGTACAAGGCAAATGATTTTTTCGGCGGAAACCTTAAGGGAATAACAAAAAAACTTCCGTATCTTGAAGAACTGGGCATTTCGGTAATATACTTAAACCCGATATTTTGTGCATATTCAAACCATAAGTACGATACGGGAAATTATGAAGAGATTGACCCTATGTTCGGCAGTGAGGAGGATTTTAAAGAGCTTTGCAAAACTGCCGAAAAGCACGGAATACGCATAATTCTTGACGGCGTGTTCAATCATACCGGCTCGGACAGCAAATATTTCAACAAAGACGGCAATTATGAGTCTGTAGGAGCATATCAGTCACAGCAATCGCCCTATTACAGCTGGTATCGTTTCAGTGAATGGCCGGATAACTACGAGTCATGGTGGGGAATGAAAACTTTGCCCCAGGTGGAGGAAAACAGCCCCGAGCTGAGAAAATATCTTTTAAGCGGTGACAATTCGATAATAAAGAAATGGCTTAAAAACGGCGCTTCGGGGTGGCGGCTTGACGTTGCTGACGAATTGCCGGACTTTTTCATAGAAGAATTAAGGGAAAACGCGAAATCGGCAAAGTCCGACTCCGTTATAATCGGCGAGGTCTGGGAGGATGCGTCAAACAAGGTGGCATACGGCGAACGCCGAAAGTATTTTATGGGCGATGAGCTTGACTCCGTTATGAATTACCCCATGCGCAATGCGCTTATAGACGCAGTTCTCGGCAAAATTGATGCGGAGGAGCTGGACGGCAGACTTATGAGCCTTAAGGAAAATTATCCGCCGTGTGCGTACTATTCGCTTCTCAATATGGTTTCGAGCCATGATGTTGAGCGCATTATGACTCTTATGAGCGGTGCTCCGTCACGGTACGAGGTTGACCGTGAATTTCAGGCGAAATATGTGATTGACGAGAACGCATACAATACCGCACGTTCACGTGCGGCGGTACTTTTGGCATTGCAAATGACACTGCCGGGCGTTCCGTGCATATTCTACGGTGATGAAATCGGTATGACGGGATACGGTGACCCATTCTGCCGCAGTACCTTCCCGTGGGATAATATGAGCAAGTATGACAACACAGGGACAGTTCTTGAAAATTACAAAACACTTATTTCTTTGAGAAACAGTAACAGTGCCCTTTCGACAGGCGGCTTTGAAACGATTTACAAGGTAGGAAACGTGTATGCGTATCTGCGCTTTGACAATGCGGAAAAGCTTGTTGTTGCCGTTAATATGGGTCAAAACTTTGAAAGAGTGCGCCTTGACGAGGCGCGGTTTGGAATTTATGAAATGAAAAGCGTGTTCGGCGGTGAGGAAACGGAGATTTCACAGGACGGAATTTTCTATATCGATTTGCCGTCAATGAGCGCAAAAATTTATAAGGCAGAGTAAAAAAACTGCGGCAAAATGAGTTCATTTTGCCGCAGCATCTTTATATTGCTGTCTTGCAGCATTGGCGCTTTTGAATATCATATTCCGATATTCTGACGGCGTCATTGAGGTTTCCTTTTTAAAAAACGAAGAAAAGTAATGATTATTGTCAAACCCTACATTTTTTGCAATTTCATTTATTGAAAAGCGTGTGTCACGCAGCAGATGTTTTGCTGTCTGGACACGCTTTTTTAATATGTACTGATACGGAGTTACTCCGAAACTTTTTTTAAAAACATTTATTGCATACTGCTTTGTGCAAAAGCATTGCTCAACTATATCGTCAAGATTAATATTGAGCGACGGACTGTCGTCAATTTCAAAGCGTATTCTGTTCGCAATATCGGACATAAGCAAATCGGAGCGCTTTTGTGCCTCGGAGGTTTTTTGCACTATCTCCAGAAAAATCTCGGCGCAGATATTAAACAGCTCCGTTTTCGGAATATCTTTCTGTATGGAAATATCATATATACGGCAAAAATCGCCTATAAGCTCCGATGTGTGCAGAATTTCAAGCTCGCCGAATTTATACGCCGTTAATATGTTGGGTATCAGCGGTCCGTCGCATACAAACCATACCTTTTCCGAGGGATCCTCGTCCGTTGCATATATGTAGTGCTGTTCGCCTTTCGGAAGAATTGCAATATCATGGCGGTGCGCCTCATGGATTTCGCCGTTTATTTTAAAATATGTAGTTCCGCTTATTATAAACTCAAAAGCATAATACGGCGCACAGACACGATTTACAAAATATTCGCTGTCACAATGCGAAAAGCCCGTATCTACCAGAGTGAACGGATATATTAAATCGTTTACAAACGGATTGCCGAATTCGTAAGTTGCCATGAAAATCACCTCGCTTATCGTAATTATAATATATAAATCGCTGTATTGTCAATCGGCAAATGCTTCCAATTTGAATATATGTTAATTTTTTATACTTTAGAGATTAACTTTTTTGATTTACTTAATACGTATATGATGATATAATGAACAAAAAGGATATTTGTATTAATGAAATGATGTGCAAATATTACAAAGGAAAAGAAGGAGGCAACAAAAGTACACAAAAATAAAATTAAACCGAGGGCATTTATGCGAAAATGCGCTCACAATCAAGCACGGTAATTGTTAAAATTAAAAATAAAATTTCTTAAGGAGGAAGAGAAATGAAAAAAACAATTAAACTTACGGCACTTGCGCTTTGCGCAGCAATGGGAATGGGAATGTTAGCCGGCTGCGGAAAGCAGGAGGCAAGCGGAGATGTAACCAAGGTTACATACTGGAACGGCGACGCACATGCAGAAGCCGTAGTACGTGAGCTGATTGACAACTACAATCAGAACCAGGGCAAGAAGGACGGTATCGAAATCGAATACACGCTCCAGGGCGGCGACAGCCTTACGCAAACTCTTGAACTGGCACTGCAGAGCGGAACGGCACCCGACATATTCGGCGGCGGAAGCATCACAGCGCTTGCAGACAAAGGCTACATAATGGCGTATGACGATATTTACGGCAGTGACATTGACGATTTGAAAAAGAAGTATGACGGCAAATTAAAGAACACACAGGACTTGTATAACGGAAAGCTTTACTGCGTACCCGTAACAGTCGGAAATGTACAGGGACTTTTGTACAACAAGGATATGTTCAAGGCTGCAGGCATAGTTGATGAAAAGGGCGAAGCAAAACCGCCGAGAACGCTTGCCGAAATGCGTGAGGACGCAAAGAAACTTACAAATGCAGATAAGAAAGAATACGGAATAATATACCCGAAGAAGTGGGACGGCTGGTTCAATTCAGACATTTTGGCTCCGGCATCGGTATACAGCGGCGGCAGACAGGCATACAATCCCGCAGAAGATGACTATGATTATTCATTCTTAAAGGATTATGCACAGGTTGTTCTTGATATGAGAGATGACGGAAGTGTATATCCCGGCGGTGACAGTATAGATAACGATACCGCAAGAGCATTGTTTGCAGAGGGCGGCATCGGTATGA
>DJRJ01000040.1:14153-14771 GCA_002438865.1 Clostridiales bacterium UBA6363
TGAAATACGGATTTAACTTTGATGTCGGCGTATTAAGCGATCAGTTCCCCGCAAAATGCGACTGGGGCGTTGCGCCGCTTCCTATCGTAGACGAGGAGCACGATTATAAGCAGAACGGCGGATACGGACGTTCACAGTTTGTAAATGCGGCGTCAAAAGTACCGGTTGAGAAATTAAGAAAAGTTGTAGACTTCTTCCTTTCGGATGAGTATCTTGCAGGAATGTATAAAGGCTGTGTTGCCGCACCGGCAGACCCGAAGGTTATGGAGGGTGTAACGCTTGACAATCCGAAAAAGGGTTGGACGGACTTTATGGAGCTTGCAAAGAATGTAACCGAAACACACTGGGGTCCGAACTGTGATATGGCAGGTCTTAAGAGTATGAAAACTTTGTTCCTCGAAGACGTATGGTCGGGAAAAATGACAATAGATGACGCAATTGCACAGGCAACGGCAAATCAGAAAAAGGGACGTGAGGCATATATGGCAAATCATCCCGATTACGATACACACCAGTTTGCAGACCCGAGCTGGAAACCGCAGCCTGCAGAATATAAATAAGCTGTAAACATCAGGGAACAACATTCCCGAAAATATACCACAAAGGGGAATAACAAAT
>DJRJ01000001.1 GCA_002438865.1 Clostridiales bacterium UBA6363
TGGAGCGTGCAAGCCATATTTATGATAAGGTGATTGTGGGAGTGCTTAACAACGCAAAGAAAAATCCGCTTTTTACCGCACAGGAAAGAGTGGAACTGATAAAGAAGGTTACAAGCCATATCGATAACGTCGAGGTTGATTCTTTTACAGGTCTGCTTGTTGATTTTGCAAAGGCAAAGGGTGCTACGGTTATCGTTAAAGGCTTGAGGACGGTTGCTGATTTTGAATATGAATTTCAAATGGCACTTTTAAATAAATCCCTGAATCCGGAATATGAAACTGTCTTTCTTATGACGGACAGCAAGTATTCATACATCAGTTCCAGTATGGTAAAGGAGCTGGCAGGCTTTAACGGTGATTTGGCGGGACTTGTACCGCACAGAATTATAAACACAATAAAACAAAAAATACAAATAGACGAAAGGATTGAGTAGAATGGATATGGATATGGACATAATGGAGATTATCGATATGATGGAGGAGGCTATTGATAAGGCGTCGTCAGTGCCGCTTACAGGCAAAGTCATGATCGATAAAGACGAGCTTCTTGACTATATTCAGGAAATACGTTTGGTTTACCCCGATGAGCTTAAGGAGGCTAAATGGGTCAAGGAGGAAAGACAGAGAATTCTCTCCGAGGCAGAGTCCAGAGCAGAAACCATTCAGAAGAATGCCGAGGAAACACAGATGCAGCTTATCGATGAGCATGAAATAACAAAGAAAGCTTACGAACAGGCTACGGATCTTGTGAACAACGCAACTCAGAAGGCAATGGAAATCAAGACCGACACGGATCAGTATGTTGATGATGTGCTTAATGATGTTGAACATCGTCTTGATCTTCTTTTGAGAAAAGTACGTGAGGACAGAGGATATTTCAATAATAACTAATGACAAAAATCATCGGACAAGGCAGATAATAAAACGGTAGAGTTGGGCATATGCTCAGCTCTATTTGAGGTTATATAAGTGACAAAGGGGGAAGATTATGCTTACCGATATTGAAATTGCACAGCGCTCCGAAATGAAGCACATACGTGATGTTGCGGCGTCTGTCGGAATTGATGACGATGAACTGGAGTATTACGGAAAATACAAGGCAAAACTCGGCAGAGAAGTATGGGACAAGTTTGGCAAAAAACAAAACGGAAAGCTTGTGCTTGTTACCGCAATAAACCCGACGCCGGCAGGCGAGGGAAAAACGACCACAACTATAGGCTTGGGCGATGCTCTTTCAAGAATGGGCAAAAAATGTGTGCTGGCTTTGCGTGAGCCGTCGCTCGGTCCTGTTATGGGAATTAAAGGCGGTGCCGCTGGCGGCGGATACAGCCAGGTAGTGCCTATGGAGGATATTAATCTTCACTTTACGGGGGATATGCATGCAATCGCAGCCGCAAATAATCTTCTTGCCGCTATGATTGATAATCATATAAAACAGGGAAACTGCCTTAATATCGATACAACAAACATTGTTTGGAAACGTGTTATGGATATGAACGACAGAGCGCTCAGAAAGACGGTTGTCGGAATGGGCGGAAAGATAAACGGAGTTCCCCGTGAGGACGGTTTTATGATAACCGTTGCATCGGAAATTATGGCGATACTGTGCCTTGCCTCCGATATTTCGGACTTGAAAAAACGTTTCGGCGAGATTATTATAGGCTACAATACAAGCGGTATGCCGGTAAAGGCGTCCGATCTTCATGCGGAGGGAGCAATGACCGCTCTTATGAAGGACGCAATAAAACCAAATCTTGTTCAGACTCTGGAGCATACTCCGTGCCTTATTCACGGCGGCCCGTTTGCCAATATCGCACATGGCTGTAACAGTGTTCAGGCAACAACGCTTGCAATGAAACTGGCTGAATACACCATTACCGAAGCAGGCTTCGGCGCAGATTTGGGCGCAGAGAAGTTTATGGATATAAAATGCCGGTTTGCCGGAATACGTCCGGATGCTGTGGTTATAGTTGCGACCGTAAGGGCGCTTAAATACAACGGCGGAGTTAAAAAAGACGAGCTAAAAGTCCCGAATGTTGAGGCGCTCAAAAAAGGAATATCAAATCTTAAAAAACATATAGAAAATATGCAGAGTTTCGGTGCGCCCGTTGTTGTTGCGGTGAACAGATTTGACACGGACTCCGAAGAGGAACTGAACACCGTTATAAATATGTGCCGTGAATGGGGTGCCGAATGTGCTTTGAGCGAAGTCTTTGCAAAAGGCAGCGAGGGTGGAACGGAGCTTGCCGAAAAGGTTATAGCGGCTGCGGAAAGCGGAAAAGCAGAGTATATCCCGGCATACGATACGGAAATGTCAATACAAGATAAAATCAATGCGGTTGTTACCAAGATTTACGGCGGAAACGGCGTTTGCTATTCAAAAAAGGCGCTTAAGCAGATAAAAAAGCTTGAGGAATTGGGTTTGGATAAAAAGCCTGTCTGCATTGCAAAAACGCAGTATTCGCTTTCGGACGATCCTTCGCTTTTGGGACGTCCCGAGGGATTTACGGTTAATATAAACGTTGTGCGTATATCGAACGGCGCAGGCTTTATAGTTGCCGAGGCGGGAGATATTATGACTATGCCCGGACTTCCTAAAGCACCGGCAGCCGAGAAGATAGACGTTGATGAAAACGGCATTATTTCGGGGTTGTTTTAAGCTATGGAGTATGTATCAAACTCGTGTTCGGACACGGAAAAAATCGCATATGATTTTTCGCAGAAACTTAAAAGCGGCGATGTGGTATGTATGTACGGCGAAATGGGCGTGGGAAAGACGGCGTTTGTGCGTGGTCTTGCGAGAGGACTTGACATAAACGAGCCTATAACAAGCCCCACATTTACTATTGTGAATGAATATTCGGGGCGGCTTATGCTGTATCATTTTGACGTGTACCGAATTGACGATCCCGATGAAATGTACGAAATCGGCTATGATGAATACATTGACGGTGACGGCGTGTCGGTTATCGAATGGCCGCAGCTTATAGATGATATACTGCCGCATAAGCGGTATAACGTTACCATATCGAAAAATTACGATATGGGCGACGATTTCAGAAAGATAACAATAGAGGAAAACAAATGAAAGTTTTAGCTTTGGATACTTCATCAAACGTGGCAACTGTTGCAGTGATGGAGGACGGCAAGCTTTTGGGCGAGAATATTTTAAATCATAAAAAGACACATTCTCAAAAAATTATGGTTATGATTGAAGAACTCTTAAACGACCTTGAGCTTACCGTGCGGGATATAGATTTGTTTGCGGCGGCAAACGGGCCGGGGACTTTTACGGGACTTAGGATAGGCGTTGCAACCGTAAAGGCGCTTGCACACAGCGTAAATAAGCCTGTTGCGGGAGTGAGTACGCTTGCGGGACTGGCTTACAATCTGCCGTATGCCGAGCATATAATCGTTCCAATTATGGACGCACGCAGAAACCAGGTTTACACCGCTTCGTACATCTGGGATGAGGACGGATTTAAAGAGCTTAGTCCGGACGAGGCAATGAGCATTGAGGAATGTGTTAAAAACTGCGGCGAATTATTGGATATAATTTTTGTGGGTGACGGAGTGGAGGCACACCGTGAATATATAGTAAGTAAGCTTGGCGAGAGGGCACATTTTGCGCCGGCGGCAGTGCTTATGCAAAGGGCGTCGTCGATTGCGGCGCTTGCCTTGGAAAAGGCAAAGAAGGGCGAAACTATGAATTATGCGGAGCTTACGCCGTTTTACCTGAGAAAGTCACAGGCGGAAAGAGAATATGATGAAAGACATCGGGAGGAATTAAAATGATAGCAATAGGAAGCGACCACGGCGGTTTTGAATTGAAAAATTATATTGTAAAGTATCTTCTGGAACAGGGATACGCCGTAAAGGATTACGGTACATACAGCGAGGACAGTGTTGATTATCCCGACTGCGCAGCACCCGTGTGCGATGCGGTTATAAGCGGTGAGGCGGAGAAGGGAATACTTATCTGCGGAACGGGAATAGGCATTTCGATTGCGGCAAACAAGCATAAGGGAATACGTGCCGCACTTTGCTCGGATGCATACAGCGCAACAATGTCAAGACGTCATAACAATGCAAACATACTTTGTATGGGCGGCAGAGTTGTCGGTCCGGGACTTGCCAACGAGA
>DJRJ01000083.1:0-186 GCA_002438865.1 Clostridiales bacterium UBA6363
CAAACCGTTTAAGGTTTGTCTGTTTTGTTTTTGAGGAGTTTATCATCTTTTCCCTGCCCGACAATATTTTGTTGACAGGTTCTTTTTGTGTAATATCACAGCCGTATTTGCCGTATCATTAATATGGAGGACAAATATTATGAGATTTACGGCGATAGTTATTACCAAAAAGAAAATAGCGGCAGT
>DJRJ01000083.1:251-2852 GCA_002438865.1 Clostridiales bacterium UBA6363
GTTTAATTACAGTGAGATTGTTTCGGAGGAACTTCCGGGGGCGGACGGCACGCTTAATATTAAAAAACTGCTAAACAGGCTTATAGGTTTTAATGCGGACGAGCCGGCAGAGATAGCCAAAGAAGGGTTGCCGTATGAGGAACCGTCACCCGAGCCGATGAGTACCGAAATGCCCGATATAGAAAGCACGCCCGAACCGACAAAACAGCCGTCGGGATTTCCGTCAAAGGAGCAGATAAACAATTCAGTCGGCATAACGGCAAACAACGCAACGGATTACTCTGTTGACGTAAACGAACTTTGCGGTGCTGAAATGCCCTTTACAATAAACAAAGAAGAACCGTCCGTGCTTGTTATACACACGCACACAACCGAGTGCTACAACGGCGACGCAATGAGCGGAGAAACCGAAAGAACAACGGACGATGCGAGGAATATGACGGCGGTGGGGAATGTAATCTGCGGAATATTGGAGGAAAACGGCATAAAGACCGTACATGACACAACCGTGCATGATTATCCGTCATATAAGAGCGCATACACGAGAGCGCTTACCACCATAAATTCAAACCTTAAGAAATATCCCTCGATAAAAGCGGTGCTTGACGTACACCGTGATGCTTTCGTGTACGAGGACGGTTCAAAGCTTCGTGTGGCAAGTAATCAAAACGGCACGGAAACGGCAAAGGTTATGCTTGTTGTCGGTACGGACAGTATGGGGCTGGAGCACCCTAACTGGAGAGGAAACCTTGCCTTTGCGGCAAAAATACAAAACACGGCGCAGATAATGTACCCGGGACTGATGCGCCCGATAGATATACGCCGTGAACGTTTTAATATGCAAGCTTCGCCCGGCAGTATACTGCTTGAAGTGGGCAGTAACGGCAATTCGTTGCAGGAGGCTCTGGAGGGCGGTGCGGATATAGCACGTGCAATTTCGGCGGTTTTGTTAAATGACTGAAAAAAATACTTTAAAAATTGAAAAGAGTGTGATATAATATATGGGAGTCGTGTTCGGCTCTCATATATTATATAATAACCCGACTGCGCTTTGTCGGGCTTTTTACAGTGGAGAAACGGAGTGCATTATTATGAAGATAGACGGAAAAACAATTCAGCTCGGCGTTATAGGCTGTCCCGTGGAACATACATTCTCGCCGGCAATACATAATTTTATAGCCGACCGTGAAGGCGATAACTGCGTATACTGTGCGTGGAGAGTTGAAAAGGAAAATCTTAGAGATATGATTTGCGGTATGCGTGCGATGAATATCCGTGGGATAAATGCCACAATACCGCACAAGCTTGATATAATGCAGTATCTGGACGAGGTGTCGGAGCAGGCAAAAATGCTCGGCTCGGTGAATACGGTTGTAAACCGTAACGGCAGACTTTGCGGCTATAACACCGATGCGGACGGATTTTATAAAGCGCTTTGCACCGCAGAGCCGAATGTGAGCGGTAAAAATATACTCATACTCGGTGCAGGCGGTGTGGTAAAGCCTGTTCTTATAAGACTGATACAAGAAAATCCCAAATCCGTAACAATTATGAACAGAACACGTGAAAAAGCGGAAAATTTGAGTAAAAAAGTGGAGGAGCAGACGGGATTTTGCGTGTATACGGATATGCGTAGGGATAAATATGATATTGTAATAAACACCACCTCCGCAGGAATGTCACCGCAGACAGATGTGCTTCCGATTGACAGCATAGACGGTATAGATAATCTTGACTTTATAGGTGAGAATACAACGGTATTCGATATGATATACAATCCGTCGGAAACGCTCTTTTTGAAAGAGGCGAAAAAAAGAGGCGCAAAAACAATGAACGGACTCGATATGCTTATAAATCAAGGCATATTGGCGTATGAGCTTTTTATGGATAAAAAGCTCCCCAATAATATCGGCGCAGAAATCAAAAGCGAGGTGTTCGGGCAATGAATATAGTCCTTACGGGGTTTATGGCATCGGGAAAGAGCACTGTTTCGGAAAAGCTTGCAAAGCTTACGGGGCGAAAACTCATAGATACCGATAAATATATAGAAGAAAAAGAGGGTACAAGCATTAATGAAATATTTAAAACGCACGGCGAAAAATATTTCAGAGAGCTTGAAAAAGCGGCGGTAAGAACTGTTGCAGATGAGGAAAATGCAGTTATATCCACAGGCGGCGGTACGGTGCTTGACAAATTAAACATTGATTGTCTGAAAAAAACGGGAAAGGTGTTTTATCTTGCGCCAGATTTTGAAATAATAGAAAAAAGAATAATCGAAGCGTCAAGGACACGTCCGCTTTTGCAGAACCAAAGCATAGAGGATATACGGAAAAGGTTTAATGACCGCATACCGTTTTATGAAAACTGTGATTACAGACTGCATATAACGGAGGATATGTCGGTTGATGATTGTGCAAAAAAAATTCTTGATTTAATGGGAGAGTAATATGTATATTGTAGCAGGATTGGGAAATCCGGGGAGCAGGTACGAAATGACCCGTCATAATATCGGATTTCACACTATAGATTATATTGCGGAGCAAAAAAATGTTAAGGTAAAAAAATTGAAATTCAAGGCACTGTACGGCGAAACGGAGATAT